>NZ_QPES01000001.1:1318055-1647569 GCF_009455685.1 Paraburkholderia hayleyella | reverse complement strand
ATGAGCGACCTCCACACCCAGTTCACCCAGGCCCAGGACGATGTCAAACAGCTCTCCGAGCGCCCGGGCAACCTGACCTTGCTGCGGCTTTACGCGCTCTTCAAGCAGGCCACCGATGGCGATGTACAAGGCGACAAGCCGGGTTTCACCGATATCGTCGGCAAATACAAATACGACGCCTGGACTGCGCTCAAGGGCACCGCACCGGACACAGCGAAACAGCAATACGTCGAACTGGTTGAATCACTGAAAAATGGCACGGCGGCTTAAAAAGCGAGTCATTCAACCACCATTTACCTTGATTTCGCCCGGGTCGAGCGGACACAAATCGAACACAAACCGGACACAGACCGGGCGCTGACCGGGCTCACAGCCCGGTCAGCATCGAATTATCCAGGAATTGTCTTAAAAAGTGGCGCAGCGCAGCAAAAGCCCGCTATAATGCGGGCTTAGCGCTTTTCCTGTTTGTGCCGCTTGGTACTTCGCGGCCTCTGCAGCGCGGCGCTTCGTAGCGTTTTGCTCCAATCCAGTTCAGAAACTGTCCCCTCCTGCCCAGGCCTTTACGGTCAGTCCTATCCCAGGCACCCGGCTGGCGACACGCCAGGTTGGCATGTTGCACCCGATACAGCTTCTAACTAAACACTCGCCCGCATCGCAAGCGAGTTGCCCCCGTTTTTCGATTTGTTCGCGGTTATTTTGCTCGCGGAATCCGACGACTTGGGTATGCCGATTGGCGCCGACGTTTTATTCCGACGTTTTATTCCCTGTGTTTCAAGGATTCTCATGACTTCGAGCAATACCCCCAGCCCCATGAACAGCATCGCCGATCAGGTTCTCGGCCTCGATACGCCAGCCACAACGCCTGCCGCCAGCCCCGTGGTTGCCGCTCCCACCCCGATTTCCGCCATTGCGCCCGAGGCGCAAATGGCCGCTGCACCGGCCGAAGCCGAAGGCCCATCGTTTGCCTCGCTCGGCCTGTCGCCAGAAATTGTCTCGGCGCTGACGGCCGCCGGCTATCAAAACCCCACCCCTGTGCAACAACGCGCCATCCCTGCTGCCATCGCTGGCCGCGACCTGCTGGTTTCGAGCCCGACCGGTTCGGGCAAAACCGCCGCGTTCATGCTGCCGGCCATCGAACGTTTCGCCCAGTTGCAAAAAACTCAAGCCAGCCAGCCGCGCGAACCCCGTGACGCTGCGGCCGGTGGCCGTACCCGCCGGCCGCAGCCGGTGGCACGCCCCAGCCTGCTGGTGCTAACCCCCACCCGTGAGCTGGCGATGCAAGTCACCAGCGCCGCATCAACCTACGGCAAGCACCTCAAGCGCCTGCGCACGGTGAGCATTCTCGGGGGCGTCGCTTATGGCCAGCAACTGATGCTGCTGGCAAAAAACCCTGAAATCCTGGTGGCCACGCCGGGCCGTCTGCTCGATCACCTCGAACGCGGCCGGATTGACCTGTCGCAGTTGCAAATCCTCGTGCTCGACGAAGCCGACCGCATGCTCGACATGGGCTTTATCGACGATATCGAAACCATCGTGGCCGCCACGCCGACATCGCGTCAAACCATGCTGTTTTCGGCCACGCTCGACGGCAAGATCAGCTCCCTGACCGGCCGTTTGCTGAAAAACCCGGAACGCATCGAAATCGTCCAGCGTCTTGAACAGCGCGCCAATATCGCGCAAACGGTGCATTACGTGGATGACCGCGATCACAAGGATCGTTTGCTCGATCACCTGCTGCGCGATGCAGGCCTCGATCAGGCCATCGTGTTTACCGCAACCAAAAACGATGCGGACCAGCTCGCGGGCCGTCTGGCGGATGCCGGTTTTGAATCAGCGGCCTTGCATGGCGATCTGCCTCAAGGTGCGCGCAACCGGACCATCCGTGCGTTGCGTGAGCGCAAGGTACGAGTACTCGTCGCCACCGATGTCGCGGCACGTGGCATTGATATTCCGGGCATCACGCACGTGTTCAACTACGATCTGCCGAAGTTCGCCGAAGATTACGTTCACCGCATCGGCCGTACCGGCCGTGCTGGACGCTCAGGTATTGCTGTCAGCCTCGTGCATCACGCCGAGCAAGGTGCGCTCAAGCGCATCGAACGCTTTGTCCGCACACCGCTGGCCGTGAACGTCGTGGCCGGCTTCGAGCCGCGCAAGACGGCTTCCAGTGGCGGCCGCGGTGGTTTCGCTGGCGGCCGTGGCCGTCCGGGCGGCGGCGGCGGTGGTGGCCGTCGCTTTGGCGGCGGCGGCAGTGGCGGCGGTAGCAAGCCAGCCGGTGGTGGTGGCTGGAGCGGCAAGTCTTCGGCGGGCACGGGCGGTTCGCGTGACGGCTACGGCGCACGCCGCAGCGAAGGCACACGCAGCAGCTCGCGTCGCGGCGGCTAAACGCCATAACGGGTGCGGTAGCACCAGCACGGGCGCATGCATCGAGCCCGTGCGGCTCGAAAAAACCGTCTGATCAGGATTTCCCGGTCAGGCGGTTTTTTTTCGCCTGATTTTTCCGCAATTTTTCGCGTGAACAGGACATCCCTGGCTTTATCGAATTTCATGATGTGAAAAATTCTTTTGCCTCGTAAAAAGTCATGCTGCGTGGCACAAGAGTCTCTTTGCAACAGAGGAAATGGCATTTCTCATTATAAAAAATAGATTTTATCTACATGATTTAAAACGATTAAAAATATAAATAAAATTCATGAAAGACACGTTTTCGGCACTTTTGCGCCCCTAGACTCTTATACAAGACTTCACGAAGCGGGCCGTCTCGGGCCGCACCCGCCACCGAGACCCCACCCGCGTTACGCCAGGCTCACCCTCCTCTTCGTTTTTGACCTTCACCACCATCCACGGAGCACACCATGTCACGTCAACAGCAAGCCGGGCAACTTCAGCAGGAATGGGCCACCGATCCACGCTGGAAAGGGGTCACACGCAGTTACAGCGCCGCCGATGTGGTCCGGCTGCGCGGTTCGGTGAGCGTCGAACACACGCTGGCCAAACGCGGTGCGCAAAAATTGTGGAGCCTCCTCAACCACGAACCCTTCGTCAATGCGCTCGGCGCGCTAACCGGCAACCAGGCCATGCAGCAGGTCAAGGCTGGGCTCAAGGCGATTTATCTCTCTGGCTGGCAGGTCGCGGGCGATGCCAACGTGGCCGGTGAGATGTATCCCGACCAGTCGCTGTATCCGGCCAATTCAGTCCCCCTTGTCGTCAAGCGGATCAACAATACGCTGACCCGTGCCGACCAGATTCAGTGGTCTGAAGACAAGAATCCCGGCGACGAGGGCTACACCGATTTCTTCGCGCCCATCGTCGCCGATGCCGAAGCAGGGTTTGGCGGCGTGCTGAATGCGTTTGAACTCATGAAAGCGATGATCGAGGCGGGGGCGTCGGGCGTGCATTTCGAAGACCAACTGGCCTCCGTGAAAAAATGCGGCCACATGGGCGGCAAGGTGCTCGTGCCCACCCGCGAGAACATCGCCAAGCTGACCGCGGCCCGGCTCGCGGCGGATGTTTGCGGCACCCCCACGCTTCTGATCGCGCGCACCGATGCCGAAGCCGCCGATCTGATCACCTCCGATATCGACGACAACGACCGTCCCTTTTTAACCGGCGAGCGCACCGTCGAAGGCTTTTATCGCACGAAGCCCGGCCTTGCGCAGGCAATTTCACGTGGCCTCGCCTATGCGCCGTATGCCGATCTGGTCTGGTGCGAAACCGGCAAACCGGATCTCGAATACGCCCGGCACTTCGCCGAAGCGATCCACAAACAGTTCCCCGGCAAGATGCTGTCGTACAACTGTTCGCCGTCGTTCAACTGGAAAAAGAATCTCGATGACGCCACCATCGCCCGCTTCCAGAAAGAACTGGGTGCGATGGGCTACAAGTTCCAGTTCATCACGCTGGCGGGCTTCCATGCGCTGAACTATTCGATGTTCAATCTGGCGCACGGCTATGCCCGCACGCAGATGAGCGCCTTCGTGGAAATGCAGCAAGCGGAATTCGCCGCGGCCGAACAAGGTTTTACGGCCGTCAAGCACCAGCGCGAAGTCGGCACCGGTTACTTCGATGCCGTGACGCAGACCGTGGAACGCGATGCCTCGACCACGGCGTTGCATGGCTCGACCGAGGACGCGCAGTTCTTCGATAAAAAGGTCGCCTGACAGCCGCGCAGGGAAACCGGTATGGCCAGGCGCGCTTGGGCTCGAGGCGCCTAGCGATACACGATGACGGGAACTTTGGTGTGCGTCAGCACGCGCTGGGTTTCACTGCCGATCAGCAGGCTGCCCAGCCCGCGCCGTCCATGCGAGGCCATGAAAATCAGATCGCAGCCGCCATGCTCGGCCGCCTCGATAATCCCCAGATAAGGCGCGGGATGCACGCTGGTCTGGCTCTCGCAGGCAATACCCGCGAGCCGCGCGGCGTCTTCGATCTGGCGCAGATGCAAACGGGCCTCGTGCTCGCTACGCACCTGAAAATCGACCGGCGGCTCGATCACGACCTCGGAGAACGAGGCATACGGATATTGCGGCAGGCAGGCATAGGCCGTCAGCCGTGCGCCGAGTGAGCGCGCCAGGCCAATCGCGCCATCAATGGCTTTTTGTGACAGATCAGAGCCATCTGTCGGAACCAGAATGTGTTTGAACATGATGTTTCCCCTGTGAGTAGAACGGCAAAGCGGCAAAGCGGCAGAGCGCCGGTACCGCAGGTGCGGCCGGCATGGCCTGTTTCATGAATGCCGGGATGAATGCGCGCTGAAGCGCCATGCCCTGCGAGTCTAGCCCCAGTACTCCTGGCGACCATACGTATGCTTCACAAAATCGAGAAAGAGCCGCACGCGCAGTGGCAAATGACGGCGTTGCGGAAATACGGCGTGAATCCCCACAGGCGGTGCTTCGAACGCTTCCAGCACGTTCACGAGGCGCCCTGCCACGATATCGCTGCCCACTTCCCACCACGAACGCCAGGCGAGGCCATACCCGCCGAGACACCACTCATGCAAAACCGCTCCATCGGAGCATTCCATCGTGCCGGAAACCTTGATCGACACCGTCTTGCCTTCTTGCTGGAAGGTCCAGCCGCGCTGCTGGTTCGCGCTTGCTCCCAGCGCCAGACAGTTGTGCCGTGCCAGATCCGCGAGCGTCGCAGGCGCCCCACGCCGCGCCAGATAATCAGGCGAGGCCACGCAGACGCGCCGGTTTTCTCCGAGCCGCAGCGACACCAGCGACGAATCCGGCAACGCGCCAAGGCGCACCGCACAATCGAAACCTTCATTGACCAGATCAACCGTGCGATCGGACAGATCCAGCGTGATCGAAACATCAGGATGAGCCGCGGTAAAAGCCGGCACGAGGGGCGCCACGTGGCGCCGGCCAAAACCAGCGGGCGCCGACACCCGCAGATGGCCGCTCGCCTTCACCCCGCCGGCCGACACGCTGGCTTCGGCATTTTGCATGTCGTGAATGATGCGCTGGCAATCCTCAAGAAACGCCGAGCCTTCGAAGGTCAGCGTCAGCTTGCGTGTCGTGCGCAGCAGCAGCTTGACGCCGAGCCGCTCCTCCAGCGCATCAATCCGGCGCCCGATGATGGCCGGTGCCACCCCTTCCGCCTGGGCCGCGGCAGACAGGCTGCCACGCGCCGCCACTGCAACGAAAGTCTCGATTTGCCGGAAACGGGCCATGACAGGGCATCCAGGAGAAAAGCCGCAAGGGAAATTTCGCCAGCCAGATTAGGTTGATGAAAGTAAAAGATCAAGTGATGATTAGGGACTTTTTTAGCATATGCGAACACTAATACAATCCGCAGAACTTTCTTCGGGAGCGTATGGCCATGTCCGCCATCCCGGCACTCGTGCCCAAAGCCGTGATTTTCGATGCCTATGGCACGCTCTTCGACGTGCATTCGGTAGTCGCCGCGGCCGAGCAGATGTTTCCCGGCCACGGCGACAGCCTGTCCCAGCTATGGCGGCAAAAGCAGATCGAATACACCCATTTGCGCACGCTCGCCGATCCGGCTGGCACGCATTACCAGCCCTTCTGGAATATCACGCTCGATGCGCTGCGCTATGCAGCGCACTGCCTCGGCCTGACGCTCGAGCGCCAGGCCGAAAAACGCTTAATGGACGAATATGCCTGCCTCTCCGCGTTTCCTGATGCGCTCCCTGCGCTACGCCAGTTGCGTCAGCTGGGCCAGTTGGGCCAGTCGCGGCACCCAGGCGCTACCGGCCCGGTGCCGGGCCTCGCGGTGCTATCCAATGGCAACCCGCAAATGCTCGACATCGCACTCAAAAGCGCGGGCATGACAGGCCTCTTCGACCATGTGCTGTCCGTCGAGGCCGTCCGTGCCTACAAACCCGCGCCCGCCGCCTATGCACTGGGCACCCGTGCGTTCGGCAATGCCCCGGCGCGCGACATCGTTTTTGTTTCAGCGAATGGCTGGGATGCCGTGGGCGCCTGCTGGTTCGGCTACACCACGTTCTGGCTCAACCGGCAACACGCCCGCGCCGACGAACTGGGCGTGACGTTTCATGGCACGGGTCAAGGCATGAACGACCTGGCACACTTTCTTCAAACCTTCGCGCCGTCCAGCCGTGGCCCTGGCCGTGCCCGCCCTGGCCACACTTCCCGCACTTCCCGCGCCTGATGTACATGAAACGTGACGGCCCCTTTCCCCACTCACCACACCCCGCAATCCACCTCATTACCATCCGACCGACCAAGGAGAAATCATGACAAGCACACTGCCACAAGGCATGGAAATAACCGGCGAGATCAAGCCCGGCTTCGAAGCCATCCTCACGCCTGAGGCGCTGGCATTCGTCGCCAGGCTGCATCGCACGTTCGAGCCACGCCGCCAGGCGCTACTCACGGCCCGCGCCGAACGCACGAAACGCCTCGATGCAGGCGAGCGCCCCGATTTTCTGCCGCAAACGCAGGCCATCCGCGCCGGCGACTGGAGCATCGCCCCGCTCCCGGCTGACCTGCGCTGCCGCCGTGTCGAGATCACCGGCCCCGTCGAGCGCAAGATGATCATCAACGCGCTGAACTCCGGCGCGGATTCCTACATGAGCGACTTCGAAGATTCGAATACGCCGAACTGGGACAACCAGATCAACGGCCAGATCAATCTGAAAGACGCCGTGCGCCGCACGATCGCGCTGGAACAAAACGGCAAGTCCTATCGCCTGAACGACATCATCGCCACGCTGATCGTTCGCCCGCGCGGCTGGCATCTTGACGAAAAGCACGTCCTGATCGACAGCCAGCGCGTCTCGGGCGGCCTCTTCGACTTCGCGCTGTACCTGTTTCATAACGCTAAAGAACTGCTCGCACGCGGCTCGGGGCCGTACTTTTATCTGCCCAAGATGGAAAACCATCTTGAGGCGCGTCTGTGGAACGATATTTTCATTGCCGCGCAAGACGTGCTCGGCCTGCCGCGCGGCACCATTCGCGCCACCGTGCTCATCGAAACCATTCTCGCCGCCTTCGAAATGGATGAGATCCTGTACGAGCTGCGTGAACACAGTTCGGGGTTGAACGCAGGCCGCTGGGACTACATTTTCTCGGCCATCAAGAAGTTCAGGAACGACAAGAATTTTTGCCTCGCCGACCGCTCGCAAATCACGATGACCGTACCGTTCATGCGTGCCTATGCGCTGCAATTGCTCAAAACCTGCCATCGTCGTGGAGCACCCGCGATTGGCGGCATGAGCGCGCTGATTCCGATCAAGAACGATCCGGTGGCCAACGAACGGGCGATGAACGGTGTGCGCTCGGACAAGGCCCGCGATGCGGGCGATGGCTACGACGGCGGCTGGGTGGCACACCCAGGCCTCGTGCCGGTCGCCATGGAAGAGTTCGTCAAGGTGCTGGGCACCCAACCCAACCAGATCGGCAAGCAGCGCGACGATGTGCAGGTAAGCGCACATGATCTGCTCGATTTCCGCCCGGAAGCGCCCATCACCGAAGCGGGCCTGCGCAATAACATCAACGTCGGGGTGCATTACCTGGGATCGTGGCTGACAGGCAATGGCTGCGTGCCGATTCACAACCTGATGGAAGATGCGGCAACCGCCGAAATCTCCCGCTCGCAGGTGTGGCAGTGGATTCGCTCACCGAAAGGCAAGCTCGACGATGGCCGCAAGGTCACAGCGGAACTGGTGCGCGATTTGACGGGGCAGGAACTGAAGAAAATCCTGGTAGAGGTCGGCGGCGACAGCCGCCCTTATGAGCGGGCCGCACAAATCTTCGAGGCGATGTCGACGTCGGAAAATTTTGCGGACTTCCTCACGCTGCCTTTGTACGAAGAGATTTAAAACGTGACTTGAAGGCTGCCGCAAGAGGCTGAACGGCCCCCCAAACGTTGGATGCCCGTCTGGCGATTTGGGGGGCCGTTCAGCCTCTTGCGGCAAAAGCGGCGCAATTTCGGTTACCGCCCAATGTCCGGGATGAATTGACCACGACAACCGGGCGGCATGGAAACAGCGCACAACTCAATTCGTTACATGGCGTGAATTCGCCAGACTCACGCCGGCTTTAAACATCCAAATTTTTAAGCGTCTTGATGAGTCATTGAGTAATTGAGCAATTGAATAATTTTTGTCATCTCTAATATTTTTTCTAATTCGTCGAGCTCCTGCATGACAATTTTCATTGCAGGTTCATTGGAAAAATCACGCCATAATTTATCGAGCATGGGTTCCAATTCTATTTTTTCACTGAGCAACTTGTTTATTTTTCCATCGGCTTCGAACAACTGCTTTGCCGCAGGCACAAACTTTTCACTAGCTTTAATTATGCTATCAAATTTTTCATAAATCACGGGATTATTTTTATTTCCGTAAGCTACATCTTTAATACCATCTGGAAAAGGATTTTTTTCTTGAAAATTTTTAAATTTTTCCATACAATATTTAATAAAGTATTGATCTTTCAATACACCCATACTTTCAGAATCATGAGATTTTATCAGGATTTCAAAATCCCTCTTCGAAAATACTAATTTTTTAAATATATTTGAAAAATTAGTGTTTATTTTTGTTAATTCTTTACTCTGCTTCACTATCAGATCGACATAATCAATGGCATCCTTGAGATCCACGGCACCCAAATTGATATTATTCGTGGGAAATAATTGCGGCCCAATAGTCGCAGCAGGATTTCCGGCAGGGGCAAGCGTACAGTTATTTCCCCCAATACCTCGAGGCACCGTATCATCTCCCTGATTTTGTTCATTTAACTGATTGAAACCGTTAACATTCTGTTTACCTACCGAGCTGGTTTGCATTTTTCAAGTAATTCCTGTGAATAAATCGTGGATATTGCCAGGCGCGACGAGTAAACAGCGATAGCCGCAATCGTTATTGATCTCTCGAAAATCGTTTCAAATCCTGTAACGGGTAGATTCGCGCCTGGTGGAATAATCATGTTTCGTTTTTTTAAAGATCACTCAAAGCCTCTTTAGGTAACACCGTGCTAGCAAACGTTCCTGCTAGCCTGATGGAGACGGAAACGCCGAACCGGGCGCGGCGGCGGCTTGTGCGCGTCCCGGTATCGCGGCAAACGAAAGACAGGTGTTCGTGCAAGATGAAGCGATGGCGCAAACGAAATCGCTGTGTCACGGCGAGTGCCTCCCCGCGATGAGCCCCAGCCACCGTGGCATTTCATTCGCGGAACGTTACAGGGCCGTTAGTGCCCGTTACGTGTCAAACGCGACGCGACATGTGCCAGAGCACGCCCAATCGCGCCAGCCTTGGGCCCACGGGCCGGTAACCTTTGCGGCAATACAGGTTCATGGCGGGATTATCGACGAACACCCGCAGTTGCAGCGTCTGCACCCCTCTTTCGCGCGCCCATTGATGCACGACATCGAGCAGGTAAGTCCCCGCGCCTTGCGAACGATGTGTCTTTGCAATTTGCAGGTCACGCACATGGAGCGAATTGTGTTCTTCGGTGAGGCGCAGCAAGCCGATCGGCTGGCCGCTGGCTTCGAGAATGTAATTTTCCGACTCACGCCAGCTGGCAAAAAACAGGTCGGCACGCCACAGCAGCCGATGCCGCCGGTAATAGCCGCCCATGTTGTCGAACGTCAGCGCTTCGGCAAACACGAAATCGTCCGCCGTGGCTTCACGCAAAAATAAGCCCAAAGGATAGGAGTCGCCGTTCGGATCGGCCATGCGCGGCACAAGGAAAATAGAATTCGTCCAAGTTAAAGCAGCCCGCATGGGCTGACAACCGCTATTTTTCGTTGCTGGTTTCTCTGGGAAAACGAAAAGCCCGCTTCAGAACTGCACCCACGAAGTTGGACAGTGAGAGTCTAGCGGGCTACCAAGGCCTGAGTCCTGTATTGCACGGGACTCAGGCTTTTTAATTTGCTCCTGATGCGTTCGTGGTTGTAGTAGTGGATGGGCATTACCCCCGTATTTCAGCTTGATTCTCATGCTGCAAGGTGCACATGAGCCTGCAAACGTACACACGACCGCAGGAATGAGCCCTTGTCTTACCTGATCAGACCAGACACAATATGGCCCAGGCGTCCTCAACATATCAAAAAAAGCGCAAATATCGATGATTGACTCCATTCAAACCACACTCGCTTCTGTCATCGCAACGATCAATTTTTCTCAGATATTACCTGTCTCTGTCATTGCGGCAGTCCTACTTTTCATATTTAAGGAATGCCTGGAAGGTAAAAGGAAGAGGAGAGCGAGAAGGTCGAGAAAAAATGCATTCGCCCGAGTTATAGGGAGTGAGATCAAGCAAAATTACGCATCCATTGATTCATTTTTCAAAATTTTGGATTTTTTACGCGAACATCGTGACTGCGCTAATCTTAAATTTCAATTCATATGCCTGAGACATGGCTATGAGTCATGCGTGATTTCAGCAGACAGAGACAGTCTGGAAATGACGCTACCTGAGTTCAAGACGAAATGGTATGAAAAACTCCTTATAGAGCTTTCAGAGCAAGAACCAGAAATCGCAGAAAAGGCGGAGAGGGCGTACGATTCTTTATATTTTCTATCTGAAAAAAGAAATTTACTCGCTTCGCTCATGGAGGGAGAACTTAGCGCATTTCTCAGAATGTGTGCTACAGCCCTCCTTGATCTCTTGCCACCAGAAAGAGACAGAATTGAAAACGAGCTAAAAGAGGCCTATGAGGCTCTTACTGGAAAGGACCGGATCTTTCCTTAGCCTTCTCAACTTTTCCGATCCACTGACCATCTTTGTCACGGGTAAATTCTGTACATGAAGGATAGTCCCTGCCTACAGTACGAAAAATGTGAAGTATGTGTTCAATTTCGACAAAATAGCACTTGGAGTTTCTATCTCTATCAGACGACACGAAAAAGCCGTCTAATCGTCCTGCTGCCTCCGATACAACGAAGACATAGCTATGGATAAATTGATTGCACAAAAATCGGATATCTCGGATTTCCGATTGGTGAACCGACAGATCATAATTCTCGTCCAAGCGATGCCAATTTAAGTAATCAACGTTTCGAATAGCAGAATGCACCATGAGATCAAACTTCATCTCCTTAGTGCTGTCGGAAACTTTGAATGTATCGAGTAGCTTGCGAACTGCGTAGAAGTCTAGAAATAGCTCCTTTTCAATTCGCACAAAAGTGCGTTCGGACGTCCTGTCGCTCAGATTAACTCGCCGAAGATATTCGGCAGACTTAATGAGCGGCATTTTCCAATATTCTGATTCCCAGATCATATTTTCCCTGATACATGGAACTTGGTCCCTTGCCCCAATTCCGATTGTCAAAACAAAATCCTGCGCAAGGCAGGATTTTGTTTTGACAATCGGCTGTTTCGGTAATACCCCCGTTTTCCAAGGCAGGCAGAAGTAGAAACTAAGCGGCCATGGCCAGCCGCTGCTTCGGGGTAAAACCGCCCAATGCCCTATTCGGGCGCTCGTGATTGTAAGTCCACATCCAGTCGGCCGCCGCTTCGCGCACCTGCTCCAAGTCTTCCCACAGATACTGCGACAGCCATTCGTATCGCGCACTCCGGTTGAACCGCTCGATATACGCGTTCTGCTGCGGCTTGCCCGGCTGGATGTATTCCAGCCGGATGCCTTGCCTTTGCGTCCACGTCACGATAGCCGCGCTCAGATATTCCGGACCGTTGTCGCACCGGATAACCTTCGGCTTGCCTCGTCATTCCAGATGCTGCTTCAGCGTGCGAATCACCCGCTCGGATGGCAACGAGAAATCCACCTCGATGCCCAGCGCCTCGCGGTTGAAATCATCAATTACGTTTAGCGTCCGGATACTGCGCCCGTCCGCCAGTTGGTCATGCATGAAGTCCATCGACCACACTTCATTGATGGCCTGCGGCACCGACAGCGGCTGTGGCGTCTCCCGCACCAGGCGCTTCTTCGGCTTGATACGCAGGTTCAGTTCCAGCTCGCGGTAAATCCGGTAAATGCGCTTGTGGTTCCAGCCCAATCCCTTCACGTTGCGCAGGTAGAAGTAGCACAGCAGAAAGCCCCAGTTGCGATGGCAGCCCGTGATACGCAGCAGCCAGTCGCCAATCTCTTCGTTCTCCGTGTTCAACTTCGCCTCGTACCGGTTTTCAGGACCATCAGCGCGTGCAACGCCTCTCGATAGGTCAAGCTTATATTTCCTGACCCTGGACAAATCAATTGCCATCGCACACGTTTTCAAGAGTTCCAGTGCCCGATGATAGCGACACTCTTATCTGTTGTACCAAGGGAGCGTTTGAACTGCTTCCCTGCGATGCGGGTATGCAGGTAGTACGTGCGACCACGTACATAGACGGGCAAATTCAGCATGCATTGCTACAAAATTTACTACCAGCCCTGAAATGCAAAAACCCTGCTAAATACATGATTTAGCAGGGTTTTTCAATCTTTGGCGGAGCGGACGGGACTCGAACCCGCGACCCCCGGCGTGACAGGCCGGTATTCTAACCAACTGAACTACCGCTCCAGTTTTTACATCGTGGCCTGCAAGCGTTGGTTGGCTCTTGCGAAGCTGCTGCGCCCCGTTCAACCCATTACCCTGGCGCGGCGGATGTCTGGCGTCCCCTAGGGGATTCGAACCCCTGTACTCACCGTGAAAGGGTGATGTCCTAGGCCTCTAGACGAAGGGGACAAAAAATGTGTGCGACTTCTTAATGAAAAAGCCCGCTCAGACAATCATGAACGGGCTTAGTCTGGCGGAGCGGACGGGACTCGAACCCGCGACCCCCGGCGTGACAGGCCGGTATTCTAACCAACTGAACTACCGCTCCAGTTTTTACATCATGGCTTGCAAGCGTTGGTTGGCTCTTGCGAAGCTGCTGCGACCGGTTACCCTGATGCAGCGGATGTTTGGCGTCCCCTAGGGGATTCGAACCCCTGTACTCACCGTGAAAGGGTGATGTCCTAGGCCTCTAGACGAAGGGGACATAATCTTTTCAGCGCCTGAAACTCAGGCTTTTGCCTAAATTTCTGCTTAAGCGCCTGCCGGATATATATCGTCAAATTAACTGACTGGCTTGTTAGCTTGTTAATTAGCTTGCAGGTTAAAACTTAATAAAACCTGAAAGATAAAACCGCCAGCAGTAAAGAACGCTATTCTAGCTTTCCTACCCTAGTTTGTGAAGTGTTTTTTACTTAAAAGTTTAGGGCTTACTTAACCTTGCTTAACTTCAACACTTCATCAACCGTTACAACCTGTTCTGATGGTGGAGGTAAGCGGGATCGAACCGCTGACCTCTTGCATGCCATGCAAGCGCTCTCCCAGCTGAGCTATACCCCCTTGCAGAACAGAAACGAGATTCTAGTGAGCAATTTGCGCTTTGTAAATACCCTTTGAGACCGCACACGTAAATTTTTCAGCATTCCGTGCGCGGGGCTCGTCCTGATGACAAATTCAGGCCAGCGCTTTTTCGATCCGGTCCACCACAACATCGCGGCCAAACAGCTGCAACACACTGTCGATTGAAGGCGTATGGGTCGTCCCGGCCACCACCAGCCGCACAGGCATCGCCAACTGGGGCATCTTCAGCTTGTGCGCGCTCAGGGTCGACTTCAGTGCCGCGGCAATCCCTTCCTTGCTCCATTCCGCTGCACGAAGTGCGGCCGCCAGATCAGCCAGCGCCGGACGCACAGCCGCAGTCAAATGCTGCGCTAGCAGCTCAGCATCCGGCTCTGGCGTGCGATAAAACATCACGGCGCTTTCGGCGATTTCCTTAAGCGTCGATGCGCGGTCTTTCAGCAAAGCGACCACCGCAGCCAGCTCGGGCCCCTGCTCTATCGCTGCGGAGTCCAGCGCCAGGGCAACGAAGAACGGCCGGACCAGTTCCGCCAGGCGCGCGTTATCCGCCACTTTGATGTAGTGATTGTTCAGCCAGTTGAGTTTGTCGTGATCGTACTGGGCCGGTGATTTGCCCAGATGATCCAGATCGAACCATTCGACAAACTGCTCGCGCGAGAAAATTTCCGCGTCGCCATGCGACCAGCCAAGGCGCGCCAGATAGTTCAGCACCGCCTCCGGCAAATAGCCCGCATCCCGGTAACCCGTGACGCTCATCGCGCCATGACGTTTGCTCATCTTCTCGCCCTGCTCATTGAGCACCGTCGGCAAGTGAGCGTAGACCGGTGGCTGGACGCCGAGCGCACGCAAGATGTTGATCTGGCGCGGCGTGTTGTTGACGTGATCATCGCCACGAATCACATGCGTGATGCGCATGTCGAGATCGTCCACGACGACGCAAAAGTTATAGGTCGGCGTGCCATCCGGACGTGCGATGACGAGGTCATCCAGCTCCTCGTTGGCAATCTCCACGCGGCCTTTTACCGCATCGTCCCAGCCCACCACGCCGCTCAGTGGATTGCGAAAACGCAGCACCGGTTCCACGCCAGGCGGCACCTCGGGTAACGTCTTGCCCGGCTCAGGACGCCATGTGCCGTCATAACGGGGCTTCTCGCCCGCTTCGCGCTGACGCTCGCGCAGCGCATCCAGCGCTTCGGTCGACATGTAGCACGGATAAGCCAGCCCGCTTTCGATCATCTGCTGCAACACTTCGCGGTAACGCTCCATGCGTTGCATCTGATAAAACGGGCCCTCGTCGAAATCCAGACCTAGCCACGCCATGCCCTCAAGAATCGCATCCACCGAAACCGCGCTAGAGCGCTCGACATCGGTATCTTCGATCCGCAATACGAAGGTGCCTTTCATCTTGCGCGCGAACGCCCATGGGTACAGCGCGGAGCGAATATTGCCAAGGTGGATGAAGCCCGTAGGGCTCGGGGCAAAGCGGGTGCGAACAGGGGTGGTCATGGACAGTTACTCGAAGGCTATTTCACGAAAAATGCGGGAAAAGAAGAAGGAGGATGTTTATCCGCGCACTCGCCCGGGCTCACCGCGCATCAGGTCAAACAATGACCGATACAGGCGCGGCAAGGATAGACGGCCGCATGCAATCCATACAACCCATGGCCAGGCACAGCGCAAAGCCCCAAACAGCGGGACGGATAAGGACCAGACAAGGGCCAGACAAAGGCCGGATTATACCTGCCCAGCCCTCTCGAACAGGCCCTTCGTGCATGAGTGAATGCGAGCGTCCGGTGCGCTTTGCCTGATTGACCTGTCCGGGAAATTTCGTGCCAACCCAATCTGAAAATAAGGGTTCCTCTGATCCGGGAAACCCGGGCGATTCACGGGGCCACGACTCTCCAGGCACCCGTGGTACGAAAAAAAACAGTCAGGTCACTTTTGAAACACGGAACACGTTTGCGGGCATTTGACGTTGCTCGTGGGTCTGGCATCTGGCCTTCAGGCATGGCCTATCGTATGACGTGCGCCAATCCGACGATAACCGGGCCCAGTACCGGGAGCATCACGTTGGCTATCGCGTAGGTCACCGTGTAGCCGAGCAACGGCACTGAACTCTGACTCTTCGCCATGATGGCGCTGATCGCCGGCGTGCTGACATGCTGACCTGCGATAGCACCAATGAGCAGCGGGCCTTCGATTTTGAGGACCTTATGGCCGATCCATAGCGATAGGCAAGCAGGGCCGAGTGATACGGCCAGCCCAATCAGTGGGATGACAGCCCCGTGCTCACGGATCAGCACGATCGCATCAGGTCCGGCGGATAAGCCGACGCAAGCGACGAAGGTGGCGAGGCCCAAATCTTTCAGCAGTTGCACGGAAGCCTGCGGTATCGCTCCGATGGCGGGCCGCCTGAAATTGATCCAGCCGAACACGAGCCCGCTGAGCAGTGCACCTCCACCACTGCCAAGTGACAGAGGGATACCCCCGACTTTCAATGTCAGGCTTCCTACAGCGAGCCCGAGCAGGATGCCGACACACAGAAAGACGAGGTCGGTCACATCGGTTGTTGTCGCTTCTTTTCCAAGTTGTCGCACTACCGCGCTCAACATAGGTTCTACGCCCACCAGGGTGACATGGTCACCATATTGAAGGCGCGTGCCGGGCGTGATCGGAAGGCTGAGATGCGAGCGCGTGACGCGCTGGATCCACACGGCTCGCAAATGCATCGATGTCCCAGTCCGGAACAGCTCGCTCAAAGTGAAGCCATTGACGGCTCGCTCACCCACGATAACCTCGCGCTGAGCCAGTTGGAGGGCATCAGAGTGCCCTTCGGGAAGCAGTGTTTCGGGGCCGATCAGTCCGCCCGCCTTCACGAGGCGATCACGCCGCCCGATCAGCGCAATAACATCACCCGCGACCAGAACTTGCCCCGGGGTCGGCTCTGCGGCAACGCCATGGCGGAACAAACCAATCACCAAGGTGCGCCCGCCTATCTCATGTTCAAGCGCTTCGATTGCCAGCCCCACCGCTTTTTCAACACGAAATGCCCGGCCGACAATCCGTGGTAATGCCGGCTGGCTGGCCACGTCGTCCTCAGTCGCGGCCTCCATGCTGGCGGCCATTTCTTTCGACGCTGTGCGCAGGTTGATGCCTAATAGAACCGGCGCAATCTGGCTCGTGAAAAACACGATGCTGATCAAGCCCACCAGATAAGTGAGGGTATACGCAGTGGCAATGTTTGCTTCCAGCCGGGCCATCCCGGAGGGCTCCAGACCGAGATGCCGGAGTGCCTCTGCGGCAGTCCCGACAACCGCCGATTCGGTCGCTGCGCCGGCAGCGAGACCGGCAGCGGTCCCTGCATCGAGGCCGAGCAGCGATACCGCCGCCAGCACGACTGCCAGCACGACGACAGCCTCAATCAGCGGCAACACCATATACCGTAGAGTCGAGCGATTGAGATTGGCAAAAAATTGCGGCCCGCCTGAATAGCCCATCGCAAAGATGAACAGCGCGAACGCAACCTCTTTCAGCTCGCCATGCAACTGACAGCCCGTCTGGCCTAGCACAAGCGCGACAATCAAGGTTCCGCAGACACCGCCGAGTTGAATGGGGCCCACTCGTAGCTTGCCGAAAAGGTAGCCCAGTCCCACCGTGACAAATAAAACTGCCATAGGTATGGTGGCAAAAAACCCGATGGAACATTTCATAAGGACGGCCCCCACTCGCAGATTATCGCTAACCGGTTGGATAGCGATGCCCAACCTGACACAGGTACGCTCCCGGTGCACGTATCAACCTGCGCGACACGCCCAATACTGCACAGACCGATTCGACCGATTCATCTCCACCAATCTGATCGATTACTTCGTCCGTTCGCACCCTTCCGACATCAAGAACGCGGTCGCTTTTTTAAAAATGGTCTTCTCACGCTCGGGGTGCCCGATGCGCGCCTCAAGTTCTTTAATGCGTTGCTGATCCGGCGTGAGCACCCTGGACGTAGCACGGTCTCGCCGTGCGCCGGCCGAACGGCTCGCCTCAATATGGCTATAGCCCTCTTGCTGTTTGAACTCCAGGGAAAACGTACGCCGTTGTCTGGTCATCAGACACCTCTTCATGGCGAGCATTCTCTCCTAAATCAGGGTCCGGGAGCATTAGGCTGCTACACAGCAAGTAAAGCCTCGCGGTGGCCCCTGAATACGATGTGGCCGTCAGGTGAAGCGCGCCGGGAATCGTGGTCGCGTGTTTTTCAGGTGCGGCGATGAATCAGTTCGGCTTGTACAAACATGTAGCCTCGGCTCGCGTAGTCAGGCATCGAAGCGGGCGGAGCCTGCCGACAGGTCGGCGAGTGCTATCTGGTCAAGTGGAACAACGGTTGTATCGACAACTGGCTGGCGTGGAAGAGGTGTGCCGGGAAGACTCGCCATTCACCGTCGAATAAACGAAGAAAGGGCCGCACAACGCACTGTGCCCCAAACGTTGAATTGATATTCAACGTTTGGGGCACAGTTCACAACGACGCAGAGGTCAAGTCTCAAGTCATACCCACTTGCGCGGGATTACTGCATGTTCCCGCGCCGGATCGTGACATTCACACGCTGACGCATATCTTGCGCGTCGGGAAACGCGGTCTCGATGCGACGTGCGCCGGTAAAACGCTTTTCCCAGTAACCGCTATCGAGGTCATCAACGCGGATCGTGCTGCCCGTCGAGGGCGAATGCACGAACTTGTTGCCGCCGATATAAATACCGACATGTGAAAACGTGCGGCGCATCGTGTTGAAAAACACCAGATCACCCGGCTGAAGCTCGCTCATGCGTACTTTTTCGCCCACGCGACTCATTTCTTCAGCACGGCGTGGCAAGGCCATGCCCAAGGTGTCCTGAAATACATAGCGAACAAAGCCGCTGCAATCCAGCCCGGATTCAGGTGTATTGCCGCCCCAGCGATAGCGCACGCCAATCATGCCCAATGCGCCCACCACGACATCGCCTGCCTTGCCGGCCATGCCCGAGAGAAATGAACGCGCACCACCGCTGCTCGACTGGCCTGCTGATGCAGCACTGCCGGACAAGGTAGATGAACTGGAGGACGGGGATGAATCAGGATTCCACCCGGCGGAGGGGGAATATGAGGCGTTCTGGTTATAAGTGCCGATATCGTCGGCGAAAACACTTGAATTTGCTGCGATCAGCACGCCAAAAACCATTCCGGCAATAGCGCGCGAGCAAGCTTTGGGTAGATATTTATACTGCATCGGCGGGTATATTTTCCCTAAAAATCATTAGTCTATGGAAAAGTTTGGTCGATACTAGCCAGTAAGTATTTATCTGTCAAAACAAATAGAAAAATACAATCGGTCTCCCCTTGCAATTAACCAGAGTCAGGCGCCAAGGCCCGCTGCGAGAAGTTTCCGGGTGTAAGGATGGCTTGGGCAGGAAAAAATCTGTTCGACCTCACCGGTTTCGACGATGACGCCGTTTTGCATCACCGCTACGCGATGCGCCATTGCGCCAATCACGGCCAGGTCGTGGCTGATAAAAACGTAAGCCAGGTTGTATTTCTGTTGCAGCCCTTGCAGCAGTTGGAGCACCTGCTGCTGCACCGAAACATCAAGCGCACTCGTGGGTTCGTCGAGAATCAGCATGCGCGGCTCCAGCACGAGCGAGCGGGCGATCGCAATGCGCTGGCGCTGGCCGCCCGAAAACTCATGGGCATAGCGCGACAATACGGCGGAATCGAGCCCCACCTCGGCCAGCACACTCACCACCCGGGCGCGGCGCGCTCGCGCATCGAGCTGCGGACGGTGCAAGGCAAGCCCTTCGCCCACGATCTGTTCGATGGTCTGGCGCGGCGACAGCGAACTATACGGGTCCTGAAACACCACCTGCAAATTAGAGCGCAGCGCCGTTTTTTGCCGTCCCTGGTAGCTCGCCAGCGGACGCCCCTGAAACTCGATCACGCCTTGCGCCGTGCGTTGCAAACCCAGCAAGGCAAACGCCAGGGTCGATTTGCCCGAGCCCGATTCGCCCACCACGCCTAGCGTCTCGCCTTCGCGCACCGTCATGCTGACCTGCCGCAACACCCGTGAGTATCCCGAACGAAACCAGCCGCGCACGCCGCCCAGGCGGCAGCGAAAATCGACCGAGACATCACGGGCAGCCAGCAGCACCGGTGCGGCAACCGGTACCGGCTGCACCGCGCGCTCCGGGCGGCTACGCAACAGCCGCTGGGTATAAGGATGCTGCGGCGTGGCAAACACCTGCTCCACCGTGCCGCTTTCGACCAGCACGCCCTGCTCCATCACGGCGACACGTTGCGCGAAACGGCGCACGAGATTCAGGTCATGGGTAATCAAAAGCACCGCCATCCCACGCTTTTGCGCTTCGTCGCGTTGCAGTTCAAGCAACAGATCAACGATCTGCGCGCGAATCGTGACATCGAGCGCGGTCGTCGGCTCATCGGCGATCAGCAAGCGCGGGCGGCAAGCCAGCGCCATGGCGATCATCGCTCGCTGACGCTGGCCACCCGAGAGCTGATGAGGATAGCTGTTGACCCGCTGGCCAGGCTCGGCAATCCCCGTGCGCGCCAGCAAGGCCACGGCGCGACGGCGCGCTTCGGCCTGCGACACGGCATCGTGCAGGACGATCGTCTCCGCGATCTGGTCGCCAATCGTATAGAGCGGATTAAGCGCGCTCATCGGCTCCTGAAAGATCATGGCGATCTCAGCGCCGCGCAGGCCGCGCATCGCGCGTTCGCTTTGGCGCAGCAAATCCACGCCATTGAAACGGATCGCCCCCTGAACCCGCGCGTCATGTAACAGCCGCAGAATCGACAGCGCGGTCACGCTTTTGCCCGAACCGGATTCGCCCACCAGCGCCATCCGTTCGCCTTGACCCAGGGTGAGCGTCACATCGCGGACTGCCCGCGTCTCACCAAAACTGACCTGCAAATGCTCAAGCTCCAGCAACGGCTGCGACACCGTATCCGCCGTCGCCCTGTCTTCAACCCGGTCGAAACTCACAGGCGGCCTCCCCCACCCGTCACCGCGGACATGCGCGTGTCGAGCGCATTGCGCAGCGCATCGCCCATGAAGGTCAGCAGCAAGAGGGTCATCACGAGCACGCCAAACGTCGACAGCGAGATCCACCAGGCATCGAGATTCGCCTTGCCCTGAGCCAGCAGCTCACCGAGGCTGGGCGTGGGCGATGGCACCCCAAGCCCGAGAAAATCCAGGCTGGTCAGCGCCAGGATCGAGCCGCTCATGCGAAACGGCAAGAAAGTAATGACCGGTGTCAGGCTGTTGGGCAGCACATGACGCCAGATGATCTGCGCGCTCGACAGGCCCATCGCGCGCGCAGCGCGCACGTAGTCTTGCTGGCGATTGCGCAAAAACTCGGCGCGCACGTAATCGGACAGGCCAATCCAGCCAAACAGCGAAAGCAGCACGATCAGCAGGATGAAACCCGGCTCGAAGATCGAGGCAAAAATAATCAGCAGATACAGCTCCGGCAAGGCACTCCAGATTTCGATCAGGCGTTGCCCGACGATATCGGTTCGCCCCCCGAAGTAACCTTGCAGTGCGCCCGCCAGCATACCGATCACGGTGCCAATCAGCGTCAGCACAAGGCCAAACATCACCGACACGCGAAAGCCATAAAGCAGCCGGGCGAACAGGTCACGGCCACGGTCGTCGGTACCGAGCCAGTTCTCCCGCGATGGCGGCGCAGGATTGGGCGTGGCCGAAAAATAATTGAGCGTGTCGTAGTAATACGGATTGAGCGGATACAGCGCGAAATTGCCCGGCGCAGAAAAACGCTGGCGAATGTACGGGTCCAGATAATCGGCTGGCGCCGGAAAATCGCCGCCAAAGGTGGTTTCTGGATACGTTTTGAACAGGGGAAAATACAGATGGCCGTCATAGCGCACCACCAGCGGCCGGTCATTGGACCAGAGTGGCCCAGCCAGACTCAGCACAAACGCGACGGTAAAGACGATCAGGCTCCAGTAGCCCAGCCGCTGCTGGCGAAAGCGCCGCCAGACACGGCGCCCCGGCGAGCATGAAGCGCTGGTGGCACGACCGGCGGCGGCCTCCGGTGCGGAAAACGTAGAGGTCATTTCGACTCCATCTGCTCGAACTGGATACGCGGATCGACCCAGACATAGCAAAGGTCGGAGAGCAGCTTGGTGGCCAGTCCAATCAGCGTAAACAGATAGAGCGTGCCCAGCACAACCGGGTAATCGCGCCGCACTACGGATTCATACGACAGCAAGCCGAGACCATCGAGCGAAAACAGCGTTTCGAGCAGCAGGCTGCCCGTGAAAAACGCGCCGATAAACGCGGCGGGAAAGCCCACGATCAACGGCAGCAAGGCATTGCGCAAGATGTGCTTCCACAGCACACGCCGCTCGGACAGCCCTTTGGCGCGCGCGGTCAGCACATACTGTTTGCGGATTTCATCGAGAAAGGCGTTTTTCGTCAGCATCGTGACCACCGCGAAACTGCCCACGAGCGATGCCACGACCGGCAGCGTGATGTGCCACAGATAATCGGTGATCTTGTGCATGAGGCTGAATTGCGCCCAGTCGTCCGAGGTCAGGTTGCGCAATGGAAACAGCTGCAAAAACGTCCCGCCACCGAACAGCACCAGCAGCAGCACGCCCAGCACAAAACCGGGAATCGCGTAGCCCACCAGTACGATCAGGCTCGTTGCCATATCGAAGCGCGAGCCGTGGCGCACCGCCTTCGCAATGCCTAGCGGCACCGAAATCAGATAAGTCAGAAAAAACGTCCAGAGCCCGAGACTAAGCGACACGGGCAGCTTCGAGACGATCAGCGCCCACACACTCTCATGGCGAAAGTAGCTCTGGCCCAGATCGAAGCGCGCGAAACGCTTGAGCATGAGCCCATAGCGTTCGAGCGGCGGCTTGTCAAAGCCATACAGCGCCTTGAGCTGCGCGACTTGCTGGGCGTCGACGCCATTGTGCGCACGCAGGCCAAACGGCATGCCGTGCTCGCTGTTCTTGCGCAAATCATGCAGCGCCTGCTCAACCGGCCCACCGGGCACAAACTGGATCACCACGAACGTCAGCGTCAACACGCCGAGCAGCGTCGGGATCATCAGCAACACGCGTTTCAGGACATAGCTCCACATAAGCGGCAGTTCGGTAGGGAAATAAACGGTTAGAAGCGGTTAGGCGGTTAGGCGGTTAGGCGGTTAGGCGGTTAGGCGGTTAGGCGGTTAGGCGGTTAAAAAAACGAAAACGCTCAGGGCTGCGATGTGAACCACCAGGTCGAGGTGATCCAGTCGCTGGCCGCATAGTACAGCGGCAGAGTCTGCGGCCACGCCATACCACGCCGGTACGCCACCCGGTGAATCGCGCTGTACCAATGCGGCACGACATAGTAGCCATGCAGCAGCACACGGTCGAGCGCATGAGTGGCATCGAGCAGTTGTTCACGCGTTTGCGCCTGTGCCAGCGCTTGCAACAGCGCATCGACCACGGGCGACTTCAGGCCGATCAGGTTGCCCGAGCCAATTTCGCTCGCGGCCTTGCTGCCATAGCGGTCCATTTGCTCCGTGCCGGGAATCTGGACATCCGGAAACCGGATCGAGGTGACATCGAAATCAAAATTATCGAGCCGCTTCTGATAAAGCGCGAAATCGGCAACGCGATAGCTCGCCTCGATGCCCAGCTTCTTCAGGTTGCGGATGTAGGGTGCGACGACGGGCTCCATATTGGATGCGGAACCCGAATCATCCAGAATCTCAAAGCGGAACGGCTCGCCTTTGGCATTGCGCAGCGCGCCATCGCGGTAGGTCCAGCCGGCTTGTGCCAGCAATGCACGCGCTTGCAGCAGGTTGGCGCGCAATGAGCCTGGCGCATCCGTGTCCGGCTGCGTGGGCGGCAGGCCAAACACCGCGGGATCGAGCTGGGCGCGCCACGGCTGCAGCAAGGCGCGCTCGCCGTCCGAAGGCAGGCCGCTCGCCTGGAAATCGGTATTGGCAAAGAAGCTGTCCAGCCGCGTGTACTGGCCATAAAACAGTTGCCGGTTGAGCCATTCAAAATCGAACGCGAGATCGAGTGCACGGCGCACCCGCACATCCTGAAACAGGGGCCGGCGCTGATTCAGGATGTAGCCCTGCATGCTCGAACCATTGCGCTGCGGAAACTCCCGCTTGATGAGCTCGCCGCGATCGAAGGGCCGCCCCACGTCGCGCCTGATCCAGCTGCGTGCGACGTATTCGACCATGGCGTCGTACTCGCCTGCCTTGAACGCTTCGCGCCGCGCGACTTCATCGGAATACAGCTTGTAGGTGATGCGCTCGAAGTTATAAGTGCCTACGCGTACCGGTAAATCGCTTCCCCAGTAATGGGGATCGCGCCGGTAAGTGATCGTGCGTCCATTGCGGTATTGCTCGATCAGATAAGGACCGCTTCCCACCGGCTGCTCGAACGCCAGTTGATCGAAGGCGATCCGGCTGCCATCCGGGCGCATGCCCCACTTGCGCGAGAACACCGGCATGCCGCCCGCAAGCAGCGGCAACTCACGATTGCGCTGGCGAAAATCGAAGCGGACCGTCGCGGCGTCGAGCACGACCGCCCGCGTAATCTCGCTGAAATACGCCGAGTATTGCGGTGCCGCCTGCGGGCTTTTCAGCGTATCGAGTGAGAACTTGACATCGTCGGCCGTGACGCGATCGCCATTGGAAAAGCGTGCACGCGGGTGAAGATGAAACACCACCGACAAGCCATCCGGGGCAACCTGCACGTCATCGGCCAGCAAACCATAAACCGTCGCCGCTTCATCCGAGCTGCCCGTCATCAGACTCTCGAACATCAGGCCGATGCCCGGTGCCGAGCTGCCGCGCATCGTAAACGGATTGAACTTGTCGAAGCTCGTATAGCGGTTCGGATTGGCCAGCACCAGCGTGCCGCCACGTGGCGCCGATGGATTGACGTAATCGAAATGCTTAAAGCCAGGCGGATATTTTGGGCTGCCATATTGTGCGATCGCGTGCGCGGCCTGGGCGTCCGGTGCGCTCAGCGGCAAACTGGCCAGCAGCATCGCCCCAGCGAGCGCCAGCGTGCGCCCCAAAAACGCAAAGCCGCGCCTGACGCGCAGCAGGAAAATCCATCGCAAACCAATAGTCATGGGAGTCTTGTGAGTCAGAGGGCAAAAGCAATGTGAGAGAATTCTACCCACCCCGCGCACCGCACCTCATGACGCGCTGACTTTATCCGGAGATTTCATGGGTTTTCTTGCTGGCAAACGTATCCTGCTGACTGGCTTGCTGTCGAACCGGTCCATCGCTTATGGCATTGCACAAGCGTGCAAACGTGAAGGCGCCGAACTGGCATTCACCTATGTGGGCGAGCGTTTTAAAGACCGTATTAACGAATTTGCTGCCGAGTTCGACAGCACGCTCGTCTTTCCTTGCGACGTCGCCGACGATGCACAAATCGATGCGCTCTTCGCCTCGTTGCAACAGCACTGGGATGGCCTCGACGGGCTCGTGCACTCCATCGGTTTTGCACCGCGCGAGGCCATCGCCGGCGATTTTCTCGAGGGCATGACACGCGAAAACTTCCGCATCGCGCATGACATTTCCGCTTACAGTTTTGCCGCACTGGCGAAAGCCGCCCAGCCCATGCTCAACCAGGATGCGGCGCTACTCACGCTCAGTTATCTGGGTGCTGAGCGCGCCATTCCGAACTACAACACGATGGGCCTCGCCAAGGCCTCGCTGGAAGCCAGCGTGCGTTATCTGGCCGTGTCGCTCGGCACGAAGGGAATCCGCGTCAATGGCATCTCGGCGGGCCCCATCAAGACCCTCGCGGCCAGTGGCATCAAAGGCTTCAGCAAAATTCTGGAGTTTGTCGAACACAATGCGCCGCTCAAACGCAATGTGACCATCGAACAGGTCGGCAATACCGCGGCATTTCTGCTCTCGAACCTGGCAGGCGGCGTCAGCGCCGAGATCATTCACGTCGATAGCGGCTTTAATGCCGTAGTGGGCGGCATGGCCACCGCCGCTGCGGAATAACTCATCGAACGATCAGCCATCAGGGTTGAACAGAAAAAAGCCGTTGCTCAAAATTTGAGCAACGGCTTTTTTCATGGGCACATGATCCGGCGCATCAATGATGGCCGTTATCGTGACCGTTATGCCTGCCGCGATTGTCATGACGATTGTCATGGCGGTCCTCATAGCGCCTGTACTCATGCTCCCTGCGATTGTTATGGCGATACCAGTCATTGCGGCTCCAGTAACGGCGGCCATCCCAGTAGCGGTCGCCGTGCCAGCCCAGAACGATCGTCGGTGCCCCGCCATAAACCGGTGCGGCATAAACCGGCGCAGGCTGGTAATAAACCGGTGGTGACGGCGCGACATAAACCGGCGGCGGCACACCGATGTTGATCCCGACATTAAGCCCATCGGCCATGGCGGCGCCCGTCATACTCAGCGTCAGCCCCGCGAGCAGCCATGAAACAAGATGCGTTGCCTTCATGTGTTCCCCCTTTGCAGCAATGTGTTGTGAAGTGTGAAGTTGTGGGCTGCAATATAGCTTGCGCAAAGCCCGAGCGTATTTCCACTTTGTAATAAATGATGCATGACGGCATGACGGATGCCTTTGCCTTACTTCTGCTTACATCAGAGGCTTTTGCCCAGCGATGCCCAACCTCAGGCGTGCCGACGCTTGCTACAGACAATCCTTGCGCATCCCGCCTCGCACAACCTGCTTCATGCATAGTGGTTAGCCAAAATGGAACCAACGTGAAAAACCCGTTACCAAGAGGCCTGAATTCTAATCATTTACTGGGAAAGAAAAATGGTTGCAAATATAAAAATATCATCCAGAAATATTTGATTTAAATTCAGCAGGCTGACAGGGTTAATATTCGAATTTTATCGCATAAAACCTGACAAAAACATATACATGCTTTATCTTAATGCACAGAAAAATATAAAGCATTATTAAAACATTTACTCGCAAACTATTTTAATAAATCATGAAAACCAACAACAGCAATTCGATATCATCTGACATAACCCATTTTACGTTTCATAACCAGTCTGACCAGACTTGCCCCACGACCGGCAATCTTTCCCCCCGGGCGCAGAACTCTTTTATTCCGCCAGGCATCGCCCATCCCCCTCACATTAATATTGCTGGAGTGAGTTCTACCGAGGCAGACCAGATTATCGGCTACAACCCATGTCCTGACAAAGACACGAATCCAGATAAACAGCCCACCTTAAGGTATTCGCCGTATTCTGCAGAAAAAAATCAGAAAAGCAAAGAAAAACAAATAACTCAACATAGACTCTTAAAAAACGATATTAAAATAATTGAAAAAATAGCCGATGCCATCGAACAAAAAAATATAAAAAAGATAAATTATTATATATCGAAAGAAGAATACAAACCATTATTCGGAACAAATTACCATGCAAAAAACAAAAGATTACCGCTGGGGTCCAGTCTTGTTTTTCTAGCAGTAAAACACAGCGTCCACTATGACAATTCTGATCCAGAAGGCATGAAAATTCTGGAGAAAATTCTAGCAAGTGTAGATAACCTACTCCTACGGGCTCAAAATGACCTCACCCTGTTTCATTATTCCGTGATCAATGGAAATTTAGAAACTGTAAAACTAGTCGCACATTACATCAAAGATCGCCACCCCAATAATTTCATAGACGAAATCAACACACCCAATAAATCAAAGACCACTCCTTTTGCTTTTGCGACGAGGCGAAGTCTTCTGGAAATCAAACAGGCAATACTCGACTGGAATAACGAGATGTCGCAACAGCAGGGCATTGAAACGGCACCGAATCTGGATCAGGCCACACCATCTGCGCCCAGCCGACACTCGGAATTTACAATTAAACAGGAAGATAAAGAAAAATTTACACATATCATCGCTGCCATTATAAAAAAAGATCTCTCCGCAATAAATAATTACCTGTCACAGCCCGGCTATCCAGGCGTACTCGGAATTAATTATGTTAAAAATAACCAATCTTGCCCTGAAGCATTCAATCCCTGTTTTCTGGCAACGCAACTCAGCATCTCCGATTCGACCAGCCTAGAAATTCTTGAAAAAATTCTTGAAAAAATTCTTGAAACCGAGGGCAAACTTTTAATTATGAATAAAAACAATCTCTCTCTATTTCACTATGCAGTCACGCTTAACCACTTACCCACGGTAGAACTGATCGCAAAATATATCAAGCTGTGCCATCCAGTTGATTTCATTAATGAAATCAACAAACAAAACATGTCAAATAGTTCCCCATTCATGACTGCAATAAAAAATAAAAACCTGGCATTAATTCTAAAACTACTCGAATGGGGCGTGGACCTGTCACAACGGCAAGGCAAGCGTCAAATATCGAATCTTGATATAGCTTTAAATATGAAAAATAAATATTTAAATAAATATCTGAAAAATATACGCAGCAATAAAAATAACCAGAATCCTCCTGCTGATAATACTGCGTTAAATCGCGCGCGATCATACCCGCCAACCATGCCCGATGAGGCAAGTGCAATGCATGAAATGGATGAAGCATTTTTTAGCCAGTCCCCAACCAGCCTGAATTTATCCAGGAATTTCCCGCTCAATTCCACAAGCACCACAAGCACCACAAGCACCACGCAAGACAGGACAAAAGCTATCTCGCCCGCGCACTCGGGTGAAACACCTGCGATAGTGCCCAGGCCTCACGCCATGTCATTAGATTTCCTGCTCAACAACGATTGAGGCAAACCTGCATCACGCTAAAAACGGATTGCCTGCCTGCCCAAGGCAGGCTCTCGTCAAAGCCGTTGCGCCACCGCCAGCCGGATAATCCGCTGCCACTGCCGTGCCTGGCGTTTACCCTTTACCGGTAAACGCCAAACCGGCCGCGCCGCATCATTCACCTGCAACTCGACCCGCCAGCCCTCTCCTTCACGTTCGATGGCCGCGCCGCGTAAATCGGCAAAGATATACGCACCCTCATCCCCGGCCAGCTTCACCTTGCACAAACGTTTGTCCGCCGCGAACCGGAGTTCCCCCCAGGGGCCACTCAACGCATGGGTCCAGTTGCCATCGTGCACGTTCGGTGCGACGGCACGCTGGCGCCGCCAGAACCCAATCGCACCCAGCAACAGGAGTGCGGCGGCCAGCACCGCCACGCCTACGGCCAGCGCCAGGCCAAACTGTGCGGCCAGTGTCTCGAAGCTCCAGAGAGCGCCATACGCCAGCGCGGCAAGTACTACCAGTAACAGCAGAATCGGCATTGGCCCAGCTCCTCAAACTGTCAAACGCATCATCAATTGCCTTCATTGCCTTGAATCCATCAAGGCCGTTTGTGCACCGCCGCCCATTCCTGCACCGCGCGCAACGTGTTGGCGACGTGCTGCTCCGGCGACATGCTGGTGTACTCGTACAGTACGTGGCCATCAGGCGCGATCACATATGACACCCGGTTCGCCATCGAGGCATGCATCGGCAGCGCCGCGTCGTAAGCGCGAATCACCTTCGAATCCTGATCGGCGGCGACCGGAAACTTGCTGCGGCACTCGCTGACAGAAAACTTCGTGAGCGTGTCGATGTTGTCGTGCGACACGCCGATGACGCTCGCGCCATATTTTTTGTATTCATCGGTGGCATCGGCAAACTGGTGCGCCTCGATCGTGCAGCCCTTGGTGAAGGCGGCCGGATAGAAGTACAGCACGACAGGCCCCTGCTTTAACGCTTGCGCTAGCGAATACGTATACGTCTTGCCGCCGAGCGAAGCCTGAAGCGTAAAATCCGGCGCCGTATCGCCAGGCTTGAGCGTAGCGGTGGCAAGCGGTGCATACAGCAGCATGCCAAGCGAGACCGCCACGGCCAGCAGCGGTGACCTCAGGGTGCGTTTCATGAACGGTTGCATAACGATTCTCCTGTTCTTTTGTTTTCCTGTCCGTCATACCGTACCAGGCACAACGATCCGGCCCGATCCAGCGCGAGAGCGGGATGCATTGAACCACGTTTTGCCTTGCGCCACGTGCCAAAACCGCTGGCCCAAAACGCCACTGGCCGCAACAACGCGGCCAGTGGCACAACAGCATGCGGGGGCGTCAGCGCGCAAGCATCGCGCTTACTTCAGCACCACCTTGACGTCGAAGTACTTCGCGGCAAAACCGTCAATCGTGCCATCGGCCTTGAGTTCCTTGAGCGCCTGGTTGAGCGCCTTCCGCAGTTCGGTGTCTTCCTTGCGCACGCCAAAGCCAATGCCCACGCCCAGCAGCTTCTCATCGTTCACCACCGGTCCGGCAAAAGCGAAACCGGCGCCCTGAGGCTGCTTCAAAAAGCCTTTCGATGCGGCTTCGGCATCCTGGAACGCAGCGTCCAGACGGCCCGACGTGAGATCCGCATAGATCAGGTCCTGGGTCTGGTAAGGCACGACGTTGACGCCAGCCGGTGTCCAGCGCGTCTGCGCATAGGTTTCCTGGATCGTGCCTTGCAGCACGCCTATCCGGTGACCTTTAAGCGACAGCGCGGTCGGCTGCAGACGGCTGCCTTTTTTTGCAATCATCTGGCTGGGAATGGTGTAGATCGGATCGGTGAAATCAATCACCGCCCGGCGCTGGTCGGTAATCGACATGTCCGAGTTGATCACGTTGAACTTGCGTGCCTTCAGGGCCGGGATCAGGCCATCGAAGGCGTTCTCGACCCACACGCATTTCGCCTTGAGCTTGGCGCACACAGCGTTACCGATGTCGATATCAAAGCCGATCAACTCGCCGCTGGGCGACTTGTATTCAAACGGCGCGTAAGACGCTTCGACGCCAAAGCGGATTTCCTTGATCTCCGCCGCCGACGCAGAGCCGGTCATAAGCGTTGCTGCTGCACAGAAAGCCGCGATGGCATTTTTTCGCCAATTCATTTTCATCAGGGTCATCCTCAATGGAAACCAAACGGAAATAAAACAGAAATAAAACAAAACCACACAGAAACAGAAACCGGGTGGCCTTGAACCGGCCTTGAGCCGGTTCACCCAGCAGCCCAGACAGCCTGGGCCCGTTGCGTACAGCAGGCAGCTCAAACCGGTGTAACGCAACACCCACCGGGCCGCCACCATGCGGGCTGATTGTACAGCGTCAGCCGCTGCGGCAAGCCCGCGAGCCATGTCGCGGCTCAGGCGGAAACGGCTGGCCCTGGCAGCGCGAACAGCGCCTCGCGTGGCGCTTCGATCACGAGCAAGCCCGCGCGCAAACCCGGCTTGACGCCCGGATTCGGAAACACCAGGCGTTCCTGCTCATGTTGCACCACATAACGATATGCCCCATCGCGGGCTAGCACGGTGCCCTGGGGAAAGGGCGTGAAGTTGGGAACGTCCGCCGCCACGAGCAGTTCGAATGCTTCGCTATGCTTCGTGATCTGGTCGATCACGGTAAACACACGAGGCACACGAGGTGAACCCTCGGCCCCGGCAGCAGGCGAATAGCCCGCCAGCAGATCGCGCAGCGCGGTATCGGTCGCGGCAAAGTGCGTCAGATCGTTTTGCCCAAAGGGGCGGACCTGGCCCAGTTCAAGCGTGCAGGCACGCGCCTGGCAGGTCTGCGCGCTGAAATGCGAATACGTGCGGCTTTTTGTTGTGTGCAGCAGCACGGCGGCAATGCGCGCCGCGCCCAGCCAGGCGACCAGCGCCGGCGCCACCGGCGTACGGGTATGCGGCAGCAGGGCGAACTGCTCGAATACCGAGGGGCGAATCGCGGTGTGCAGATCCAGATGCCAGCGCGAGCCGCGCGGGTGTGCCACCTGTGCCGCGGTGAAAAACTGGCGGGCGGCTTCTTCAAGCGCGGCAGCGCGGCTCGCCTCGCGGCTCGCGGGAACCTCCGCGTAGCCACCGCTAAAAAGCCGGTTCAGATCATCGTCGAGATAACGCCGCGCAGCCCGCATCGCCCCGATGTTGCCCAGCACCACCAGCAGACGGCAGGCGAGCGTGGCACGCCCAGCGGCCAGATCGCTCACCAGCCGCGAGAGCAATTCGAGCGGTGCGGTTTCGTCACCGTGGATGCCCGCCGAGAGCAAAACGCTGGGCGTGGTGCAGGTGGTGTGCACGGGCCCAAGCTGCAACACGCCATCGTCGAGCCAGACCCAGCGCAACTGCCCTTGCGCACATGAACCCTGGGCCGCGGCCCCGGTATGCGCGGGTTGCTGCAGCGCCAGCGTGTAGGCGAGGAAATCGTCGAGCAAGACGTTGGGCTGAGCGTCTGCTCCATGGGCTTCGGTTGAACTAGCGTTGGAAATCATAGAGCGAACCCAGATCCAGAATTTGTGTCAGCTCATCGAGCGCGGTGCGTGATTCGAGCAACAACTGCGGATCGGCCAGATCGGCAGGAGCCAGCGCCTCACGATAATGCCGCTCGATCCAGCCATCCAGCCGCGCAAACAGCGCATCGTCGATCCAGATGCCAGGCCGCACCGCAGCGCGCTCGGCTTCGTTCAGCACGACGCGCAAACGCAGGCAAGCCGGGCCGCCGCCATTTTTCATGCTTTCACGCAAATCGAACACGAGGACCTCATCGATCGGCCCCGTGCCCGCCGTCAGCCCATCGAGCCACGCGGCCACCGCAGGCCGCTCGCGGCACTCCTGCGGCACGACCAGCACTTGCCGCCCATCGGGGCGCAGTAGCAACTGGCTGTTGAACAGATACGACGACACGGCATCGGCCACGCTCACCTGCGCCTCGGGCACCTCGATCACCTCGAGCCGCGCGCCGAGCCCTGCCATGTGCTCGCGCAAGCTGTCATAAACCTGCGCTTGCTCAACGAACGCTTTCTCATGGCAGAAAAGTGTTTGCAGGTTACCGACGGCGATCACATCGTTATGGAACACCCCCGCGTCGATCATGTCCGGGTTTTGCTGCGCGTACACCGTCGCGCTTTCGCGCAAGCCGTGGTGCTGCGCCACGGCGCGGCTCGCCTCGAAGGTCTGGCGCGCCGGATAGCGCTGCGGTTGCAGCCCGGGCCGGTATTCACTGCGGCCATAAACAAAAAATTCGACGCCAGGCATGCCGTATCCGGCACAAAAACGCGTGTGATTCGCCGCACCTTCATCGCCCAGCGCGGGGGTGCCCGGCAGCGCCTCATGCACGACGAAATGTTCGGGCGCCGAAAAAATGGTGCGTAGCGTGCGGCGTGTCGCTTCGTGTTCGATCGCCCGATGCAGCTTGCTGCACAGGTTGGCGGGCGTGAAATGCACGCGCGCGTCCGGCGTGTCGGCCGAAGGGCTGACCGTCGCCGCGTTGGCCGTCCACATCGCCGAGGCGGAACTGGCCGCCGCCAGCAGCTCAGGCGCCTCCTTCGCGGCGCGCGCGATGACGCGGGCGTCATCGCCGGAAAACCCAAGATCGCGCAAGAGCCGCAGTGATGGCCGCTCCTGCGGCGGCAGCACGCCCTGCGCGAGGCCCAGATCGGCGAGCTGCTTCATCTTGCGCAAACCCTGTTTCGCGGCCGCACGCGGATTGGCCACGGATTTTTCGTTGCTGCGCGAGGCGACGTTGCCAAACGACAACCCCGCGTAGTTATGCGTCGGACCGACTAGTCCGTCGAAATTGGCTTCAATGGCGGCCATCGCTGATCCCTAAAAATTCAGTCATTTAAAAATGAAGGCCCGGCGCAACGCTCGCGGGCATTTGCAGGTGTTCGCTTTCGACCGAGGCCATTGGGTATGCGCAGTAATCGGCCGCATAGTAGGCGCTGGGCCGCTGGTTGCCCGAGCGCCCGATGCCGCCGAACGGTGCCGCTGACGAGGCACCGTTGGTGGGCCGGTTCCAGTTGACGATGCCCGCGCGAATGTGTTGCTGGAACGCTTGCCAAAGTGCCGCGTCGTCAGCCAGGAGGCCCGCGGACAGGCCGAAGGCGGTGTCGTTGGCGCGTGCGATGGCTTCGTCGAAAGTGGCATAACGGCTGATTTGCAGCAACGGGCCGAAAAATTCCTCATCGGGTAAATCATGGGCCGCGCTGACCTCGATCAGCGCCGGGCTGACGAAGCCCAGATGCGCGGCACGCTGGGTCATGGGCAACAGCGCGCGGGCGCCGCGGGCGAGCAGGCTCGCCTGGGCCGTGAGCAACTGCGCGGCGGCCTTGGCCGACACCACCGCGCCCATGAACGGCTGTGGCGTGGCGTCATAGGCCCCGACCTCGAGGCGCGCCGTCACCTCGGTCAAACACTCGATAAAACGCGTGCCAAATGCATCGTCCGGCACGAACAGACGACGTGCGCAGGTGCAACGCTGCCCCGCCGACAAAAACGCGGACTGGATCGTGTGATGCACGGCGGCATCGAGATCAGCCACCGGTGCCACGACCAGCGGATTATTACCGCCCATCTCGAGCGCCAGGACGATTTCCGGCCGCCCACCGAACTGCCGGTGCAGCAACGTGCCGGTGCTGGAGCTACCGGTAAAAAACAGGCCGTCGATCTGCGCATGCTGCGCCAGCGCCACGCCCGTGTCTTTCTCGCCTTGCACAAGATTGAGCACACCGGCGGGCAAGCCCGCCGCGTGCCACAGCTCAAGCGTGGCCCGCGCCACGCCAGGGGCCAGCTCGGAGGGCTTGAACACCACCGTATTGCCCGCCAGCAGCGCCGGCACGATATGTCCGTTCGGCAAATGTCCCGGAAAGTTATATGGCCCGAACACCGCCACCACGCCATGCGGCCGGTGACGCAACACCGCCATACCATCGGCCAGCGCGGTGCGTTTTTCGCCAGTCCGCTCGTGATACGCCGCGATCGAGATGTTCACTTTCGCCGCCATCGACGCGACTTCCTGACGCGCCTCCCACAGCGGCTTGCCGGTCTCGCGGCCAATCGCATGCGCCAGCGCGTCGCTGTGCTGCGTGAGCTGTGTGGCAAAGCGCTGCACGAGTGCGCTCCGCGCCTCGAACGATTCCGCCTGCCATGCCACGCTCGCGCGCCGCGCCGCGCGCACAGCCTGATCGACCTCGCTGGCCGCCGCGCTCGCGCCTTGCCACACCACCGCGCCGCTGCCCGGATCATGCGAGGCAAACACCGGCCCCGTGCCAGCGCACCATGCACCGTCGATAAAAAGCTCACTCATGATCTGATCGCTCCTGTTGAAATGCTCACGCTGCTTTCAGCGAGGTTTGAGCGGCAGCACGCGCACCGTGTCGCCCGCCGTGACCGCGAGGGCGGCAGCAGCGTGCGCACTGAGCCGGAAGACACCCGCCTGCGGCGCGCCTGGCACCACGCTCACGCGAAAATCGTCCAGCGCGGTATTCGCCACCAGCGCTTGCGGGTGAGCCGCACTGGCCTCGTTCGCCGATGTCGCGGGCCCGGCGATCTCGACTGTCGCCAGCACGCTCTCGCGGACCGTGCGCAGATCGGCGATATGGCATTCAAGCACCGGCCCGGCATCGAAGATATCGACGTGGTTTTCGTAACGCAGCCCTTCGGCTTCGAGCATGCGGCGCGCCGGCACCGTGTCATGGTGCGTCAGCCCAACGCACGCTTGCGCCTCAGGGGGCAACAGGTCGACATACACCGGATAGCGCGGCATCAGCTCCGCCAGAAACGCGCGGCGGCCATGTGAGCTCAGATAATCGGCGGCGTTGAAATCGATCTGATAAAAGTGCGAGCCGACCGCGCGCCAGAACGGCGAGGTGCCCGCCTCATCGAAATGCCCGCGCAGCTCGGCGCACAGACGCTGCGGAAAACGCTCGCGGAACTGCGCGATAAACATGAAGCGCGAGCGCGACAGCAAGCCGCCCACCCCGCTCGCGCGATAGCGTGGGCTGAGAAACAGCGAACACACCTCGGCATAGCCGGTCAGGTCGTGCGAGATATTGAGCGCGCGCATCCGGGTCCAGATGCCCAGCTCCTGGCTGGCATGCACGACCGTGCTCACGCGGTAGTTATAGAACGGCTGGGCCAGCCCGACCTCGGCCTCGATGCCGCACACGCCCGCGATATCGCCGCTCTCGCTGTCTTCCATGACGAAGAAATAGCCCGCTTCATGCGCCTCGGCTTCGCCTGCGAGCGTGCGGCGGGTGCGCGCGATGCGGACGGCGAGCGCATCAGGATCGGGTTTGAAGGTCGTGAGGCCAGGGCCCGTTTCGCCCGCCAGCCGGACAAGCGCATCGACATCGCCGGTTTGTACAACGCGCACGACGATCATGAAGCGTCTCCGGTTGTCACGCGGACACGCTCCCCGCCGGACCCTGGCGGCTGCAACGTGTGCAAGGGCACGCAGCGCACGGACTCGCCCGCGACGACGCCGAGCGCCGCACAGGCGGCGGCGTCAAGCGGCGCGCCAACGGCAGGCAGCTCCGCCAGCACGCAGCGAAAAGCGTCTTCGGCATGGCTGGCCACCAGGCAGGTGGTGCTCGCGGTTGTCGCTACGGTTGTCGCTGCGGTTGTCGCTGCGGTTGTCGCTGCGGTTTCTGGCGCGGGTGTGGCCGCCCGCTCTTGCACCGTGCGCGTTTCGTTGCGCGCCACGCAGGCGCTGCGATCGACCTGCACGGTCAGCACGGGGCCCGCATCGAAGATATCCACATAACGGTCGGTCTCGAAACCTTCTTCCTGATGAATGTCGTAGGCCAGCAGCGAGCGCGCATCGGGCTCGCCCAGCACGCGCTGGGCTGCCTCGGGCAACAGCGGCACATAGATCGGATAGCTCGGCATCACTTCGGCGATAAAACGATGGCTGCGACCGCCTGAAGCCATCTCGATGCCCGCGAAATCGCGGCCGAAAAATTTGCGTCCCACCGCTTCCCAGAACGGCGAGACGCCTGCGTCATCGGTCACGCCGAGCAGCAGTGTGAAGATCTCCGACGTGAAGCGCTGGCGCTGCGCCGCGATGTACATCATGCGCGCGCGCGACAGCAGATGCGCCGCCGCGTCGCCACGCAGCGAGGGCTCAATGTAAAACCCCGCGAGACGGCTTTTGCCCGTCAATTCGTGAGACATCGTCAGCGCGTGGATCTTGCGGCTCACATGCAGCTCACGCGAGGCGTGAATCAGCGCGTCGTTGCGAAACGCGTAAAACGGCTCGTCATAGCCTGCCGCGGCGATGATGCTCGCGGTACCCAGCAGCGCGCCGCTCATCCCGTCTTCAAGGACGAACAGATAAAACTCTTCACCGGGAAAATCGACTTCGGCGCCAAACGAATCTTCGGAAAGCGCGATGCGGGCTTCGAGCGCGGCACGCTCGTGGGGCAACGAATGCAGCACGGGCCAGGCGCTGCGCGCCATCTGCGCGAGCGCATCGAGATCGGCAAGACGGGCAGGACGAACGAAATACATCGGAACTCCTCGGCCTGGATGGAAACGGCGCCGCTCAACGACGCCGATGAAAAGCACGGCAAACGGCAAACAAAAACGGCAAACCAGCCCGCGCGCCGCCCGTTCAAGTCACAGCGGCCACAGCGCGCGCCGCCATCAAGGTTCAGGCCGTGCCCGCCAGCACTTGGGTCAGCGCCCGCTCCAGCCGGACGAAACCCTCTTCGAGATCGGCCAGCGGCACGATCAGCGAGGGCGCAAAACGCAGCACGTCGGGCCCCGCCATCAGCATGATCACGCCCGCTTGCCCCGCCGCCGTGACGATATCCTTCGCCCGGCCCTTGAGGGCATCGCCCAGTTCAGCGCCAATCAGCAAACCCTTGCCTCGCACTTCACGAAACACGCCCAGCCGTTCATTGAGCCGGGCCAGGTGGGCTTTCAACGCCTCGCCGCGCTGCCGCACGCCTTGTAGCAATTGCGGCTCGCTCACCAGTTCGACGACTTTCGAGGCAATGGCCGACGCCATCGGATTGCCGCCGTAGGTCGTGCCATGCACGCCTACCTTGAAATGCTCCGCGATCGATGCGGTGGTCAGCATCGCGCCGATCGGAAAGCCGTTGCCCAAGGCCTTCGCGGTAGTCAGGATGTCGGGCGTGACGCCCGTGTCTTCATACGCGTAAAAATAGCCTGTGCGTCCCACGCCGGTTTGCACTTCATCGAATATCAGCAACGCGCCGTGGGCATCACAAGCCGCGCGCAGCGCCTGCAAAAAAGCGGGATCAGCGGGAATCACACCGCCCTCCCCCTGGATCGGCTCGACCATCACCGCGCACGTGTCCGCTCCGATCGCCGCCTCAGCGGCAGCGATGTCGTTGTAGGGCAGATGCACGATATCCGCCGGCACCGGGCCAAAACCTTCCGAATACTTCGGCTGGCCGCCGACGCTGACCGTAAACAGGGTACGTCCATGGAAGGACTGGTTGAACGACACGATCTGTGTCTTGCGCGCGCCGTAGCGCTCAAAACCCGCGCGGCGGGCCAGCTTGAGCGCAGCCTCGTTGGCCTCGGCGCCTGAATTGGCGAAAAACGCCCGCTCGGCGAAGGTCAGCGCCTCAAGCTGGCGCGCCAGCCGCAGCACCGGCTCGTTGGTGTAGCCATTGCCGATATGCCAGAGCTTCGCGCCTTGTTCATGCAACACCTGGAGCAAGGCCGGATGCGCATGGCCCAGCCCGGTCACCGCGATGCCACCGGCGAAATCAATGTATTCACGCCCTTCGGTATCCCAGACCCGTGAGCCCACGCCCCGGTCTGGAATGAAAGCAGCGGGTGCAAAGAGCGGCACCATGACTTCATCAAAGGTCTGCCGCGTGATGGGTGGGTCGAAAGCGTTCATGGCGAATTCCTGTTCAGGTTCGGATTGACGTTGGACGTTGGGCGCGTGCGCAATGAACGCCAGTGTAGGAAATCGCCCGCCGCGCGTCTTGCGCATACGCGACATGACACGCCATGCCTCAGGCGCGCTCAGCGTATCAGCCTTGCCAGCGGCGACGCTCCTCGCGGGGTGTGAGGCCAAAGCGCTGACGATAAGTATTGGAAAAATGCGCTGCCGAGACAAAACCGCAGGCCAGGCTGATCTGCACCACCGAATGCCCGGTATGACGCAACTGCTCGCGCGCCTGGTGCAAGCGCAGGTTCAGATAATGGCGCGAGGGCATGGTGTCGAGATACTGGCGAAACCAGCGTTCGAGTTGCCGCCGCGACACGCCCACCCGCGCCGCGAGGTGATCTGTGGTCAAGGGTTCTTCGAGATTGGCCTGCATCAGCCGCAGCACCTCGCTCAGGCGAGGATGGGACGCATCGGGCAACGGCGGACTGGCGGCAAGGAGGGGGTTCATGATCGGACACGAAAGGCGTGCGGCAGCGGTGAGCCTATGCCGTGCGCTACTTTACACGTCCGTGCGGGGCCGGTCTAAACGATGGCGGAAAAACCAGGTCTGGCCGAACCGGCCAGCGCGGGCCGACAGCAATGAAAACGTCCGGGAAGACGAACGCCGGCCGCATGTCAGGCACAGCATGCGGCCGGAATCGATCCCGTTTGTCGTGTCCTGTTCGAGGACAGTTACTTAACGGTCACTATTTTTTTAAACAAGGAAAAAACCCCGCCATTAAAAACACTGTCCGATGTCGCCGCCTTACCCACAAATTGATGCGTCTTGCTCGGGACAATCACATTCGCGCCGTTTTTCTGCTCAACGGAAAAACCCAGCTTGTCGGCAACGAGTTCTTTCTCACTCACCATAAACTGCGGAAGCGGTTTGTCCTGATAGCGCTCCGCTGTCTCGCCCAGATACTGGCGCAGCGTCTCTATATAGGTCTCCACCCACTTGCGCCTAATTTGGACAATCGCACTGTCTTCTTTCAGCGCCTTGTGGTTCATCGCCTGGCTCAACAGATTCATGCGCGAGGCCCAATGTCCCCAAATATCCGTCAACGCCAGGGGCCGTATACCGTTCGACTCAATCGGGTACGCCTCCTTGAAATAGCGTTCCAAATCCGCCGCAAAATTCTCGGCAAGCTTGTCTATCCTGTCGAAGGTAAGCCGACCTGATCCGGCCTCCTCATACCGGGCCAGCAATTCGAACAGCTCTTCGGTAATGGCGGCTCCGAATAAGCGCGGAGTCATCTGAGCCATATCATTCGACTTTCTCAGTGGGACGGCGCGCGAGTAATCCCTCAGCTTGAACAAGGCGCGTAACGCTCTGAGTTCGTTCCTTTGATCGAGACCGACCTGGCGCCAGTTATTTTCCGCCTGAGTTAAAAGCGTAGCGGTCAACGCGTCAAAACTCTTCCGTTCAGTTTCAAGCCGTTGCTGCGCGTCCGGATCGAGTTCTTGCTGTGTTCTGGCGTTGATAGATTGCCGAATGGCTTCCAGTTGGGGCAAAACCTCCTCCAGCCGTTTTCTGATCATGCTGGAGCTGTCGGGAGCCAATGGAGACAAGCTCCAGAGTGCGGCAAGATCACGCTCAAGTTTTTCCAGAACGATTTCGGAAAGGCTTTTCAGGCTTTTCAGCCGGCTTTGCAATGCCTCGACTTTCTCGCTATCGACCCACGTCAGTTTGTTGAGGATAGCCTCAAGCTCATCGAAATGAGCCAGCTTGCGCCCGGCTTCCGGACGGCCAAACCCGCCGCGCTCGCCCGTCCAGGTAACAAGACTTGTGAGTAGTGCCTGCGCGCCTAGCGTTTTGATCGATAGCGTTTTGATCGATTCAGAGTCGTAGCTGTTTAATTCGTCAACGTAGGCATGCGTGTTTTTAAGTAACGTAGCAATCTCTTTGTTATTCGCATCGGCAAGATTCACACACGACTGAGCCAATTTTTGGAGCAGCCTTTCAAACAGGCCGTTTAATTTTTTTGCTTCCTCGCTATCGGCCCAGGTGGGTACCATCGCCGTCAGTGTTGAGATGAGGGCTTCAATCTCCACGAAATGAGCCAGCTTGCGCCCGGCCTCCGGACGGCCAAACCCGCCGCGCTCGCCCATCCAGGATGAGAGGTTTTCAAGCAGCGTGCGCGCGGCTTTTTCCTTGAACGAGGCCTGACCGTATGTCGATAATTCTTCAACATATGTCAGCGTTTTTTTAATTAACGTATCGATGTTCGGGTTATTTTTCTCGATCAAGCCTTCAGGCGACTGAATCAGTTTTCTGGATGATTCGGCAATATCACCCAGACGCTCGCTTGCATCAAGACGTAACCCGGGCTCGGTTAAAGCGCTCATCAAGCTTGCGAAAGCTTCCCGGATTCCGGCACAGCCCGCTGCGCCCGGCATATTTTTATCCAGCAGGAAATATTCAGAGTCCGGCACGCTGGATTGTTCGCTCGCCGGGGTCACCAGCCTGACCGTTTGCTCCATGCGGGCAGCAAACGCTGACCATGCCGGATCGGCTGCCTCGTGCTTGGCGACAGCCTGCAAAGCATGGCTCAAGCCACGTAGCGTCGCGGCAGGAGGCGAATCGGCGGGTGGTATCTTGAGCGCGGACTTTTGCAGTTCAACCATGAACAGCCTGGCAGGCTCCTCGCCTAACGCGTGCGCCAGCTCGTCATGAAGTTTTGTCAGCGCGACCAGACGTTCTGCCTGCTGCTTCTTCGCCTGATTGCCCTCACCATCGGGAAGGCAGCTTTCTTCCAACAGCCTCATGGCGTTGATGGAGCGGTTCAACAACCGGTCTTTTTCGATCAGCGCCAGCCCGTCGCCTAGCGCCTGCCACAGGATGGCATCGGCCTCTTCTCTGGTCGTGCTGTCCGTTTCCTGTGTCACGTGTGCACCTATTTGCGCCAGCAGCTCGCGGGTTCTGCGCGCAATCTTTTCCAGCGCTATTTCTGCTGTTTTCTCTTGCGGCAGCTTGTCCATTGCAATTTTGGACTCAAGGGCTTGCTTAATCTCGAGCGCCTTCGCTTTAAGCCTGCCCATATTCGATGACGCGGCACAATTGGACGAAGTGCCTATCACGTAAGCGTCGAGCCGACCCTTCGATTTCAGCCTGATTGCGTCGTTTTTTCTATTAGACGCCCGTGGCTCGGCCGGTGACACCGCACACTTATTCCGCGAGAAAATACTGAGAAAAAACGATATAGCTTCAACGAAACGCGCACGCAAAGAAGAGGCTGACTGGGCATTGCTTTCGGCAGGCTTATTTCCAGAACATGGCGCGACAGAATTAATCTGGTTATTTGTTTTAATGGAACCAGCATTACTCATAAACCCTCCTCTCCAGAAAATATTTTTCAAATTTCATCACAAGATAATTTTAATGCAATCCGGAACATACGAATATTTTAGCCATGACAATACCCCAGCTTAAATCGGGGAATAACTTAAAGGGTATGCGCAACCATGCTAATACTACTGCGCCGCGAAAAACTCGCGCCTTTCAATAGCGGGGATCCCTTGGGCGGGGAAACCCCATCCGCCCCATCCGCCCCATCCGCCCCATCCGCCCCATCCGGAATCAAGCTAGCATCATTCACCATGGCGCCATCTGCCTCAATGTCTTTTGCAGAGACAGGCACAGGTATGCTCGAAGGTTCCGTTTTAGCCAGTTGCCTGTTGAGTATTTGAGCATTTTCAGTGTCCTTCCAGGAAGGCGCCATCTCAAATAAGGTTTCAACGATGAGCTTCAGTATAGTGAGATCAGCCTCGGTACGTTTTCCAGACTGATAGCCTAATTTACCCGTGTCTTGTGTCCAGACAACCAGTTTGTTTAACAACTCATGCGCGAATATGGTCTTGATTTGTGTGTCCCGGCCGCGCTCAAGCGCCTTGATAAAGATAGCCGTTTTTTCAAATAAATCCCGAACCCGGCTCTCTGGGCGCTTAAACATCTGATTCAGATCAGCATATTTATTATAGCTTCGCATAAAATCAGGTGCTTTCTCAGAAAAAGATCTCGCCCCATAAAAACCGTAGGGCTTATCTACTGAATCACGCAGCATTTTTTTGAATTCCACACGATATATTTCATATGAAAATTCGGCGATCAGATTTTTATTTTTCGTATTGAATAAATTAACTTCAGCCGAACCTTCCCTACTGTCGTCCAGCAGCAGGAAATACATTGTCTCAGGCAAGCGATCCGCTACTTTTTTCAGTTCGGGGTCAGGCGAATCCACGTTGGTCACGCGTTGCATGATTTTACTCAAACTACACAGCTTGTTTCCGACCACCGAATTCATGGCGGGGATCCCCGGATGGGCGCAATGCAATTCAAACAGCAGCCGGCCAGCTGGTCCATCGCCAATCACTTGCGCCAGTTCGTCATGCAACTCGCCCAGCGTGATCAGACATTGGGCCAACATCACCTCGTTGTCCCTATCTATCTGACACCGGGTCTCCAGATGTCGCATGGCGCTGGCGAGTTTCGGCAACAAGGCATCCTGCCCCATCAGGACAAGCGCATTGGCAATCGCTTTCAATTGGGTATGGTGGTCTTTCTCCTGCTGCTCCGACGACACGCCATCGATATATTCTGGTGTTGCCGCGGCGTCGTGCATTTTTTGCAAGAATTCGAACGTTCTTGACCTGATCTCTCTTTCAGCTTTTTTTCGGGGGAAATTTTTGCCCCATGTCTCAGGTGCGCCAAAGCGGGACAGCCGCTCAATTTCCGTCTTGAACTGACACGCCTTTTCTATATTGAAAGCAATTAATTCGACTTCATTCAGTTTTGACGATGCGCCATAGTCGACCGCGTCGGGGGATTCACTGGAGTAGTGCCGGAGACAGCCCCAGAGCTCTTTTTTCAGACGGGGCACATCCCTGGCTGCAGCAGGCGTGACATTTTGCGCGGCAGCGGACAACTCCTTGAGAAATATCTTTCGGCGGACGTGTTCGACTTTGCGGTTAGCATGCCGCTGCTCGGCGCTCAGGCTTTTCGTCACCGTGGCGCGCAACTTCGCGGGTAACACCGGGTGCTTGTCGCGCTCGAAAAGATTGATAAAAAATTTCCGGATGTTCGCAAGGCCAACCCGGATAGAGCATTTTTTTGAGGACGTTCCAGCGCGGAGGGGTACTTTAGGCTCAATTTTTATATGTTTGTAATAGTTACCATATGAGGCTAAAAGTTTTTTGTTTAGCGCCGCGCTGTCCATCACTCACCCTCCGCATTTAGCGATCCCAATTCGCAGTTATGTAACCGGAATTGTTTGAGCGTTCCCACTAAAAGTCATTTTTTTGGAAAATAACGGGCAAGTAACGAACGTTTTTCCTGCTTGCGGCAACTTATATCTTTTTGTCCGGACCGGCCTAAAAATCTAAATAGCTAAAAACCCAAAGGCCGGCGCCGCCTTGAGCACTCACTCCCCCCCGCCTAGCCGGGCTCGCAGCGCAGGCAGCATGTATTCGACGGCGGCCCGGCCTTCTTCGATCGCCTGCTGCGCACGATGGAAATCGAAAATACCCATTCCGCCCAGGCGCGGCTGAATCAGGATATCGGCGGGCTCGCCCGCAAGACGGCTGCGTGTAATGCGCACTTGCATGATGTCGATGCTTTGTGCCACCGAGCTCAGTATCGACGGCACCCGCGCACTCGGCTTGGGATTGATGCGGACATCCGCCGCAAGACTCCCGGGCATGGGCTGCAACCATTTCGGCCAGGGTTTGCCATTGCGCCGTAGCGTGCCGGGGGCAGGCGCGTTGGGATCGAATGGCAAGGGCTCGGGAAGCCCGCCGAAATCGCGGCCATTCAAAATGTCGCTGTTCAGGTCGATCGCAATCACGCAATCGGCCCGCATGCCACGCGCGACCGAGACCGGTACCGGGTTAGCCAGCCCTCCATCGACCAGCCAGACGCCGTCATGCCAGACCGGCGTAAAAATGCCGGGGATCGCAATCGAGGCCCGCACGGCATGCGCCACGCTGCCGTCTTGCAACCAGATCTCACGACCGGAATCCAGCTCCGTCGCCACTGCGGCGAAAGGCATTTGCAACTGTCCGATCTCGTAGCCATTGAAGCGCTCGGCAAACACCTGAATGACCTTGCGCCCGCCTAAAATTCCGCCGCTCAAGCGCAAATCGAGCAGCCGGACCACGGTTTGCCAGGTCAGCCGCGAAACCCATGCTTCAAGCCAGTCGAGATCGCCATTGGCATAAACCGCGCCGACCAGCGCGCCAATCGACGTGCCGCACACCACGTCCGGCTTGATGCCGGCCGCTTGCAGCGCGCGAATCGCACCGATATGCGCCCAGCCTCGCGCGGCGCCGCCACCCAGTACCAGGCCTATGCGTTTGTCACGGCGTCGGCGTATCACGTCAATCTCTCCCTGCTGCTTACTACTGCCTAGTACTGCCTATTAGCCCGGACGGGCCATCCAGTTAATCGGCCTAACGGCCGCGAAGCACGTCGGAACGCGAGGTGGTCACGACCCGGTGATCCGGGCCGAAATGCACGTTGAACATGCCCTCGGCGGTTACCCCGCCTTCGCGCCATTTCCAGCTCCAGACGGTTTCAGCTTTCAGCGGAAACACCGCGACCTCGCCAGGCTTGCCCAGTAGCCGCCGCACGTCGTCTTCACTCATGCCGAGACGCACCTGGGCGAAGTTCTCCGCGGTGAGTACCTGGCTAATCGAGCGCAGGATACCGTTGGGGTCGAGATCGACCATATAGGTATTCAAGCCTTGCGGGCCGCGCGGATACTCCAGCCGGCGCGAGCCATCCGCGAACACGCGTTCGGTTTCCGGGTGACCCATCTGCTGGCGGATCTGCGCTTCGGTCGTGACTCCCGGCGTCAGGCCTTTGAGTAGCATGGCATCCGGTTTAACGCTGTCGAAAAACCCCTTGATATGCTTCACGGCGTCATCCTGTTGAGCATCGCAGCCGCTGAGGGCCGCGCTGAGGGCAAGACAGGCACCCGGCGCGACAGCAGCCAACAATCTGAAAAAAGTCGTCATATTCCACCCGATGGATGAATGCAGAGATCCGCTAACCAACCAGGCCGCCAGGCGTTACTGCGGCCGTGCAAAAACTGCTGTATCTTTCCGCGAATCCGCCACGGCCTGAAGGCCGGAGGCAAAATGCAAGAGCATAGCGTAGCGGCACGTCAAAACGCGTCAAGACGCGTCAAAATGCAGGGCATCTGCCACGCCGTGTCACAACCCAGCCTGGATTTCACCGCTACATCGCTACATCGCGCCCCCATCCTCGCGCCAGATCACTTATGAAAAACGTCCTCAGTATTCAGTCGCACGTGGTTTTTGGGCATGCCGGCAATAGCGCCGCGGTGTTTCCGATGCAACGCCTCGGCGTCAACGTCTGGCCGCTGAATACCGTGCAATTCTCCAATCACACGCAATACGGGCACTGGAGCGGCAGCGTGCTCGAGACCTCGCAGATGCCCGCGCTGGTGGAGGGCATCGGTGCGATCGGCATGCTGCCACGCTGCGATGCCGTGCTCTCGGGCTATCTGGGCGCCACCGAACAGGCGCAGGCGGTGGTCGATATCGTGCGCACAGTCAAAAGCGCCAATCCGCACGCGCGTTACTTTTGCGATCCGGTGATGGGCTCGCAAACGCGTTCAGGCTGCCAGGTCGAGCCCGGCATTCAAACGTTTCTGGTACAAACCATGCCCGCCATCGCTGACGTGATGATGCCCAATCACAGCGAACTACAACGGCTCGCCGGACGCGAACTCGAAACCGTCGACGAAGCGCTTGCCGCTTGCCACGAACTGATCCAGCGCGGGCCGGCCGTTGTACTCGTCAAGCATCTGCTGGATCGCAACAGCCCTGCCGACTGCTTCAACATGCTAGTGGTCACCGCCGATGAGGCCTGGCTCGGCCAACGTCCGCTCTACCCCTTTACGCGCCACCCCGTAGGCGTGGGCGACCTGACCAGCGCGGTATTCGTGGCACGCACGCTGCTGGGCGACTCCGTGCGCCATGCCTTCGAACATGCGCTGGCCGCCGTTCATTCGGTGGTCAGGCGGACATGGGAAGCCAACCGCTACGAACTCGAGCTGGTTGCCGCGCAGCACGATATCGCGCATCCGCCCGACTGGTTCGAAGCCACGGCCGTCCGCGCGGTCTGAGTGCCCTGCGCGGGCTTTGAGCCGCGACGTGCCAGCGCACTTCAGGACTTCAGGACTTCAGGATGCAGGATGCAAAATTCACCCTTTACCCCACACGATGAAATGAGGCAGCAGATGGACGGTTATATCCGCAGCGAGCGGGAAGAGCAGTTTGAACAGTTATGCATCAGCGTCGATGCGGATGAGCTGCACGAGCAGGAAGCCATTGAATACTTCGAAAGCCAGATCGGCGAAACCGGCTTTGATGCCGCGCAATGGCTGGATATCGCGCTGTATTACGCGCCCGGGGTAGCGGGCGGAATCATCGACATGATCGCGCCCGACGATCGGGCCCGCAGCCGTATCGACGAGGTGATCGCGGATAACCTCGATATTGCCTATGGCGCGGGCGAATGCCAGCAGTTCGCCGAAACCCTGCACTTCGCACGCGCCAATGGCGTGCCGGTGGATCTGGATGTCGTGCTCGACGGCTGCCAGCGAGCCCTCGACGATCTCGAAACCTGGGCCGATGAAGACACCCAAGCCCCGCTGTTACGGCTGCGCGAAGAACTGCTGCGGCTACAAGGCGAGCAGTAAGCCGTCCTTGCTACGCTACGCCACGCCCGGCTCCCGCCACTCAGCCCGTCGCAATGCGCACCATCGCGGTTTGCACGAGCGCCTCCAGCAGCGTGCTGACTTCTTCGGCACGCGTCTCATCGAAGGTATAGGGACGCTTCTCTTCCATATAGGTGGCCTGCGATAACTCGAGTTGCACCGCATGCACACCTTGTTCTGGCCGGCCGTAATGGCGCGTGATATAGCCGCCCTTGAAGCGCTGGTTATCGACCGCCGAATAGCCGCCATGCCAGTCGATCACCGCTTCCAGATCGGCGGCAAGCCCGGGTAAGGCGCTCGCGCCATCGGCGGTGCCCAGATTGAAATCCGGCAGCTTGCCCTCGAACAGGCGTGGCACGTGCGAGCGGATCGAGTGCGCTTCCCATAACAGGACCTGGCTATGCTGCAACTGCAGCACCGCGAGCTCGCGCGCGAGCGCATCGTGATAAGGACGCCAGTACGCCGTGCGGCGCCGCGCGTAATCGGCGGCGACAGGCTCCTTGCCTGGCTGGTAAAGCGGCACGCGCGCAAAGGTGTCGAACGGCACCAGGCCCGTGGTATCCATCCCGGGATAGAGGCTGGCGTCATCGGGCGAACGGTTCAGATCGATGACATAACGCGCATGCGTGGCCGCGAGCATCGTGGCGCCAATGCGCTTGCCAAAAGCGTAAAGCCGTTCGAGATGCCAGTCGCAATCGTCGACGAACGCGGCCTCGGGGGTCATGTTCGCGGCAATGTCAGGAGGAATATAGGTGCCGACATGCGGCATGGAGATGATGAGTGGGTTTTTACCGCGATGGACGGTATAGAGCGGTGGAGGACTCAAAGCAGTCATAACGATATCGCCTAAAGAATTAGACCCGGGCGCCATTCTAGCGCCCCCGTGGCCTGTTGTGCCTATCTGTGTTATCTGGCATGAGGCTGTGCGCTTGCCCGGCAGCGCACGCCCGGCCAACCCCTGATCACCGCTTTATTCCGTAGCGCCAGGCAATATCTGGCATATCTGGAACGCGCCTAGAAATGACCGGTAAAGCGATAGCGGCTACCTGGATGCCACAGATGCACCACCGACGCCACCTGCCCTTGCGACCACGTACGCCGCTGCAACACGAGGCATGGCTCGCGCTCAGCCATCGCCAGCCTCTCACGCACCCGCGCCTCAGGCATGCAGGCCTCGATGCGGTATTCGACGCGCTGCAAGGGCGCAACGCGCACCAGATACTGGTTCGGGGTGATCTGGGTGAAATCCTGGGCGATGTAGTCCGGCGCCAGCGCCGGTCTGACCCAGCGCTCTTCCAGTTGCACGGGCTGCTCGTTCTCGGCATGGAGCAAGCGCGAATGAAACAGCAGACTGCCCACTTCAAGCTGCATTTCGGCCGCGAGCGTTTCATCGGCGCACACCGTATCCAGCACCAGCACACTGGCGTGGTGACGATGACCGCGCGCGACGATCTCATCCGAAATGCTGCGGATGGCCACCAGTGTCGATTCATACCGGGGCCGCGCAACAAAAGTGCCCGAGCCCTGCACGCGAGTCAGCACTTGCTCCGCGCTCAGCTCGCGCAAGGCCCGGTTGACGGTCATGCGCGCGACGCCAAACTCGCGCGCCAGCTCATGCTCCGTCGGCACCTGATCGCCCTCGCCCCACACGCCGCGATGAATCTGCTCAAGGATGAAATCCTTGATTTCCTGATAGGCGGGCGTGCTCATGCCGAACGTGGCATGCCGGGTGCCGGCTCGCCTGCCGCGGCGTCGTGGGCCTCTTCCGAAGCCAGGCGCAGCGGGCTATGCGCGGCGATCACGCCGCGCTGCACGAGGCGCGCCATGGCCTCGATATCCGGCGCGAAGTAATGATCCAGCGCGTAATGCGCGACCTCGGCGCGGATCGTCTTCATCACCTCGCCCAGCCGTGGGCTCGTCTGATGCGGCGCACGCAAGTCCACGCCCTGGGCGGCCGCGAGCAACTCAATGGCAAGAATGCAAGCCACGTTTTCGGCGATATCGCCCAGCTTGCGCGCGGCGAAGGTCGCCATCGACACGTGATCTTCCTGGTTGGCCGACGTCGGCAAGGAATCGACCGATGCCGGATGCGCCAGCGTTTTGTTCTCCGACGCGAGGGCCGCCGCGGTGACATGCGCGATCATGAAGCCTGAATTCACCCCACCGTCTTTCACCAGAAAAGGCGGCAATCCGGACAGCGTGGTATCGATCAGCAAGGCGATGCGGCGCTCGGCCAGCGCCCCGATCTCGGCTACGGCCAGCGCCAGGTTATCCGCCGCGAATGCAACCGGCTCCGCATGAAAATTGCCGCCGGAGAGCACCTCGCCAGTATCAGGAAAAATCAGCGGGTTATCCGAGACCGCATTGGCTTCGAGCAGCAGCACCCCGGCTGCATGGCGCATCTGGTCGAGGCATGCGCCCATCACCTGCGGTTGGCAACGCAGGCTATACGGGTCTTGCACCTTGTCGCAGCCGCGATGCGACAGATTGATCTGCGAGCCCTCGAGCAGCGTGCGATACGCGCTGGCCGCCGCGATTTGCCCCGCATGGCCGCGCAAGGCGTGAATCCGCTCGTCGAAAGGCGCCACCGACCCAGCGGCGGCATCCACCGAGAGCGCCCCCGCAACCAGCCCGGTGCGGTACAGGTCTTCGATAGCAAACAGGTGATAGAGCGCCAGCGCCGTCGAAGCCTGCGTACCGTTGAGCAACGCCAGGCCTTCCTTGGCCTGCAACGTCAGCGGTTCGAGCCCAGCGGCGCGCAGGCCCTCCAGCGCGCTCGCGCGCTTGCCCTGCAGCAGCACCTCGCCCACTCCCAGCAACACCGCGGACATATGGGCCAGCGGCGCCAGATCGCCGGAGGCCCCCACCGAGCCCTTCATGGGAATGAGCGGCAGCACATCGGCATTGAACAGCGTGAGCAGCGCCTGCATGACTTCGCGGCGAATCCCGGAATGCCCCCGGCCAAGGCTGGAGAGCTTGAGCGCCAGCATGAGCCGCACAACGGGCGCGGCCATCGGCGCACCCACGCCGACGGCATGCGAGAGCACCAGATTGCGTTGCAAAAGTTCAAGCTGGTCATGCGGAATATGCGTGCTGGCGAGGCGGCCAAAACCCGTGTTGATGCCGTAAGCCGGCTCGCCCCGGGCGGCGATAGCGGCGACGGCCCCGGCACAGGCGTCGATGGCCGGAAAGCTTTGTGGATCGAGTTCGAGCGTGAGCCGCTCGCGGGCAATCTGGCGCAGTTGCGGCAGGCTAAGGTGGCCAGGCGTGAGCAGCATGGTGAGCGCATCCTTGCGAGGGTCGATTTTGGGCATCCGTCAGTTCGGGCGTTTTTTTGTTGTTCGGTTGTTCGATTGTTCGGGCGGGCACGAGCCAAAACGTGCGCGAAAGTGTAGCGGCGCAAATTTGTACAAACAACTTGTTTTTGTGCTGATTTTTCCTGGGATTTTGCTCATCGGGAAGGCGGAATCGGAGGAATCCGGGGCATATCCGTGAGGCAGGGAACAAGCTGGCATAACATGGAGACCGCATGGAGACCGCCCGGGTTCACCCGGACGTTTGCTTTAAGCATTGCAATGCCCATCACGGGGTTTTCGCCACAAGCTCGGCCAGTAGTTTGCTAGTACATGGCCCGTCAAAATAATAGAAAGGAGATTTTTTATATGCACCACCCAGGCAAAAATTTAACACCCGCTGTTCTCTTGTCGCTGCCGCTATTACTCGGCCAGCAGGCCTGTGGAGCAAACGGAGCAAGCGGAGCAGACAGCGATTTTTTGTGGCAGAAACTGAATCAGCAATGCGTCCCCAACTATCTTGCTGACGATATCTACCGGCCATGTGCGCTAGTCGATCTGGATAGCCGGTACGTTATATACAAGGTAGACAACGACAAATATCAATATCTGCTGTTACCTACCGACAAGATAAGCGGCATCGAGGATCCGCAATTATTAAACGATCAAACTTCAAAATATTTTTACCATGCGTGGCAAGCACGTTCATTCCTGACTGAAAAATTAAATAAAACATTAAAAGAGAAGGACATCGCCTTAACGCTCAACGCCGCGAATACTCGCACGCAAAATCAGTTGCACTTCCATATTTCTTGTCTCGCCCCGGCCGTCCGAACATTATTGAATGGCCTGGATACAGCTAACCTGGGAAACGAATGGTCAGCGCTCGCAGAAAAAATCAGGCAACACACTTACTACGTTAAAAAAATTTCCCTGTCCGACCTGAAGACAATCAATCTTTTCCCGCTCATCAAAGACAAGGTCACGGCTGATCACGGGCAAATGGCTTATAGCGGAGCCGCGCTGGTCAATGTCAACAAAGATACGTTTTTGTTGCTCGTCTCTTCCGGTACCGCCGAGCGGGGCGTAGCGGCAGAGGAAATTCAGGATCACCAGTGCCGCATGGCCTATTGACCACCACTTGACCCCCGCTTGACCACCACTTAAAGATCGCCGCCTAAAGATCGCCGCCTAAAGATCGCCGCTTAAAGCCGCAAACGCCCCGCGAGAAAATCCAGAAAACACTGCACCCGCTCCGCCAGCGCCGCGCTCTGGTAATACACCGCATTCACCGGCTGACGCTCTTCCAGCAACAGCGTATCCAGCAGAGGCACCAGCCGGCCCGCGGCAATATCGGCGGCAATCATGAAGTCGGCCAGGCGGGCAATCCCCCAGCCCGCTAGCGCCAGTTGTCGCAAGGTCTCGCCGCTCGAGGCGGTGATCCCCGGGTTGATCTTCATCGAGGCCTGCCCGCCATCGGGCAGCGGCCAGCGGTTCAGGCGCTCCGGCGCGGTAAAGCCGATCAGCCGGTGCGCCAGCAAATCCGCCGGGACCCGCGGCTCGCCCTGTTCAGCCAGATATGCCGGGCTGGCGACGATCCGGACCTTGCTCGTGCCCAGCGCCCGGGCGTGCAGCGTGGAATCCTGCAACGCGCCAATGCGGATCGCAATGTCGATCTTCTGCTCCAGCAAGTCGACGATGCGCTCGCTGCTCGTCAGCTCCAGCGCAATCTCCGGATACAGCGCCGAAAACGCTGTCATATGCGGCGCCACGCAATGCAGCATGAAGGGCGATGCGGCATCGACCCGCAAGCGCCCGGAAGGCCGCTGCCGGTGGTGTTTGACCGAGGCTTCCGCGTCTTCCATCGCCGCCAGAATCACTCGCGCACGCGCCAGAAACAGCTCACCCTCGTCGGTCAGGTGCAAGCGCCGTGTGGTGCGCCGCACCAGCGCGGTGTCGAGCTTGGATTCCAGCCGCGAAAGCGCGCGGCTCACGCCCGAGACGGTCTGCTGCAGCTTTTCGGCGGCGGCTGTCATGGAACCGCAGTCGATCACCGTGACCAGCACCAGCAATTCATCGGTGGAAGTTTTCATAGAGGCTTTTCATGTGATTGTTGATTTTCAATCAAAAGTAATTTGAGGACAACACGCTTTTTGCGAAGATCCCAGGCGCCGATACTAGCGTCCTGATCACGGTAGCAACGATCTCGTTAGCGTCCAATGTCGTCACGAGAAGCCATTTTTCTATTTTTTCTATTTCCAGGGAGAACGTCTTGAACATCTTCATCACAGGAGCAAGCGGTTTTATTGGCGGCTCGATTGCAGCGGGTCTGGCCCGGGCGGGCCATCAGGTCAGCGGACTGATTCGTCAGCCCAGCCAGGCGGCCGAACTGGAGCGGCTAGGCATCCGCCCGGTGAGCGGCACGCTCGACGACCACGCGCTACTGGTGGCGCAAGCGCAAGCCGCCGATGCGGTCATCAACGCCGCGAGCAGCGATCATCGCGGTGCGGTCGAAGCCCTGCTGGAAGGCCTGGCAGGCTCGAACAAAACGTTTTTGCACACCAGCGGCTCAAGCATTGTGGGCGACGCGTCAGGCGGCGAAGCAGGCACCGCGGCGGTGTATCACGAAGATGCGCTACCTACGCCTACCGCTGACAAAGCCGCTCGCGTCGCACTCGACCAGCGCGTGCTCGACGCCGCGCAGCAATCTATCCGTTCGGCGGTGTTGTGTAACACGCTGATTTATGGTCATGGCACGGTCGCCGGCAGCGAGAGCGTGCAATTGCCGCGCCTCGTCCACGAAGCGCAAAAAAGTGGCGTGGTGCGCCATGTCGGCAGCGGCGCGAATATCTGGTCGAACGTGCATATCGACGATGTCGTCGAGCTGTATCGCCTCGCCCTGGAAAAAAGCCCGGCGGGAACGTTTTATTTCGTCGAAAGCGGCGAGGCATCGTTCAGGGAGATGGCGCAAGCCGTCGCCGAGGTGCTAGGTCTGGGCGCGCCCCAAAGCTGGCCGCTCGCCGAGGCGCAAAAAGCCTGGGGGGACGAAATGGCCGCCTATGCGATGGGCTCGAACAGCCGGGTACGCGGGGAACGTGCGCGGCGGCTGCTAGGCTGGAAGCCGGTGCGGACTTCGGTGACGGACTGGATTCGGCAGGAAATGCTGCCGCGCACGAAGGGTTGATCGGGGTTTGATCGAAGTTTGGTTAAGCCTTGACGAGGCCGCTGCCTCAATCGAAGCCAGGGTTTAGACGGGCTGTCCGGCCTGGGCCCTGGCTCAGGTTGCCGCCTGCGGGGTGCGGGTTGCTGATTGGCCCGCTCTCAGCCGCTTCTTCCTCCCGTTCGCGTGACCACGTGTGAATAGCGGCCACGATCTCTGCCGCCCCTAGCCTGGATGCCAACCTCAGGCAATTTTCATTGAAGGCCCCCGATTTGTGATACGGATTCGCTTTTTTTACAGTTACCGCACCATAATAATTAACCGTAATGCCATTCAATAGCAGTAATGCAATTTTTTTCTGGCCCAGCAAAATTGCCCGGTATAACGGCGACATAAAACCAAACGATTTCCTCTCCTGAGCTTTACCCATCGCCTTGTCCCCGTCAATCTCGGCGCCATATTTAATCAGCAAAATCACCGCCCCGATATTATTTTCCTTGATCGCCAGATCCAGCAACCGCAAATTATATTGAGCACCTGGAATAACATCATCAATATTCGTCCAGTTAATCACTCTTTCCTGTAAAAGCCTCGACAGCGCCGCACAGGTATCCTGCTGGCTCTCAATCAAGGCAATCGCTGTTGTTACGGCCGTTACATAAACCGGATCTTCCTTGATGGGCAACGTCTGAAATTCATTCTGCCTTGTTCCGCCTGCCGTAAATAGCAGCCTGTCATTATTTTTAACCTGTGGTTTATGGCTGAAATTATCCGGTAGCAATAAAATAGTTGCGCTCAATGATTTATTAAAAAAAAGCGGCGCTTCATGATGCTGCCGCGGGATCCCGGGCGGGCTCACGGCAGACAAAGAAAAATTACCTGGCCCCGCCCCACATTCCGGCGAGCCCTGAAGCAGCAGATTCGGCGATTTATATTTTCCGCTGACGAAATTTTCCTCGATTTTGACAAACTGCTCTTCAATATCTGGATCGTCACGATGAGGATGCTGAAAAACCGGGGGAGTAAATGAAGAGGGGGAAGAAGAAACTTGACGCACCATGTTTTACATCCGCTTCAATTGAATATTATTAGTGAATAAAAAACAGTCGCCATGCGATCCGGATTGCATTGTTGAACGCCCGGGTTAGGTAACCTCACGCGAGGAACCGTTCCCGCCATCCGTCAACCGGCGCGTCCACAACATCGCTTACAATCGACCCCCCGTGAATCGCCCTCCGTACCGGCCGGCTCCATGTCATGCCGCCGTGCTGCATGTCGTGCTTCATGCCTTGCATCGCCTCGCCTCGTTCATGCATCTGACAAGGCATGCCTCGAAGGGCGTCCCGCACAGCCGGTCCTGCTCCGATGCTCGCGGGTTTGCGCCCGTAATTTTTATTCTCGCCCCTGGAGATTTTCGATGAGTGGCGGTGTCTTGCCCCCCGTTTCGCGTTTGCCTTTCTGGGTCTTGCTGATGGTGCTGGTTCTGTCAGGGTGCAGCGCGTTCGGCCCCCCGCAGCAGGCGCCCGCACCGATCAGCGAAGCCATTGCGGTGTCCGTCGAGCCACCCGCGCCGCCGCCGCCCGTCAAGGCTCCGCCGCCGCCCATCGCCGTCCCCCCCAAGCCCGTCAAACGCCCCGTCGTCAAACCGCGTCCGGTCAAACCGCAACCGGCGCCCCCGCCGCCACCGGCCACCCCGACGCCGCTCATCACGCTGCGCACGATCGGGCATGGTCTGGTGCGTGGCTTGCTCGATAGCGAAGTCCAGCGCCCCGATGGCCGGGTGATCGGGCACGCCGTCGATCTGATCGCCGACGCCAGTGGCCGGCCGCATGAGATGGTGGTCAACCTGCAAGGCTTCATGGGCGTCGGGGACCGCAAGGTGAATTTTCCGTGGAGCGCGTTTAGCTTCAAGCCCGACGCCGCGCCGAAAATGGCGGCGATCACGTTGCAGCGCCTGCCCAACCCGCCCCCCGTGCCCATCCAGAACAGCACACGGCTCAGCGCCACGGCCACCCAGTTACCGCTGCTAGACAGCATCGTCGAGCGGCCCAACCATACCACCGTGGGGCGCGTCATCGATGCGCTCATCGATAGCCGGGCGCAGCCTCAGGCGTTGGTGCTCGACGTCAACGACATTGTCGCGCCCGGCCGCCACAGCATCGCCGTCGACTGGAACGCCTTGCATTTCGTCACCCGTAACAAGGTGCTGCAACTCCAGCTCGATCTCGATGACGCGCAGCTCAAGGCCTCGCCGCCGTACCTCGTCAACCAGCCCGTCGTGCATGCCATCTCTCCTGCGGTCCCTGCTCCTGTCACCGTCACGAAGCCTGCTTCGGCCGCTTCTTCAGCCGCTACCCGCGCGGCGAGCCGAAGCCGGGGCCACCGATGAGCGGCCGGTATTCAATCCAGGTTCGTAGCCTGCTTGCCCTCGACTGGCTGAATTTTTTCGTCGCTAACGTACAAACCGGCTTTGGGCCGTTCATTGCGTCGTATCTCGCCTCGCACAAATGGACCCAGGGCGAAATTGGCATGGCGCTGTCCGTCGGCACGATCAGTGCGATGGTCAGCCAGGTGCCGGCCGGTGCGGCCGTCGATGCAATGCGCAACAAGAAAGCCGCGGCGTTCTGGGCGATCGTCGCCATCATTCTCAGCGCCGTGTTGCTGGCCGTCAGCCCGACGATGCTCGCGGTGATGGCCGCCGAGGTGTTCCACGGTTTCGCCAGTTGCATGCTGGTGCCCGCGATGGCGGCGCTCTCGTTTGCGCTCGTCGGACGCCAGAACCTCGGCGACCGGCTCGGGCGCAACGCGCGCTGGGCCTCGATCGGCAGCGCGGTAGCCGCGGGGCTGATGGGGTTGTGCGGCGAGTATGTGTCGCCGCGCGCCGTGTTCTGGCTCACTGCCGTGCTGGCGCTGCCTGCGCTGTTCGCGCTGAGCATGATTCACCAGGCCAACCAGGCCAGCGCGAAGCCCGCCAGCGCGTCTGGCGGCAAGAAGGCCATCACGTCATCCGAAAAGGAAGACCGCGAAACCCTGCGTGAGCTGCTGCGCGACCGGCGCATGCTGACCTTCGCCGCCTGCATCGTGCTGTTCCATCTGTCGAACGCCGCCATGCTCAATCTGGCGGCAGGCGAAGTCACCGCCAGCATGGGCGACCACGTGCAACTGATCATCGCCGCGTGCATCGTCGTGCCGCAAGCGATCGTCGCCATGATGTCGCCGTGGGTGGGGCGCTCGGCGCAACGCTGGGGACGCCGGCCGATCCTGCTGCTCGGCTTTAGCGCGCTGCCACTGCGCGCGCTGCTGTTTGCCGGCGTGAGTAGCCCTTACCTGCTCGTGCCCGTGCAAATGCTCGATGGTTTAAGCGCGGCTGTTTTCGGCGTGATGCTGCCGCTGATCGCCGCCGATGTCGCGGGCGACAAGGGGCGCTACAACCTGTGCATCGGGCTCTTTGGCTTGTCAGCCGGGATCGGCGCAACGCTCAGCACGGCGGCGGCGGGCTTTATCGCCGATCACTTTGGCAATACCGTGAGCTTCTTTGGCCTTGCCGCGGCGGGTGCGCTGGCGGTGCTGCTGGTGTGGGCCGCCATGCCGGAAACACGCGATCCAGCACCCGCCGATGCGGTGCCCGTGCCTGAGACGCCGTAGGCGAGCCTGGGGCGCATGGGTTGAGGCCAAAAACGGCTCGCCAGGCAAGAAGGTATGTCTGGCGAGCCGCATCACAGGCTCCGTTCAGCCACATTGGAGCGCCATGAAACCGCGTCCTCTGGCGTCGGCATCAAACATCAGATATCAGACCATCAACCCACCGTGCCGGAAGTGGAAGGTTGAGGCGCCTGGGCTGCGGTTGCCGGCGACTTGTGCCATTCGCCTCGCAATACTTGAGGCAGCGTATAACCATCCTTGCCCACGGTTTTCTCGATTAACCCCGGCTGAAACTTTCTTAAAGTCACGGTTCTATCTGAAAATTTTGTGACATCCTCCGGGTGATAATACCTGGGGGCTAAAGTCTGGAAGAATTTCTGCAATCGTCTACTACCATCCAGTTTGAATACACCATGATCTGCGTCAACCACGACATATGAATTCTGCATGGTGTAGGGAAGCGAATGGCGTGAAATGGAGATCTCATGGTTCGGCACCGACAAAAATAAAGTTTCGCCATTTTTCAGATTTGATTTAGCGGCTTCACCAATTCGATCCCAGCTTGTCTCATACGTACCTTCGTTAAACCTGTCTGGCCCTTTGACTACACCGCCCCCTTTCATTTTTTGACTGTCCATATAACCCTTATTATTCAGTTTCAAGCCTATCTGCTGATTTTTTGTAAAATCCAGAAGCCAGTCTGTCAGACGACTACTGGTTTTGCCATCACCTTTCGTGTCCGCAGTTTTATCAAATAGATTGTTCATTTTTTCAGCAAAGCTCCGACCCGGGAAATCTTTAGGCGATTGATTGACGATTTGTGCCGCCGCGCTAGCGGAAAAACAAAATCCATTGACCCCAGAACCGCCCTGTCCGGCCCGTGCGATGGGTATAGCCTGCAGATATGAAAAAGCCTCGCTGGCTTGTCCACCTTGAATTTTTCTATACTCACGATTCAAATCATCGAAGTTATTCTTTTCTGTCAATCTTAATTTTTCGATATTGCGCATCCTCGCTGCCGCACCAAGATAAGCCAGCTCATTCGAGTTAAGTGGCTGATTAAGCGGCGGGCTCTTCGGATTTGACAGATAACTATAAACAGTATTCAGTTTTTCCGAATCGTTTGCGAGAGGCGCTAATTCTTGCGGCACCTTCCTCAATAGCTGAGCAACAGATTCATCCAGCGGTTTATTACGCTCATCATATAATTTCAGCATCTCTTTATTTGCTGCCTGATAGATCTCCGGATGTTTATTACGTTCCGTCTCCCATTCAGTCGCAACCGATTTTTTGCTAGCTTCTTTTATACTCCCACTACTCACTTGCTCTAATACAGAATGTAAATCCTGGGGTGGCGCACCACCTTCTAGCCCAACTTTCACGACCTGTTTATTTTTTTGCATGAAATTACCCGGTTCATATTTATCTGTCTCGACATTTTTTAACCTGACATGATCTGGCGAGGCCTCCGGCACGACCTCGTATTGTTTATCCCCGATTGTGACGGTATTTTTACCGTTATGTTGCTCTATTGGATAGAGATTCTTGTTTTTCGTATTTTTATCGCCTTTATCGCCTTTATTAACTTTTTCCGTCTCACGTGAAGCCGCAGCGTTTGCTGCAGATTCTGATACCGCCATGCTTGCGAGGGTACCAGCTGCTTCGCCTGCTATAGAGCCTGGCGGCGTTGGTGGCGTTGGTGGCGTTGGTGGCGTTGGTGGCGTTGGCGGCGTTGGCGGCGTTGGCGGCGTTGGCGGCGTTGGTGACGTTGGTGACGTTGGTGACGTTGGTGACGTTGGCGGCGTTGGTGGCGTTGGTGGCGTTGGTGACGTTGGTGACGTTGGTGACGTTGGTGACGTTGGTGACGTTGGTGACGTTGGTGACGTTGGCGACGTTGGCGGCGTTGGCGGCGTTGGCGACGTTGGCGACGTTGGCGACGTTGGCGACGTTGGCGACGTTGGCGACGTTGGCCACGTTGGTGACGTTGGTGACGTTGGTGACGTTGGTGACGTTGGTGACGTTGGTGACGTTGGTGACGTTGGTGACGTTGGTGACGTTGGCGACGTTGGTGACGTTGGTGACGTTGGCGTAGTGGTCCTACCTGAATCCGGGGCATTCGGCCGTTGTTCTGGCCGCTCAGCTGGTGTCTGCCCTGGTAGCTGACCCGGTAACCGGCCTGGTAGCTGGCCTGGCGACGCAGACCCTACCGGGTTCGGTGATTTTGCTGGAATTAGCGGGCCTTTTTTATCTTTATTCTTATCCGATGAGGATATTGGCGCTCCTGAAACCTGCCCCTTCTTACTATTGGGATATAACAAAGGATCAAATTCTGAATAAAGTGGAGGATCTATATTTAAATCGCCGCTCTTCCTGGGCGGCTCCTGGATATAAGCTTCAGGCGGCGCAGGTTCTCCCAGGCCTGTCGGTTTTTCTGGATCTGACTGCTCGTGCCCAACTTTACCCGTGTTTTTATCTGATGACGAAGAAGTACCTCCGCCCTGCTTTTTTTCACCCCTGGAATATAAACCCCGATTAATATCGGGATAATTTTTGTTTAATTTCGGCTCCTGTCCATGAGCCTCACCATTATTTTCACGACGGACTCTCACGCTCTCGTGCAACCCAGGCGCAGGCGGATTTTTTATTTGTGGATTTTCTTTCCTTATTTTTGACTGCTGCCCGGATAAACCCATTAACCGTGATTTCTCATCACGCTTACGCGCGGAAGATTTTTTCTCGTTCTCCGACAAATAATCAGGCGCGGAGTAATTTCTATTGACTGAAGTAATTTCCATGATCAGTTAACCTCAAAATGATGTGAGATCACAGAATATGGAAAAACCATCAAGCCATGCGGCAAAAAATTACTCCAATCTTTCTAATTAATTACATACAATTCACATTTTAAATAAATTGTAAAGCCACAGAATTTAATCCAGCCAGGCCTTACAGCGCGTGCGCAGCATCACACCAAAATCATCGAGCCAGCCAATCGACAGCCGCCAGCTCTGCCAGTACAGATCGACATCGAGCGGCCGTCCTGGCATCAAGGCCACCAGCTCGCCGCGCGCCAGATGCGGCGCGATCATCCGCTCCGGGCACATGCCCCAGCCCAGCCCCATGACACACGCGCGCAAGAACCCGGCGACATGCGGAATCCAGTGCAGCGGCGGCTCCAGTTCAGCACGCGTAATACGGCGTATAAAGCGCTGCTGTAACTGGTCTTTCGGATTGAAGACAACACAAGGAGCATGACGCAGCGTTTCACGCGTCACACCAGAAGCAAAGTGCTGCGCCAGAAATTCAGGCGAACACACCGCGTGATAACGCATACGCCCCAGACGCGTGGCACGGCAACCCTGCACCGGTTCGGCCTGGGTGGTGACCGCGCCTTGCACGCTGCCATCGCGGATACGTTGCGCGGTGTGGTCCTGGTCATCGACCACGAGATCGAGCAGCACGCCGCGCTCGACGCAAAACGGCGCGACCGCGTCGACAAACCAGGTGGCGGCGCTATCGTCATTCACGGCCACGCGCAAGGTGGGACGCTGGCCAGAACGCTCACCGGGCCAAGTGGGCAACTGCCCGCCAAGATCGGCCTCAAGCAGTTGCACCCGTTCGGTATGACGGCATAACAGCGCACCGGAAGCGGTCGCCACGCACGGCTGGCCACGTTTGACCAGCACGCTGCCCAGCCGCTCTTCCAGCAGCTTGATGCGTTGCGAGACCGCCGATGGCGTGACATTCAATCCCGCCGCAGCGCGCTCGAACGAACCCTGGCGCACCACGGCGGCCAGCGCTTCCAGCAAGGCATAGTCGAGCATTAAAAATCCTTAATCCAGATTAGATCAATTAGCTTTTCTTATGTAAGGCCGCCACGCAGACTAGCGTTATTCAACTTCGACTTCAACATCTACAACCACGGAAACGGTATGCAAGAGGCGCAGTGGCTGGCTTTTTCTCATGGGGTGCTGTTATGCGCCTCGCTCATTGCGACGATTGGCGCGCAAAACGCCTTCGTGCTGCGGCAAGGCATCTTGCGCTCGCATGTGGGCAAGATCGTCGCACTGTGCGCGCTATCGGATGCACTGCTCATTGGTGCGGGGGTGGGAGGCGCGGCGGTGCTGGTGGAGCGGTATCCGGTCTTCGTGCACACCGTGCTGTATGTCGGGCTGGCGTATCTGGCGTGGTTTGGTTTCAATGCGCTGCGGCGGGCGCTACGTCCCCAGCACGCAGGGCTTGAGGCCCAGGCCGCCGTGCCGGGGCCGAACCCGTCCGCGCAACGGGCGCTGCCCGTGGTCCTGATGACCCTCGCCTTCACTTGGCTCAATCCGCATGTTTATCTGGATACGTTTCTGCTGATCGGTACGGCGGGCGCGCGCGAGCCGCAAGGCGCACGCATGGCGTTCGCCCTGGGCGCGATCGCGGTCAGCTTTGTCTGGTTCATCGCGCTCGGGTTTGGGGCGCGGCTGCTCGCGCCGCTCTTCAAACGCGCCATGGCGTGGCGCGTGCTGGATGGCGCCATCGGCACCATGGTGCTCACCATCGCCGCGCTGCAGTTGCGTTAGACGCGTCGAGGCACTCGGGCGGCACGCGCCATTCAGGCCCACGCCTGCAAGAAGCGCTGCAAGATGCCGTTCGAATAAGCCCCCGCCAGCGCCCCAAGAAACGTTTCGAATGAGTCAGGCGCGGCGGCATCGGCGCGATCGGACACCGTCCGCAGCACCGCGCAGCGCACCCCATGCTCGTAACACACCTGGGCGATCGCCGCGCCTTCCATCTCGACGGCCAGCGCGTCCGGCAGCGCCTCACGTAACAGCGCCTGGGCATGGGCGCTGGCGATGAACTGGTCGCCGCTGAGTATCAACCCCCGATGCAGTTGCGGCCGCCGCATCGTGCCAGACAGCTCAGATGGACCCGCCGTGCCGAAGCGCAGCGCAAGCGCGGCGCCCTCCTGCGCCAGAAACTGCTCGCAAGCAGCGGCGAGTTGCGCCGTCAATCCAGGATCGGCGGCAAAACGTGCCTGGCCGAGCAGCGGCACCTCAAAGCGCGCGAACAGCGGCGAGGCGTCCAGATCGTGTTGCAGCAATGCTTCGGCAAGCACCACGTCCCCCACCTGGACGCCGTCTCCCACCCCTCCGGCGACGCCCGTCAAGACTACGGCATCGACCTCGAACACATGAATCAGCGCGCTCACGGTGGCCGCCGCCGCGACCTTGCCGATACGCACCAGCGCGACGACGCAAGGCACGCCGGACAGCGTGCCGAGGTGGTACACGCGCTGTCCCAGCGTGACGGATTCCACGCCACCGCTGGCATGCATCGCGGCCACCAGGTCGCCCAACTCTTCAGGCAGCGCAGCCAGCAGCCCCAGACGGCGCGGCCGCGTGGGCTGTGCGGACGAAGCGTCCGCGCTCATTCCACCGCCTGGAGTTTGGCCACCGCCAGCGCCAGCCATTTCTCGCCGTGCCGCTTGAACTTGACCTGGGCCTTGGCATCGGTGCCGCCGCCTTCGAGCGCCGTAATCGTGCCCTCACCGAACTTCGTATGGAAGACCGCCTGGCCGACACGAAAGCCGCTTTCCGCCGCGCGCTGCGCATGGGCGAAAGCGGGCAAAGGCGCATTGACTTCCGCGCTGCCCGCGTAGGCCTCCTGACGCGGATTGGACCGGGTGAACCAGTCGCGGCCGTAGCCCGCGTTACCCGGGCGGCCGCCCCAGCGTGAGCCCGCTTCGACTTTCGTCGTGAGCCATTTGAGCGTCTCGCTGGGGAGTTCATCGAAAAAGCGCGAGCGGATGTTGTAGCGTGTCTGGCCATGCAGCATCCGGCTTTGCGCAAACGACAGATACAAGCGCTCCTTGGCCCGCGTGATCGCCACGTACATCAGGCGCCGCTCCTCTTCCAGGCCATCGCTTTCAAGTGCGCTGTTTTCGTGAGGAAAGAGCCCCTCTTCCAGCCCGGTGATAAACACAGCCGTAAATTCGAGCCCTTTGGCCGCGTGCACCGTCATCAGTTGCACCGCGTCCTGGCCCGCCTGCGCCTGGTTGTCGCCCGCCTCAAGCGAGGCATGCGACAAAAAACCGGCGAGCGGCGTCATCGTGTCGGGGTTTTGCGCCGGGTCGCCGGGGCCGGCCGCCGCGAACACTTCCACTTCGGCATCCGTACTGAGCGCCGTGAGTTCAGGCGCGGCACTCGCACCTGGGCGCAGCGGAATCGAACGCGCGGGCGTCTCGCGGCCATAGCCTTCTTCGCTGACGAAAGCCGTCGCGGCCGTTACCAGCTCCTGCAAGTTTTCCAGCCGGTCCTGGCCTTCGCGTTCGTTCTGATAAAACACCTCGAGCCCGCTGGCGCGCACCACGTATTCAACGGTCTGCGGCAAGCTCATCGCCTGGGTTTCGGCGCGCATGTGCGCAATCAGGCCCGCGAAGCCGCCCAGGCTCGTCCCCGCTTTGCCCATCACATAGGGAATGGCTGCGGCCAGCGCGCAGTTATGCAAGCGTGCGGCGTCCGCGAGTTGCTCGACCGAACGCGCGCCAATGCCGCGCGTCGGAAAATTGACGACGCGCAGAAACGCGGTGTCATCGTTCGGGTTATCGATCAGACGCAGATACGCCAGCGCGTGCTTGATTTCCTGGCGCTCGAAAAAACGCAGCCCGCCATACACGCGATAGGCGATGCCCGCACTCATCAGGGCATGCTCGATCGCGCGCGATTGCGCGTTACTGCGATACAGCACCGCGATCTCGCTGCGCGAGGCGCCCGAGTGAATCAGCGCCTTGATCTCTTCGGTGATCCAGCCCGCTTCTTCCGAATCGCTCGCGGCTTCGTACACGCGCACCGGCTCGCCATGCCCGGCATCGGTGCGCAAATTTTTACCGAGCCGCCGGGCGTTGTGCGCGATCAGGTGATTAGCGGTATCGAGAATATGGCCGTGCGAGCGGTAGTTCTGTTCGAGCTTGATCAGATGCCGCACGCTGAATTCGTGTTCGAAGTCGCGCATGTTGCCGACGTTGGCACCGCGAAACGCGTAGATCGACTGATCGTCATCGCCCACGGCAAATACCGGGCTGTTTTGCCCCGCCAGCATTTTGAGCCAGGCGTATTGCAGCTTGTTGGTGTCCTGGAACTCGTCGACGAGAATGTGCGTAAAACGCGCCTGGTAATGGGCGCGCAGCGGCGGATTGTGTGCCAGCAGTTCGTAGCAGCGCAGCAGCAGTTCGGCGAAATCGACCACGCCTTCGCGCTGGCATTGCTGCTCGTAAGCTTCGTAGAGCTCGACGAACTTGCGGTTGAAGGCATCGTTGGCCTCGACGTTGGGCGGCCGCAGGCCCTGCTCCTTGGCGTTGTTGATGAAGTACTGGAGCTGCTTCGCGGGATATTTTTCGTCATCGACATTCAGGCCCTTCAGCAGGCGTTTGAGCGCGGAGAGCTGATCGGCGGTATCGAGAATCTGGAAGGTGGAGGGCAACCCGGCATCGCGGTAATGCGCGCGCAGCATGCGGTTGCACAGGCCGTGGAAGGTGCCAATCCACATCCCGCGCGGATCGAGCGGCAGCAGCGCCGAGAGGCGCGCGAGCATTTCGCGGGCCGCCTTGTTGGTGAATGTCACCGCGAGAATCGTGCCAGGCGATGCGAGCCGCTGCTGGATCAGCCACGCGATGCGTGTAATTAGCACGCGGGTCTTGCCGCTGCCCGCGCCCGCCAGGATCAGCGCGGGCTCATTGGGCAAGGTGACAGCGGCGTGTTGTTCGGGGTTCAGGTTGGCGAGCAGATCGGGCATGGGGCGGGAGAAAAACAGCAGGAGAACAGCCAGGTGGAGAGCGAAAATCGCTCGCCATTATATGTCCGTGCTCCGGCCACAGGCTGCACGCTGACTGATGCACCACCTCGTGCATGGCCTCCGCAACGGCGACCCTGGCGAAATCGCTGCGAAAACCATGCAGGTAATGCCACATTTCCACATTTCCGGCCCCGATGAAACCGGGTGTCACCTGGCGCTACAGGCCAGGCAACGTGCAGGCAACGTGTTTACCACTGGTACGAGGCCCCCGCCCCCATGACCGTGCCGCCCGCACTCGCTCCCGCGCCGATCCTGGCTCTCAGGTTGGGCGTAAAGCGCATCGAAGCGCCAAGCGCCGTAGCCTGATAGCCCCGGTAATTCGCCATGGCAATCCCAATGGAGAAATTCTTACCCGGCTCGGCGTCGGGAATCATCGTCAATGCGGCAGCGGCAGCCACCCCGGCATACGCATGGCGCGCCACCTGGTTCATGTCGCCGCGCATGCTGCTCAACCCCTGCTGCATCTGGTTCATGTTGACCGCATCCGTGCCATGACTGCCCGGCGCGACGTTAGTCAGACGCCGCTCATGGCCCTCCGAGCCCAGCGACACGACATTCGCCTCATCGGCTATCGAGCCCTGGCCCAGCGCGACGGAATTCGCTCCACTGGCCTGTGCGCCCGCGCCCATCGCCAAGGCCTGATCGCCTGAAGCCGAGGAGCCGCTATCGGTCGGGCTCAGCACGATGCTGTTGTTGCCCGTGCCGGCTCTCACCAGGTTCGAACCCGTGCCCGTACCACCTTGGCCCGGCTGGTTCTGGATATGGGTAACCCGGCCGTTGAGCTCGTTGTATTGCGCATCGAACGACTGCTGCATCGCGTAGAGCTGACTACCATTGACCGCTTCCCGGCTGCTCGCCTCCACCTTGCCATTCGCCACGTTGCCCAGCACCGTGCCGTTCGTGCCGCCCAGCGTGGCATGCCCGAGGCTCAGATCATCGTAGACCACCGCGCCCAACGTCTTGCCGGACGGATCGACCAGCCCTACCGCCTTGAGCTGGGCAATCGTGACCGCATCGCGGTCATTCGTGCCATTGGCCACTCCGGTCAGCACCCGTGCGCCGCCGCTGCCGCTCACGTTCACCAGGCTGCCGCCCAGGTTGCTGGCCACCATGATGTTGCCTGTCTGCTTGTCCTGGGTCACCAGGCCCAACCCGCCGTTTTTGATGTCGTTCGACATCTGCGTCAGTGTCGTGTTCAGCGTCGTGATGTCGCCGCTGTTCTTCGTCACGCTGGTGTTCGTCGCGTACAGTTGCGCGCCATTCACCGCGTCGTGGCTGGCCGCCGACAGCTCGCCGGCTTTCACCCCGGTCAGCGCCCGCACGCCTGCCGTGCCCGCGATGTCCACCTTGTTGCCGCCGCTCGTTTTGGCTACCGTCACGTCGAGGCTCTTCGCATCCTGCTGCACCAGGCCCGTCGTGCCTGCGTTGAGGTTGTTGACCGTCGTCGCCAGGTTCGTGATGTCGCCGGTGTTTTTGGTGATGTCACCGGTGTTTTTCGTCGTCGCCGTGTCGAGCTTGCCGAGTGCGCTGCCCACCGTGGTGTACGTGCTGCCCTGGATGGCGTACGACGGGCCGGTGACTGCGCCAGTCTTGGCATCCATCGTCGCGCCGCCGCCGAGAGCATCGACCATCGGCTTGAGTTGCGATACGTTCACCGCGTCGTTGCTGGCGATGCCTGCTTTCACGTTGCCTAACGCTACCGTGCCGGTCGTGCCCGCACCGCCCAGTGTCACCCGGTCTTTTGACGTGCTGTCGTAGGCCACGAAGGCGTTCGTGACATTGCCTGCCGTGTCCGTGGTCAAACCCATGCCCTTGAGCTGCTTCAGGTTCACGCCATCGGTGTCGGCGGTGCCTGCGGCCATGCCCTTCAACTGGCGCTCGCCTGCCGTGCCCGCGATATTCACCGTCGTGCCTGCCTTGTCACTGGCCACCGTGATCGCCTTGGTCGTCGCGTCCTGTTGTACCAGGCCTGCTGTGCCGCTGGTAATGTTGCTCAGCGTGCTGTTGATCGTGGTGATGTCGCCAGTGTTTTTCGTCGTGATGGTGTCCAGCTTGCCGAGTGCGCTGCCCACCGTGGTGAAGGTGCTGCCCTGGATTGCGTATGACGGGCCGCTCACCGCGCCGGTCTTGGCATCCATCGTCGCACCGCCGCCGAGGGCATCGACCATCGGCTTGAGTTGCGATACGTTCACCGCGTCATTGCTGGCGATGCCTGCCTTGACGTTGCCCAGTGTCACCGTGCCGCTCGTGCCTGCGCCACCCAATGTCACCCGGTCTTTCGACGTGCTGTCGTATTTCACGGCCAGGCCATCGAGCGTGTCGAGCCCTGACTTTGCCGCGTCCGCGGCCGTTTGTGCTTTCGTTGCCGCTGTGTTTACCGTATCGAGCTGACCCTTGTTCACCGCGTCTTTCGCCTGCGTGCCGTCGGCCACATTCGTGATCTGACGTGTGATCTCCGTCTGCGTCACCGTACCGGTGCCGTCCTTGATTTCCGCGCGGCCCACCGAGAGGCTGTTGTCACGCTCAGCCACGGAGTTCGCGCCTATTGCGATGCTGTTCTTGCCGCTTGCCTTCGCCTCATCCGTGTCGTCGTTCTTGCCCGCTGCCTTGAAGTAGCGGCTGCCGCCGTTTTGGAGCGTGTTCACCGCCGTCGACAGGTTCGTGATGTCGCCCGTGTTTTTGGTGATGTCCGTGGTGTTTTTCGTCGTGGCCGTGTCCAGCTTGCCCAGCGCATCGCCTACCGTGGTGTAGGTGCTGCCCTGGATGCCATAAGAGGGGCCGCTCACCGCACCGGTTTTGGCGTCTATTGCCGCGCCGCCGCCCAGGGCATCGACCATGGGCTTCAGTTGCGCTACGTTCACTGCGTCGTTGCTGGTGAGGCCTGCTTTGACGTTGCCCAGTGCTACCGTGCCGGTTGTGCCTGCACCGCCCAGCGTCACCTTGTCTTTCGACGTGCTGTCGTATTTCACGGCCAGGCCGTCGAGCGTGTCGAGCCCTGTCTGGGCTTTTGTCGCCGCCGTTTGTACCGTATCGAGCTGACCCTTGTTCACTGCGTCAGTGTCAGCCGTGCCTGCCTTGACGTTGCTGAGTGTCACCGTGCCGGTCGTGCCTGCACCGCCCAGTGTCACCTTGTCTTTCGACGTGCTGTCGTAGGCTACGAAGGCATTCGTGACATTGCCTGCCGTGTCGGTGGTCAACCCCATGTCCTTGAGCTGCTTCAGGTTCACGCCATCGGTGTCGGCGGTGCCTGCGGCCATGCCCTTCAACTGGCGGTCTCCCGCCGTGCCCGCGATATTCACCGTCGTGCCTGCCGTGCCGCTGGCCACCGTAATCGCCTTGGTCGTCGCATCCTGCTGCACCAGGCCTGCTGTGCCGCCAGTGATGTTGCTCAGCGTGCTGTTGATCGTGGTGATGTCGCCGGTGTTTTTGGTTGTGGCCGTGTCCAGCTTGCCCAGCGCATCGCCTACCGTGGTGTAGGTGCCGCCCTGGATGGCATACGACGGGCCGCTCACGGCACCTGTCTTGGTATCCATCGTCGCGCCGCCACCCAGGGCATCGACCATCGGCTTGAGTTGCGATACGTTCACTGCGTCATTGCTGGTGAGGCCTGCCTTGACGTTGCCCAGTGCTACCGTGCCGGTCGTGCCTGCGCCGCCCAGTGTCACCTTGTCTTTCGACGTGCTGTCGTATTTCACGGCCAGGCCATCGAGCGTGTTCAGTCCGGCCTGCGCCTTGTCGGCAGCCGTTTGTACTGTATCGAGCTGGCCCTTGTTCACTGCGTCAGTGTCAGCCGTGCCTGCCTTGACGTTGCTGAGTGTCGCCGTGCCGGTCGTGCCTGCGCCGCCCAGTGTCACCTTGTCTTTCGACGTGCTGTCGTATTTCACGGCCAGGCCATCCAGCGTGTCGAGCCCTGTCTGGACTTTCGTCGCCGCCGTTTGTACCGTATCGAGCTGGCCCTTGTTCACTGCGTCGGTATCAGCCGTGCCCGCCTTGACGTTGCTGAGTGTCACCGTGCCGGTCGTGCCTGCACCGCCCAGTGTCACCTTGTCTTTCAAGGTGCTGTCGTATTTCACGGCCAGGCCGTCGAGCGTGTTGAGCCCTGTCTGGGCTTTGTCCGCTGTCGTTTGGGCTTTCGTCACCGCCGTATTCAACGCCGTGTTCACTCCATCAAGCTGACCCTTGTTCACTGCGTCGGTGTCAGCCGTGCCCGCCTTGACGTTGCTGAGTGTCACGGTGCCGGTCGTGCCTGCGCCGCCCAGCGTCACCTTGTCTTTCGACGTGCTGTCGTATTTCACGGCCAGACCATCGAGCGTGTTCAGTCCGGCCTGCGCCTTGTCGGCAGCCGTTTGTACCGTATTGAGCTGGCCCTTGTTCACCGCGTCGGTGTCAGCCGTGCCAGCCTTGACGTTGCTGAGTGTCACCGTGCCGGTCGTGCCTGCGCCGCCCAGCGTCACCTTGTCTTTCGAGGTGCTGTCGTAGGCCACGAAGGCGTTCGTGACCTTGCCTGCCGTGTCAGTGGTCAAACCCATGCCCTTGAGCTGCTTCAGGTTCACGCCATCCGTGTCAGCGGTGCCTGCAGCCATGCCCTTCAACTGGCGGTCTCCCGCCGTGCCCGCGATGTTCACCGTCGTGCCTGCCGTGCCGCTGGCCACCGTGATCGCCTTGGTCGTCGCGTCCTGCTGCACCAGGCCTGCTGTGCCGCTGGTGAGGTTGTTCAGCGTGCCGTTGATCGTGGTGATGTCGCCGGTGTTTTTGGTTGTGATGGTGTCCAGCTTGCCCAGCGCATCGCCTACCGTGGTGTAGGTGCCGCCCTGGATGGCGTACGACGGGCCGCTCACCGCGCCGGTCTTGGCATCCATCGTCGCGCCGCCGCCCAGAGCATCGACCATCGGCTTGAGTTGCGATACGTTCACTGCGTCATTGCTGCTGATACCCGCCTTCACGTTGCCCAGTGCTACCGTGCCGGTCGTGCCTGTGCCGCCCAGTGTCACCCTGTCTTTCAACGTGCTGTCGTATTTCACGGCCAGGCCGTCGAGCGTGTTGAGCCCTGTCTGGGCTTTCGTCGCCGCCGTTTGTACCGTATCGAGCTGACCCTTGTTCACCGCATCGGTGTCAGCCGTGCCCGCCTTGACGTTGCCCAGTGTCACCGTGCCGGTCGTGCCTGCACCGCCCAGCGTCACCCTGTCTTTCGACGTGCTGTCGTATTTCACGGCCAGGCCATCCAGCGTGCTGAGTTTTGTCTTCGCATCATCCGCTGTGGCTTGCGCCTTCGTCGTCGCGGCGGTCAGCGCTGTATTTATTGCATCGAGCTGGCCCTTGTTCACCGCATCCGTCGCTTCCGTGCCTGCGGCCAGATTGACGAGCTGGCGTTGTTGGGTGCTTGAGCCGAGCGACACCGAATTGTCACGGCTTGCAACGGAATTGGCACCGATTGCGACGGAATTCGCTGCCGAGGCGGTCGTTCCCCCACCCAGTGCAATTGCATATTTGCCACTTGATGTGGACGTGGCGCCTAATGCCATACCGAATCCATCAGTATGACTGGCTATCGCTTGTCGTCCCATGGCAATGCTATCGGAACCCGTAGCACTCGACGCATTTCCGAGCGCTATCGCACTGGATGCCGTAGCACTCGACCACCCCCCAGCGCTATCGCACTGGACCCCGTAGCACTCGACCGATTCCCGAGCGCTATCGCACTGGTCACCGTAGCCGTAGCGCCATAACCTACCGCCACAGTGCGGTTTGAACCTGCACTCGCTGTTGCGCCAAGCGCAATGGCACCGGTATTCCCCTCAACGCCTGCCGAGGCATTCAGACCAATGGCAATGGCACCTTCGCCTGAACCCGCTTTGGCGCTTGCTCCCGAGCCAATCGCGATGTCTCCTGAGCCAGTCGCCGTGGCACTACCACCGCCGTTCGCCACGAAGCGGGACGCGAGTTCTTTGATATTGCCGGCGTTGGTATTGGTCGCGGTGTTCAGGCTGGCAAGGGCCGCGCCGACATTGCCAAAGGTGCCGCCTTGAACAGCATAGGACGGCGCCGTGATCGAGCCATCGGCGGCAACGGCGGCACCGCCGCCCAGCGCCGTGGTGATGCCCTTGAGCTGGCCAACGTTGACCGCGTCGTTATCAGCGGTGCCTGCGGCCAGGTTGACGAGCTGGCGCTTCAGGGTGGACGAACCAATCGATACCGTATTGTCGCGGTCCGCGGTGGCCGCATTGCCCAGGGCAACGGCACTGGCGCCCGTCGCGTTCGCGTTATACCCAATAGCCGCGGAACTGACCCCCGAAGCCTTGGCACTGCGCCCGAACGCCATTGCATTATCCGCAGTGGCATTGGCAAGCGCCCCAACAGCGGTGCTGGCGACGCCTGATGCCGCCGCTGATTCCCCGAGCGCAACGGCCGAGTTCGCAGAGGCAGCCACGTTATACCCAATCCCAACAGCAGCAACGCCTGCAGTTTTGACTCCGACACCCAGTGCCATCGAGGATGCACCAGAAGCGGTAGACCTAACGCCAATGGAAAGCTGATTCCAGTCGCCCGCTCCTACTCCTCCAATAGATGTGCCGCTTCCGCCTCCACCAGCCGTCGAACCGTGGCCGATGGCAATCGAAGTTACTCCATTCGCGCTCGTACAGTCAGCCGTACCCGTAGCAATTGCGATACTGCTGATATCCGGCGCTTTGGCGCAGGTACCCAGTTGCGTGCCGACCGCGTACACCTCGGCCGGAAGACCAAGTACACCCATGACCAACGATAAAGAAGAAGCAAGATGAACCACTGCTTTCGTCTTACGATTGCCGGTCGCAGTTTCAGGCGCGACCATCCACACACCAGTCTTCTTGTTGCGAACGACACGATAGACCTTATTCATGCCTTATCCCGGAAAAGAGTCTTTATTCAATGCCTTGAATATCATGCTTTATGGAATAAGAATGAATAGGACCAATCTTAATAAAAGGCCTTGTCAATCATTCGCTGACATTTCTTCACATAGCAGAAAACACTTTCAATACAATAACTTACACTCATGAAATAGAAGATTAATATCCTCAACGCCCAATCTCAGAGCAATTTATTCTGCAAAATTTGAGATTGCGCAACAAAATAGCCTGCCACCCTTGCCGTCTGGCAACAGCCCGGGCCAATCAAAACCACGATATTTTTAAGATTTGTCTTATCCCGATTTTTCGGGGAGATAGTGCAGCGAAGAATTTAGCAGGCCTGCAAACAAGTCTGAAAACAGGCCTGAAACACGTGCTGCCTGCACGCCTTTCGCTACCTTCAGATCATCCCTCGACAGAGCAACTCATCGCCGTCTGGCCGGGGAAGGTTCATGTGCCAGGTATGGCAAGAATCAAACGCGTAAAGACCCTTCATCCATAATCCGGAAGGCCGCGCGCCAACGGAAGGCTCAGAACGCGTAATCGACCTGTACCCGCGACGAGGTTGAGCCCGTCGAGGTCAGCGATACCGCGCCTTGCACTCGCCATTTGTTGTTGAGCGTCCGGTATGCAAGGCCAACGCCGACCGCATTGCCGCCCCGGTAATTCGCAATGCCGCCGCCCACCGATGTTTTGCCAGGGCCCGACGGTGACAGGTTCGGCATTGCCATCGCGGCGGCCACCCCGGCATAGGCGTGGCGCGCCATCTGGTTCATGTCGCCGCGCAGGCCATCCAACCCCTGCTGCAACTGACCCACATTGACCACATCCGTCTCTCGGACGCCCGGCGCGATGTTGCCCAGGCGCCGCTCATGGCCCTCCGAGCCCAGCGACACGACATTCGCCTCATCGGCTATCGAGCCCTGGCCCAGCGCGACCGAATTCGCTCCGCTGGCCTGTGCGCCCGCCCCCAGCGCCAAGGCCTGATCGCCTGAAGCCAGGGCACTGCTATCGGGTGGGCTCAGCACGATGCCGTTGTTGCCCGTGCCGGCTCTCACCAGGTCCGTATCCGTACCCGTATCTGTACCCGTGCCACCGGATGCTGGCCGGTTCTGGGTATCGTCAACCGGGCCGTCAAACGTGCCGATCTTGCCGCTGAGCGCGTTGTATTGCGCCTCGTACGACTGCTGCAGCGCGTAAAACTGACTGCCATTGACCGCTTCCCGGCTGCCCTCGGCCACCCGGCCGTTCGCCACGTTGTCCAGTTTCGTGCCACCTGCGCCGCCCAGCGTGGCTTGCCCGTGACTCAAGTCGTCGTAGACCACCGCGCCCATCGTCTTGCCCGACGGATCGACCCACCCCACCGCCTTGAGCTGCGCAATCGTGGCTACGTCCCGATTGTTCACGCCATTGGCCACGCCGGTCAGCACCCGTGGGCCGCCACTGCCGCCGATGTCCACCATGCTGCCGCCCAGGTTTTGGGCCACCATGATGTCGCCCGTCTGGCGGTCCTGGATCACGAGGCCCAGCCCGCGGCTCTTGATGTCGTTCGCAATCTGCGTCACCGTCGTGTTCAGCGCCGTGATGTCGCCGCTGTTCTTCGTCACGTTGGTGTTCGTCGCGTACAGTTGCGCGCCATTCACCGCGTCGTGGCTGGCCGCCGACAGCTCGCCTGCTTGCACCCCGGTCAGCACCCGCATGCCCGCCGTGCCCGTGAAATCCACCTTGTTGCCGCCGCTCGCTTTGGCGACCGTCAGGTCGAGACTCGTCGCGTCCTGCTGCACCAGGCCCGTCGTGCCCGTGTTGAGGTTGTTCAGCGTCGTCGACAGGCTCGTGATGTCGCCGGTGTTTTTTGTCGTCGCCGTGTCCAGTTTGCCCAGCGCGCTGCCTACCGTGGTGTAGGTGTTGCCCTGGATCGTGTACGACGGGCCCGTGACCGCGCCCGTCTTGGCATCCAGCGCCGCGCCACCGCCCAGCGCTTCAACCACCGGCTTCAGTTGCGATACGTTCACCGCGTCGTTGCCGGTAAGGCCCGCCTTGATGTTGCCCAGTGCTACCGTGTTAGTCACGCCCGCGCCGCCCAGTGTCGCCCTGTCTTTCGACGTGCTGTCGTAGGCCATGAAGGCGTTCGTGACATTGCCTGCCGCATCGATGCTCAGCCCTATGCTCTGGAGCTGCTTCAGGTTCACGCCGTCCGTATCCGCCGTGCCTGCGGCCACACCCTTCAACTGGCGCTCGCCTGCCGTGCCCGCGATATTCACCGACGTGCCTGCCGTGCCGCTGGCCACCGTGATCGCCTTGGTCGTCGCGTCCTGCTGCACCAGGCCTGCTGTGCCGCTGGTGAGGTTGCTCAGCGTGCTGTTGATCGTGGTGATGTCACCGGTGTTTTTGGTCGTCGCCGTGTCCAGCTTGCCCAAAGCACCGCCTACCGTGGTGTACGTGCCGCCCTGGATCGCATACGACGGGCCGCTCACCGCACCCGTCTTGGCATCCATCGTCGCACCGCCGCCCAGCGCTTCAACCATGGGCTTGAGTTGCGATACGTTCACTGCGTCATTGCTGGTGAGGCCTGCCTTGACGTTGCCCAGTGTCACTGTGCCGGTGGTACCTGCGCCGCCCAGCGTCACCCGGTCTTTCGACGTGCTGTCGTACTTCACCGCCAGGCCTTCCAGCGTATTCAGACCCGACTGCGCGGTATCCGCTGCGGTCTGCGCTTTCGTCACTGCCGTGGTCAGCGCCGTGTTCACTCCATCGAGCTGGCCACGGTTCACCGCGTCTTTCGCCTGCGTGCCGTCGGCTACATTCGTGATCTGACGCGTGATCTCTGTCTGCGTCACCTTGCCCGTGACGCCGTCCTTGATTTCCGCTCGCCCCACCGAGAGGCTGTTGTCCCGGTCAGCCACCGAGTTCGCACCTACTGCGATGCTGTTCTTGCCGCTCGCCTTCGCGTCATCGGTGCCGTCGTTCAGACCTGCCGTCCTGAAATAGCGGCTGCCGCCGTTGTTGACCGTATTGACCGTTGTGTTCAGTGTCGTGATGTCGCTTGCGTTTTTCGCCGCCACCGCGCTCACTACATCGAGCTGGCCGCGATTCACCGCGTCTGTCGCCGCTACGCCATCCTTGACGTTGCCCAGCGTCACCGTGCCGGTGGTACCTGTGCCACCCAGCGTCACCCGGTCTTTCGACGTGCTGTCGTAGGCCACGAAAGCGTTCGTGACATTGCCTGCCGTATCGGTGGTCACACCCATGCCCTTGAGCTGTTTCAGGTTCACGCCGTCCGTATCCGCCGTGCCTGCGGCCACACCCTTCAACTGGCGCTCGCCTGCCGTGCCCGCAATATTCACCGATGTGCCTGCCGTGCCGCTGGCCACCGTGATCGCCTTGGTCGTCGCGTCCTGCTGCACCAGGCCTGCTGTGCCGCTGGTGAGGTTGTTCAGTGTGCTGTTGACCGTGGTGATGTCACCGGTGTTTTTCGTCGTCGCCGTGTCGAGTTTGCCGAGTGCGCTGCCCACCGTGGTGAAGGTGCTGCCCTGGATCGCATACGACGGGCCGCTCACCGCGCCCGTCTTCGCATCCATCGTCGCACCGCCGCCCAGCGCCTCAACCACCGGCTTCAGTTGCGATACGTTCACTGCGTCATTGCTGGCGAGGCCCGCTTTGACGTTGCCCAGCGTCACCGTACCGGTGGTACCTGCGCCGCCCAGCGTTACCTGGTCCTTCGACGTGCTGTCGTATTTCACCGCCAGACCTTCCAGCGTATTCAGACCCGACTGCGCGGTATCTGCTGCGGCCTGCGCTTTCGTCACCGCCGTGGTCAGCGTCGTGCTCACCCCGTCGAGCTGGCCACGGTTCACCGCGTCTTTCGCCTGCGTGCCGTCGGCCACATTCGTGATCTGACGCGTGATCTCCGTCTGCGTCACCTTGCCCGTGACGCCGTCCTTGATTTCCGCTCGCCCCACCGAGAGGCTGTTGTCACGCTCGGCCACCGAGTTCGCGCCCAACGCCACCGCATTCTTGCCGCTCGCCAGCGTGCCCATGCCCAGCGCTACCGCATCGGCTCCACTAGCGCTTGCCAGCGCCCCTGTCGAATTGAACGCCGCGTATTTCGAAACCCCACCCGTAATCGAGTTCACCGTTGAATTCAGTGTCGTGATGTCGCCGGTGTTTTTGGTTGTCGCCGTATCCAGCTTGCCCAGCGCGCCGCCTACCGTGGTGAAGGTGCTGCCCTGGATGGCGTATGACGGACCGCTCACTGCGCCGGTCTTCGCATCCATCGTCGCACCGCCGCCCAGCGCTTCAACCACCGGCTTCAGTTGCGATACGTTCACTGCGTCATTGCTGGCGAGGCCCGCCTTGACGTTGCCCAGTGTCACCGTGCCGCTCGTGCCGGCTCCACCCAGCGTCACCCTGTCTTTCGACGTGCTGTCGTATTTCACGGCCAGGCCATCGAGCGTGTTCAGTCCGGCCTGGGCCTTGTCGGCAGCCGTTTGGGCTGTCGCCGCCGCCGTATTCACCGTATCGAGCTGACCCTTGTTCACCGCATCTTTCGCCTGCGTGCCATCGGCCACATTCGTGATCTGACGTGTGATCTCCGTCTGCGTCACATTGCCCGTGGCGCCGTCCTTCACTTCCGCTCGCCCCACCGAAACGCTGTCGTCACGCTCCGCCACCGAGTTCGCGCCCAGCGCCACTGCATTCTTGCCGCTCGCCAGCGTGCCCATGCCCAGCGCTACCGCATCGGCGCCGCTGGCGCTTGCCATCGTTCCCGTCGAGTTGAACGCCGCGTATTTCGAAACCCCACCCGTAATCGAGTTCACGGTTGAATTCAGTGTCGTGATATCGCCGCTGTTTTTGGTTGTCGCCGTGTCCAGCTTGTCCAGCGCGCTGCCCACCGTGGTGTACGTACTCCCCTGGATCGCATACGACGGGCCGCTCACCGCGCCCGTCTTCGCATCCAGCGTCGCACCGCCACCCAGCGCATCAACCACCGGCTTCAGTTGCGACACGTTCACTGCATCGTTGCTGGCGAGGCCCGCCTTGACATTGCCCAGCGTCACCGTGCCGCTCGTGCCTGTGCCGCCCAGCGTCACCTGGTCCTTCGACGTGCTGTCGTACTTCACCGCCAAACTATCCAGCGTGTTCAGACCCGATTGCGCGGTATCCGCCGCCGCCTGCGCTTTCGTCACCGCCGTGGTCTGCGCCACGGTCACTGCATCGAGCTGGCTCCAGTTCACCGCGTCTTTCGCCTGCGTGCCATCGGCTACATTCGTGATCTGACGCGTGATCTCCGTCTGCGTCACATTGCCCGTGACGCCATCCTTGATTTCCGCTCGCCCCACCGAAATGCTGTTGTCGCGCTCCGCCACCGAGTTCGCACCCAGCGCCACCGCATTCTTGCCGCTCGCCAGCGTGCCCATGCCCAGCGCTACCGCATCGGCTCCACTGGCGCTTGCCAGCGTGTCCGTCGAGTTGAACGCCGCGTATTTCGACACCCCGCCCTTGATCGAGTCCACGGCTGAATTCAGTGTCGTGATGTCGCCTGTGTTTTTGGTCGTCGCTGTGTCCAGCTTGCCCAGCGCGCTGCCTACCGTGGTGTACGTACTCCCCTGGATCGCATACGACGGACCGCTCACCGCGCCCGTCTTCGCATCCAGCGTGGCACCGCCGCCCAGCGCTTCAACCACCGGCTTCAGTTGCGATACGTTCACCGCATCGTTGCTGGCGAGGCCTGCCTTGACGTTACCCAGCGTCACCGTACCGGTAGTACCTGTGCCGCCCAGCGTTACCTGGTCCTTCGACGTGCTGTCGTACTTCACCGCAAGCCCATCCAGCGTGTTCAGGCCCGACTGCACGGTATCCGCTGCCGCCTGCGCTTTCGTCACCGCCGTGGTCTGCGCCGTGTTCACCCCATCGAGCTGGCCACGGTTCACCGCATCTGTCGCCGCTACACCATCCTTGACGTTGCCCAGCGTCACCGTGCCCGTGGTACCTGCGCCACCCAGCGTCAGCCTGTCCTTCGAGGTGCTGTCGTATTTCGCGGCAAGCCCGTCCAGCGTGTTCAGACCCGACTGCGCGGTATCCGCCGCCGCCTGCGCTTTCGTCACCGCCGTAGTCAGCGCCGTGTTCACCCCATCGAGCTGGCCACGGTTCACCGCGTCTTTCGCCTGTGTGCCGTCGGCCACATTCGTGATCTGACGTGTGATCTCTGTCTGCGTCACCGTGCCCGTAACGCCGTCTTTCACTTCCGCTCGCCCCACCGAGATGCTGTCGTCACGCTCCGCCACCGAGTTCGCACCCAGCGCCACCGCATTCTTGCCGCTCGCCAGCGTGCCCATGCCCAGCGCTACCGCATCGGCTCCACTGGCGCTTGCCATCGTCCCCGCCGAGTTGAACACCGCGTATTTCGACACCCCGCCCTTGATCGAGTCCACAGCTGAATTCAGTGTCGTGATGTCGCCGGTGTTTTTGGTCGTCGCCGTGTCCAGCTTGCCCAATGCGCCACCTACCGTCGTGTACGTACCCTCCTGGATCGCATACGACGGGCCGCTCACTGCGCCCGTCTTCGCATCCAGCGTCGCGCCACCGCCCAATGCCTCGACCACCGGCTTCAGTTGCGATACGTTCACTGCGTCATTGCTGGTGAGGCCCGCCTTGACGTTGCCCAGCGTCACCGTGCCGGTGGTACCTGCGCCGCCCAGCGTCACCCTGTCTTTCGACGTGCTGTCGTATTTCACCGCCAGACCGTCCAGCGTGTTCAGACCCGACTGCGCGGTATCCGCTGCCGTTTGCGCTTTCGCTGCCGCCGTACTCACCCCATCGAGCTGGCCACGGTTCACCGCGTCTGTCGCCGCGACGCCATCCCTGACGTTGCCCAGCGTCACCGTGCCGGTGGTACCTGCACCGCCCAGCGTCATCCTGTCTTTCGACGTGCTGTCGTATTTCGCGGCAAGCCCATCCAGCGTGTTCAGACCCGACTGCGCCTTGTCCGCCGCGGCCTGCGCTTTCGTCACCGCCGTGTTCAGCGCCACGTTCACCGCGTCGAGCTGGCCACGGTTCACCGCGTCTGTCGCCGCTACGCCATCCTTGACGTTACCCAGCGTCACCGTGCCGCTCGTACCGGCTCCGCCCAGCGTCAGCTTGTCTTTCAACGTGCTGTCGTATTTCGCTGCAAGCCCGTCCAGCGTGTTCAGACCCGACTGCGTCTTGTCCGCCGCTGTCTGCGCTTTCGCCGCCGCCGTATTCACCCCATCGAGCTGGCCCCGGTTCACCGCATCCTTCGCCTGCGTGCCATCGGCCACATTCGTGATCTGACGCGTGATCCCGGATTGCGTCACCGCGCCGGTGCCATCCTTGATTTCCGCTCGCCCCACCGAAACGCTGTTGTCACGCTCCGCCACCGAGTTCGCGCCCAGCGCCACCGCATTCTTGCCGCTCGCCTTCGCGTCATCGGTGCCGTCGTTCAGACCCGCCGTCTTGAAATAGCGGCTGCCGCCGTTGTTGATCGTATTGACCGTTGTGCCGGTGTTCAGCGTCGTGATGTCGCCGGTGTTTTTCGTCGTCGCCGTATTCAGGCTGGCGAGGGCCGCGCCGACGTTGCCGAACGTGGAACCCTGCACGACGTAGGACGGCGCGGTGACCGTGCCATCCGCGGCAACCGTTGCGCCGCCGCCCAGCGCCGTGGTAACGCCCTTGAGCTGGCTGACGTTGACCGCGTCGGTATCCTGCGTACCGGCTGCCATATTGATGATCTGGCGCGCCTTCGGCGCCAGGTTGGCGTTGGGGACGCTTCCACTAGCACCCGGCGGTTTCTGCAGGATCTCGTTGCCGAGACCCACCGAAACGACATTGTCACGCCCGCCATCCGAAGACCCCGAGCCCAGCGCCACGCTGCGGCTGCCTTTAGCGATGGTGTTGACGCCGAATGCCAGCGAGTCCGCACCGCTCGCATACGCCTGGTATCCCAATGCCAGTCCACCCGATAGCGCCTGTGCATTCGAACCTATCGCAATCGACGACCAGCCCCATTGAATACTTGAGGCGCCGGTAGCAGCAGAAGTGCATGACAAGCGAGCTTTGGCACCACTACCAATTGCAATACCTTCATTGAAGGCACTCGCTGTTCCACCCACCGTAAAAATGCCTCCCGATCCCCCAGGACAAGCCTCATTAGATAACTCCAGGGTAGATGCCCCCGCCGTACCCGCTCCTGTCAGGCCCAGCACCATCGCCAGCGAAGTCACCATGGTATTGGCCGTGGGCGGCTTCAATCTTGTCTGCGCCTGCCCGGGAACGGTGACCCACGTTCCTGTCACCCCATTCCATACAGTGCGGCCAGTTTTATCCGTTTTTTTGCACGAACGGCCTTTGCTTCGCCCGCGCGCCAGTTCCGACGCAACTGTCCAGCAGTTTGCCGAGGCGTTCCAGATGATGCGATAGACCTTGTTCATGCCTTATCCCGGAAAAGAGTCTTTATTCAATGCCTTGAATATCATGCTTTATGGAATAAGAATGAATAGGACTATTCCCAATGAAAGACCTCATCAATCATTCTTTGATATTTATTTACATAACGAAAAATATATTAAACACAAGCACTTACCTTCAAATCACCGAAGATTTATCGCCCCGAAACGCTACCTTCCAGAAATTTCTGCTAAAAAATTTGAGATTGCGCAACAAAATAGCCCGACACCCTTGCCTCATGGCAACAGTCTGGGCCAATCGAAATCACAATAATTTTAAGATTTTTCTTATCTCTATTTTAAGGAGGGGATTGCAACCAAAAATTAAACAGGTCTATTCCAACGAAAATCACCGGCCATGCCGCCGCATGAAAACATCGCCCAGCTTCAAGCCCGGCATTTCATCAGACTCGCCCATCCCCCCGGCGCAACAGATCAGGTCAGCTCTGGGCATCATGGCCATGCCGTGGGTTTCATCGTGTTCGATAGCCTCACCAATCAGCGCGAGTGGTTCAGGAACGCTCCTCCAAGGCGGGCCCTCCGTCCAACCCTGGAGGACCATGCGCCAACGGAAGGCTCAGAACTCGTAATCGACTTGCGCCCGCGATGCGGTTGACCCGGTCGAGGTCAGCGCTACCGCGCCCTGCACGCGCCATTTGTCGTTTAACGTCCGGTACGCAAGGCCAATGCCGAGCGCATTGCCGCCCCGGTAATTCGCCACACCACTGCCCACCGATGTCTTGCCCGGGCCAGACGGTGACAAACCCGGCATCGCCATTGCGGCAGCCACCCCGGCATAGGCGTGACGCGCCACCTGGTTCATGTCGCCGCGCAGGCCATTCAACCCCTGCTGCATCTGGCCCACATTGACCGCATCCGTGCTACGGCTGCCTGGCGCAACGTTAGTCAGACGCCGCTCATGGCCCTCCGAGCCCATCGACACGACATTCGCCTCATCGGCGACGGAGCCCTGGCCCAGCGCGACGGAATTCGCTCCACTGGCCTGTGCGCCCGCACCCAGCGCCAAGGCATGATCGCCTGAAGCCGAGGCACCGCTATCGACCGGGCTCAGCACGATGCTGTTGGTGCCCGTGCCGGCTCTCACCAGGTTCGAGCCCGTACCACCTTTACCCGGCTTGTTCTGGATCTCGCCGACCTTGCCGCTGAGCGCGTTGTATTGCGCCTCGAACGACTGCTGCATCGCGTAGAACTGCCCACCATTGACCGCTTCCCGGCTGCCTTCGGCCACCCGGCCGTTCGCCACGTTGTCCAGTTTCGTGCCGCTTGTGCCGCCCAGCGTGGCATGCCCAAGACTCAGGTCGTCGTAGACCACCGCGCCCAAGGTCTTGCTGGACGGACCACCGCCCTGCTTCAGCGACTTGAGCTGCTCAACCGTAGCCGCATCCCGATCGTTCACACCATTGGCCACGCCGGTCAGCACTCGTGGGCCGCCACTGCCGCCGATGTTCACCATGCCGCCGCCCAGGTTGCGGGCCACCATGATGTTGCCCGTCTGGCCGTCCTGGACCACGAGGCCCAGTCCGCTGTTCCTGATGTCGTTCGAAATCTGCGTCACCGTCGTGTTCAGCGTCGTGATGTCGCCGCTGTTCTTCGTCACGCTGGTATTCGTCGCGTACAGTTGCGCGCCATTCACCGCGTCGTGGCTGGCCGCCGACAGCTCGCCTGCTTTCACCCCGGTCAGCACCCGCATGCCCGCCGTGCCCGTGAAATCGACCTTGTTGCCGCCGCTCGCTTTGGCTACCGTCAGGTCGAGACTCGCCGCGTCCTGCTGCACCAGGCCCGTCGTGCCCGTGTTGAGGTTGTTCACCGTCGTCGACAGGCTCGTGATGTCGCCAGTATTTTTCGTCGTCGCCGTGTCCAGTTTGCCCAACGCGCTGCCTACCGTGGTGTAGGTGTTGCCCTGGATCTTGTACGACGGGCCCGTGACGGCACCCGTCTTCGCGTCCAGCGCCGCACCGCCGCCCAGCGCTTCGACCACCGGCTTCAGTTGCGATACGTTCACCGCATCGTTGCTAGTGAGGCCCGCCTTGACATTGCCCAGCGTCACCGTGCCACTTGTGCCGGCTCCGCCCAGCGTCACCCGGTCTTTCGACGTGCTGTCGTAGGCCACGAAGGTGTTCGTGACATTGCCTGCCGTATCGGTGGTCACACCCATGCCCTTGAGCTGTTTCAGATTCACCGCATCCGTATCCGCCGTACCTGCGGCCACACCCTTCAACTGGCGCTCGCCTGCCGTGCCCGCGATATTCACAGTCGTGCCTGCCGTGCCGCTGGCCACCGTGATCGCCCTGGTCGTCGCATCCTGCTGCACCAGGCCTGCTGTGCCGCTGGTGATGTTGCTCAGCGTGCTGTTGATCGTGGTGATGTCGCCGGTGTTTTTCGTCGTCGCCGTGTCCAGCTTGCCCAAAGCACCGCCTACCGTCGTGTACGTGCCGCCCTGGATCGCATACGACGGGCCGCTCACCGCACCCGTCTTCGCGTCCAGCGTTGCACCGCCGCCCAGGGCTTCAACCATCGGCTTGAGTTGCGATACGTTCACTGCGTCATTGCTGGTGAGGCCTGCCTTGACGTTGCCCAGTGTCACCGTGCCGGTGGTACCTGCGCCGCCCAGCGTCACCCGGTCTTTCGACGTGCTGTCGTATTTCGCGGCAAGCCCGTCCAGCGTGTTCAGACCCGACTGCGCGGTATCCGCCGCCGCCTGCGCTTTCGTCACCGCCGTGGTCAGCGCCGTGTTCACTCCATCGAGCTGGCCACGGTTCACCGCGTCTTTCGCCTGCGTGCCGTCGGCTACATTCGTGATCTGACGCGTGATCTCTGTCTGCGTCACCTTGCCCGTGACGCCGTCCTTGATTTCCGCGCGCCCCACCGAGAGGCTGTTGTCCCGGTCAGCCACCGAGTTCGCGCCTACTGCGATGCTGTTCTTGCCGCTCGCCTTCGCGTCATCGGTGCCGTCGTTCAGACCTGCCGTCCTGAAGTAGCGGCTGCCGCCGTTGTTGACCGTATTGACCGTTGTGTTCAGTGTCGTGATGTCACTTGCGTTTTTCGCCGCCACCGCGCTCACTACGTCGAGCTGGCCACGGTTCACCGCGTCTGTCGCCGCGACGCCATCCTTGACGTTGCCCAGCGTCACCGTGCCCGTGGTACCTGCGCCGCCCAGCGTCACCCGGTCTTTCGACGTGCTGTCGTAGGCCACGAAGGCGTTCGTGACATTGCCCGAGGTGTCGGTGCTCAAACCCATGCCCTTGAGCTGCTTCAGATTCACCGCATCCGTATCCGCCGTGCCTGCGGCCACACCCTTCAACTGGCGCTCGCCTGCCGTGCCCGCGATATTCACCGTCGTACCTGCCTTGTCGCTGGCCACCGTGATCGCCTTGGTCGTCGCGTCCTGCTTCACCAGGCCTGCTGTGCCGCTAGTGAGGTTGTTCAGCGTGCCGTTGATCGTGGTGATGTCGCCGGTGTTTTTCGTCGTCGCCGTGTCGAGTTTGCCGAGTGCGCTGCCCACCGTGGTGAAGGTGCTGCCCTGGATCGCATACGACGGGCCACTCACCGCGCCCGTCTTCGCATCCAGCGTCGCGCCGCCGCCCAGGGCATCGACCATCGGCTTCAGTTGCGATACGTTCACTGCATCCGTTGTGGCAACACCTGCCTTGACGTTGCCCAGCGTCACCGTACCGGTGGTACCTGCGCCGCCCAGCGTTACCTGGTCCTTCGACGTGCTGTCGTATTTCACCGCCAGACCTTCCAGCGTATTCAGACCCGACTGCGCGGTATCTGCTGCGGCCTGCGCTTTCGTCACCGCCGTGGTCAGCGTCGTGCTCACCCCGTCGAGCTGGCCACGGTTCACCGCGTCTTTCGCCTGCGTGCCGTCGGCCACATTCGTGATCTGACGCGTGATCTCCGTCTGCGTCACCTTGCCCGTGACGCCGTCCTTGATTTCCGCTCGCCCCACCGAGAGGCTGTTGTCACGCTCGGCCACCGAGTTCGCGCCCAACGCCACCGCATTCTTGCCGCTCGCCAGCGTGCCCATGCCCAGCGCTACCGCATCGGCTCCACTAGCGCTTGCCAGCGCCCCTGTCGAATTGAACGCCGCGTATTTCGAAACCCCACCCGTAATCGAGTTCACCGTTGAATTCAGTGTCGTGATGTCGCCGGTGTTTTTGGTTGTCGCCGTATCCAGCTTGCCCAGCGCGCCGCCTACCGTGGTGAAGGTGCTGCCCTGGATGGCGTATGACGGACCGCTCACTGCGCCGGTCTTCGCATCCATCGTCGCACCGCCGCCCAGCGCTTCAACCACCGGCTTCAGTTGCGATACGTTCACTGCGTCATTGCTGGCGAGGCCCGCCTTGACGTTGCCCAGTGTCACCGTGCCGCTCGTGCCGGCTCCACCCAGCGTCACCCTGTCTTTCGACGTGCTGTCGTATTTCACGGCCAGGCCATCGAGCGTGTTCAGTCCGGCCTGGGCCTTGTCGGCAGCCGTTTGGGCTGTCGCCGCCGCCGTATTCACCGTATCGAGCTGACCCTTGTTCACCGCATCTTTCGCCTGCGTGCCATCGGCTACATTCGTGATCTGACGCGTGATCTCCGTCTGCGTCACATTGCCCGTGACGCCATCCTTCACCTCCGCTCGCCCCACCGAGATGCTGTTGTCACGCTCCGCCACCGAGTTCGCGCCCAGCGCCACTGCATTCTTGCCGCTCGCCAGCGTGCCCATGCCCAGCGCTACCGCATCGGCGCCGCTGGCGCTTGCCATCGTTCCCGTCGAGTTGAACGCCGCGTATTTCGAAACCCCACCCGTAATCGAGTTCACGGTTGAATTCAGTGTCGTGATATCGCCGCTGTTTTTGGTTGTCGCCGTGTCCAGCTTGTCCAGCGCGCTGCCCACCGTGGTGTACGTACTCCCCTGGATCGCATACGACGGGCCGCTCACCGCGCCCGTCTTCGCATCCAGCGTGGCGCCACCGCCCAGGGCATCGACCACCGGCTTCAGTTGCGACACGTTCACTGCATCGTTGCTGGCAACACCTGCCTTGACGTTGCCCAGCGTCACCGTACCGGTGCTACCTGCGCCGCCCAGCGTCACCTGGTCCTTCGACGTGCTGTCGTACTTCACCGCCAGACCTTCCAGCGTGTTCAAACCTGACTGCGCGGTATCCGCCGCTGCCTGCGCTTTCGTCACCGCCGTAGTCAGCGCCGTGTTCACCCCATCGAGCTGGCCACGGTTCACCGCGTCTTTCGCCTGCGTGCCATCGGCTACATTCGTGATCTGACGCGTGATCTCCGTCTGCGTCACCGCACCGGCGCCGTCCTTCACTTCCGCTCGCCCCACCGAAACGCTGTTATCACGCTCCGCCACCGAGTTCGCGCCCAGCGCCACCGCATTCTTGCCGCTCGCCAGCGTGCCCATGCCCAGCGCCACCGCATCGGCTCCACTTGCGCTTGCCATCGTCCCCGCCGAGTTGAACACCGCGTATTTCGACACCCCGCCCTTGATCGAATCCACTGCTGAATTCAGTGTCGTGATGTCGCCGGTGTTTTTGGTCGTCGCCGTGTCCAGCTTGCCCAACGCGCCGCCTACCGTCGTGTACGTGCCGCCCTGGATCGCATACGACGGGCCGCTCACCGCGCCCGTCTTCGCATCCAGCGTCGCGCCACCACCCAGCGCTTCGACCACCGGCTTCAGTTGCGATACGTTCACTGCATCCGTCGTAGCAACGCCTGCCTTGACATTGCCCAGTGTCACCGTGCCGCTCGTGCCTGTGCCGCCCAGCGTCACCTGGTCCTTCGACGTGCTGTCGTATTTCACCGCCAGACCTTCCAGCGTGTTCAGACCCGACTGCGCTGTATCCGCCGCAGCCTGCGCTTTCGTCACCGCCGTGGTCTGCGCCGTGTTCACCCCATCAAGCTGGCCACGGTTCACCGCATCTGTCGCGGCTACACCATCCTTGACGTTGCCCAGCGTCACCGTGCCGGTGGTACCTACGCCACCCAGTGTCAGCTTGTCCTTCGACGTGCTGTCATATTTCGCGGCAAGCCCGTCCAGCGTGTTCAGACCCGACTGCGCTGTATCTGCTGCGGTCTGCGCTTTCGTCACCGCCGTGGTCAGCACCGTGTTCACCCCATCGAGCTGGCCACGGTTCACCGCGTCTTTCGCCTGTGTGCCGTCGGCCACATTCGTGATCTGACGTGTGATCTCTGTCTGCGTCACCGTGCCCGTAACGCCGTCTTTCACTTCCGCTCGCCCCACCGAGATGCTGTCGTCACGCTCCGCCACCGAGTTCGCACCCAGCGCCACCGCATTCTTGCCGCTCGCCAGCGTGCCCATGCCCAGCGCTACCGCATCGGCTCCACTGGCGCTTGCCATCGTCCCCGCCGAGTTGAACACCGCGTATTTCGACACCCCGCCCTTGATCGAGTCCACGGCTGAATTCAGTGTCGTGATGTCGCCGGTGTTTTTGGTTGTAGCCGTGTCCAGCTTGCCCAAAGCGCTGCCTACCGTCGTGTACGTACTTCCCTGGATCGCATACGACGGGCCGCTCACCGCGCCCGTCTTGGCATCCATCGTCGCGCCGCCGCCCAGGGCATCGACCATCGGCTTCAGTTGCGATACGTTCACTGCATCGTTGCTGGTGAGGCCCGCCTTGACGTTGCCCAGCGTCACCGTGCCGGTGGTACCTGTGCCGCCCAGCGTCACCTGGTCTTTCGACGTGCTGTCGTACTTCACCGCCAGACCGTCCAGCGTGTTCAGACCCGACTGCGCGGTATCCGCTGCCGTTTGCGCTTTGGCCGCCGCCGTATTCACCGCATCGAGCTGGCCACGGTTCACCGCGTCTGTCGCCGCTACGCCATCCCTGACGTTGCCCAGCGTCACCGTGCCGGTGGTACCTGCACCGCCTAGCGTGAGCTTGTCCTTCGACGTGCTGTCGTATTTCGCGGCAAGCCCGTCCAGCGTGTTCAGGCCCGACTGCGCGGTATCCGCCGCGGCCTGCGCTTTCGTCACCGCCGTGTTCAGCGCCACGTTCACCGCGTCGAGCTGGCCACGGTTCACCGCGTCTGTCGCCGCTACGCCATCCTTGACGTTACCCAGCGTCACCGTGCCGCTGGTACCGGCTCCGCCCAGCGTCAGCTTGTCCTTCGACGTGCTGTCGTATTTCGCGGCAAGCCCATCTAGCGTGTTCAGACCCGACTGCGCGGTATCCGCTGCCGTTTGCGCTTTCGCCGCCGCCGTATTCACCGTATCAAGCTGGCCACGGTTCACCGCATCCTTCGCCTGCGTGCCATCGGCCACATTCGTGATCTGACGCGTGATCCCGGATTGCGTCACCGTGCCGGTGCCATCCTTGATTTCCGCTCGCCCCACCGAAACGCTGTTGTCTCGCTCCGCCACCGAGTTCGCGCCCAGCGCCACCGCGTTCTTGCCGCTCGCCTTCGCGTCATCGGTGCCGTCGTTCAGACCCGCCGTCTTGAAATAGCGGCTGCCGCCGTTGTTGATCGTATTGACCGTTGTGTTCAGCGTCGTGATGTCGCCGGTGTTTTTCGTCGTCGCCGTATTCAGGCTGGTGAGGGCCGCGCCGACGTTGCCGAACGTGGAACCCTGCACGACGTAGGACGGCGCGGTGACCGTGCCATCCGCGGCAACCGTTGCACCGCCGCCCAGCGCCGTGGTAACGCCCTTGAGCTGGCTAACGTTGACCGCGTCGGTATCCTGCGTACCGGCTGCCATATTGATGATCTGGCGCGCCTTCGGCGCCAGGTTGGCGGTGGGGACGCCTCCTGCAGAACCCGGCGGTTTCTGCAGGGTCTCGTTGCCGAGACCCACCGAAACGACATTGTCACGCCCGCCATCCGAAGACCCCGAGCCCAGCGCCACGCTGCTACTGCCTTTAGCGACGGAGTTGACGCCGAATGCCAGCGAGTCCATGCCGGTCGAATATGCCTGGTATCCCAATGCCAGTCCACCCGATAGCGCCTGTGCGCCGGTGCCTATCGCAATCGACGACGCGCCATTCTGAATACCCGAGGTGGAACTGCATGCCACATTAGCTTTAGCACCCACACCAATGGCAATACCTTCCTTGGATGCACTCGCTACTGCTGTAGGTGTCGTAGCGGGTCCACCTACCGTAAAAACACCCCCATACCCAGCACAGCTATCAGGCGATAACTCTACGGTAGCCGCCCCAGCCGCACCCGCTCCTGTCAGGCCCAGCACCATCGCCAGCGAAGTCACCATGGTATTGGCCGTGGGCGGCTTCAATCTTGTCCGGGCCTGCCCGGGAACGGTGACCCACGTTCCTGTCGCCCCATTCCATACAGTGCGGCCAGTTTTGTCCGTTTTTTTGCACGAACGGCTTTTGCTTCGCCCGCGCGCCAGTTCCGACGCAACTGTCCAGCAGTTTGCCGAGGCGTTCCAGATGATGCGATAGACCTTGTTCATGACTTATCCCGGAAAAGAATCATTATTCAAGGCCTCGAATATCATGCTTTATGGAATAAGAATGAATAGGACCATTCCCAATAAAAGATCTCATCAATCATTCTTTGACATTTTTTTACATAAATAAAAATACATTAAGCGCAAGCACTTAGCCTCAAATCACAGAAGATTTATCGCCCCAAAACGCTGTCTTCCAGAAATTTCTGCTAAAAAATTTGAGATTGCGCAACAAAATAGCCCGCCACCCTTGCCGCCTGACAACAGTCTGGGCCAATCGAAATCACGATATTTTTAAGATTTTTCTTATCCCGATTTTTCGGGGAGATAGTGCAGCGAAGAATCTAACGGACTTGCAAACGGACCTGAAAACGGGCCTAACGCACATGCTGCATTCAAGCTTTCGATACCTTCAGATCATTCATGGACCGATAAAAACCATCCAGCGATGCCTGATTCCAGGCTGCTTCCAGGCTGCTTCCAGGTTGTTGCCGAGGCATGTCAAAAGCATGCCAAACCAACCGCCCACTGCTCTCCACAGACATTCCCGTCAAGCACACCGGCCTGCTCCGTGCCCGCCATTCCTCAGCAGAAACAGCCAGCCACCTCCAGGCAACACTCGGCCACAAACACAATCCCTTTATAATCCGACCTTCCGCGCTTTTTCCACGCTTTCCTCCACGTTTTTTCAGCAGACTTCCGACCCATGAGCGACAGCACGCTTGCCAAAAGTTTCGAGCCCCAAACCATTGAATCCCACTGGGGCCCCGAATGGGAAAAACGCGGCTACGCCGCCCCCTCGTTCAACCCCGAACGCAAGAACTTTTCGATTCAACTGCCGCCGCCCAATGTCACCGGCACGCTGCACATGGGCCATGCCTTTAACCAGACCATCATGGATGCCCTCACGCGCTATCACCGCATGCTCGGTGACAACACGCTGTGGGTGCCGGGCACCGATCACGCGGGCATCGCCACCCAGATCGTGGTCGAGCGCCAGCTCGATGCCGAGGGCGTGTCGCGTCATGATCTCGGGCGCGAGGCTTTTGTCGAGCGCATCTGGCAATGGAAGCAGCACTCCGGCTCGACCATCACGGGCCAGGTACGCCGCCTCGGCGCTTCCATCGATTGGTCGCGTGAATACTTCACGATGAACGACACGATGTCGGCCGCCGTGCGCGATGTGTTCGTGCGCTTGCATGAGCAGGGGCTGATTTATCGCGGCAAGCGTCTCGTCAACTGGGACCCGGTGCTGCTCACCGCCGTGTCCGATCTCGAGGTGGTCAGCGAAGAAGAAAACGGCCATCTGTGGCATATCCAGTACCCGCTGGCCGATGGTTCGGGCGCTTTGACCGTGGCCACGACGCGTCCCGAAACCATGCTCGGCGACGTCGCCGTGATGGTTCATCCGGAGGACGAACGTTACGCCCACCTGATCGGCCAGTCGGTCATCCTGCCGCTTACGGACCGTGAAATCCCCGTGATCGCCGACGATTACGTCGACCGCGAATTCGGCACCGGCGTGGTCAAGGTCACGCCCGCGCACGATTTCAACGACTACCAGGTCGGCCAGCGCCACCGGCTCGCCTCGATCGAGATTCTCACGCTCGACGCCAGGATCAACGACAACGCCCCCGAGGCCTATCGCGGGCTCGATCGCTTCGAAGCGCGCCAGCGCGTGGTGGCCGATCTCGAAGCGCTGGGCCGGCTCGAATCCGTCAAGCCGCACAAGCTGATGGTGCCGCGCGGCGACCGTACCGGCGTGGTGATCGAGCCGATGCTGACCGACCAGTGGTTCGTGGCGATGAGCCAGCCTGCCCCCGAGGGCACGTTTCACCCCGGCAAGTCCATCGCGCAAACGGCGCTCGATGTCGTGCGCGATGGCCAGATCCGTTTCGTGCCGGAAAACTGGAGCACCACGTATTACCAGTGGCTGGAAAACATCCAGGACTGGTGCATCTCGCGCCAGCTCTGGTGGGGCCATCAGATTCCCGCGTGGTATGGCGTGAACGGCGAGATCTTCGTCGCCCGCAGCGAAGCCGAAGCCCAGGCCCAGGCCCGGGCCCAAGGCTATGACGGCGCGCTGCGGCAAGACGATGACGTGCTCGATACCTGGTTCTCGTCGGCGCTGGTGCCGTTTTCCTCGCTGGGCTGGCCGAACGATACCGAGGAGCTGCAGCACTTCCTGCCTTCGTCGGTGCTGGTCACGGGCTTCGACATCATCTTCTTCTGGGTCGCGCGGATGGTCATGATGACCACCCACTTCACGGGCAAGGTGCCCTTCGATACGGTCTACGTGCATGGTCTCGTGCGCGATGCCGAAGGCCAGAAGATGTCGAAGAGCAAGGGCAATACGCTCGACCCGATCGATATCGTCGATGGCATCGGGCTCGATGCGCTGGTCGCCAAACGCACCACCGGCCTGATGAACCCCAAGCAGGCCAGCACCATCGAAAAGAAAACCCGCAAGGAATTCCCCGACGGCATCGCGGCCTTCGGCACGGATGCGCTGCGCTTCACGATGGCGTCGATGGCCACGCTGGGGCGCAACATCAACTTCGATCTGGCGCGCTGCGAGGGCTATCGCAACTTCTGCAACAAGCTGTGGAACGCCACGCGCTTCGTGCTGATGAACTGCGAAGGCCATGATTGCGGGCTCGATCCGGCCAAAGGCTGCCACAACGATGCCACGGCTACGGGCGCGTCAAGCGGCGCGAACGGCTGTGGCGCGGGCGGCTATCTCGACTTCTCGCAGGCGGACCGCTGGATCGTCTCGCATCTGCAGCGCACCGAAGCCGAGATCGCCAAGGGCTTCGCCGATTACCGCTTCGACAACGTCGCCAGCGCGCTCTACAAGTTTGTCTGGGACGAGTACTGCGACTGGTATCTCGAACTCGCCAAGGTGCAGATCCAGCTCGGCACGCCCGAGCAGCAGCGCGCCACGCGCCGCACGCTGTTGCGCGTGCTCGAAACCGTGCTGCGTCTGGCTCACCCCATCATTCCGTTCATCACCGAAGCGCTCTGGCAAAAAGTCGCGCCGCTCGCGGGCCGCTATCCCGCTGCTCAGGCCGAAGGCGCGGTATCGCTGATGACCCAGCCCTATCCTCAGCCGGAGGCGCAAAAAATCGACGAGGCCGCCGAGCAATGGGTGGCGGGCCTGAAAGCGCTGATCGATGCCTGCCGCAACCTGCGCGGCGAAATGGGCCTCTCGCCGGCCACGCGCGTGCCGCTTCTGGCCACGGGCAATGCCGAACGGCTGCGCAGCTTCGCGCCTTATGTCCAGGCGCTGGCGCGGCTCGCGGAGGTGCAGATCATCGCCGACGAAGCCACGCTCGATGCGCAAGCCGAAGGTGCGCCGATTGCCATCGTCGGTCAGGACAAGCTGGTGCTGAAAGTCGAGATCGATGTTGCCGCCGAGCGCGAGCGGCTCACGCGCGAAATCGACCGCCTCAGCGCTGAAATCACCAAATGTCAGGCCAAGCTGAAAAACGAGGCCTTTGTCGCCAAAGCCCCGGCTGCTGTTGTCGGGCAGGAGCAAAAGCGGCTGGCTGAATTCGAAGCGACCCTCGGCAAACTCAACGCACAACTCGCGCGCCTACCTACCTGAATTCCGCGCGCCCCAAGGAGACAACGCCATGCTCAAAGTCACCAAAGCCGTATTTCCGGTCGCGGGCCTGGGTACCCGGTTTTTACCGGCTACCAAGGCCAGCCCGAAGGAAATGCTGCCCATCGTCGACAAGCCGCTGATCCAGTACGCCGTCGAGGAAGCGATGGCCGCCGGGATCACCGAAATGATCTTCGTCACCGGGCGCAGCAAGCGCGCGATTGAAGATCACTTCGACAAATCGTATGAGATCGAAGCCGAACTCGAGGCGCGCGGCAAAACCCAGCTGCTGGAACTGGTGCGCAGCATCAAGCCGAGCCACGTCGACTGCTTTTACGTGCGTCAGCCCGAAGCGCTGGGCCTCGGGCATGCGGTACTGTGCGCGGAAAAACTCGTGGGCGATCATCCGTTCGCGGTGATCCTCGCGGACGATCTGCTGTATGGCGAGCCGCCTGTGATGAAGCAGATGATCGACGTGTTCGACCACTATCACAGCTCGCTCATTGGCGTCGAAGAAATCCCGCCTGCGGACACCCGCTCCTACGGCGTGATCGAGGGCAAGGAATGGGAGGACTCGATCATCAAGCTCTCGGGCATCGTCGAGAAACCCGCGCCCGAAGTCGCGCCGTCCAATCTGGGCGTGGTCGGCCGCTATGTGCTCAAGCCGCGCATCTTCCACCATATCCGTGCGCTCAAGCCGGGCGCGGGCGGCGAATTGCAGCTCACCGATGCAATCCAGTCGCTGCTGGCCGATGAGCAAGTGCTGGCCTACAAGTACCACGGCACCCGCTTCGATTGCGGCAGCAAGCTCGGCTATCTGAAGGCGACGGTCGAGTTCGCGCTGCGCCACCCGGAAGTCGCGGCGGATTTCGCCCACTATCTGCGCACGCGTTCGCCGGTGCTGGAAGGGTAAAGCAGGACCCGGCCTCTACACGGCGCGCGGCGTTGTTGCCGCTTCAAGCCTGGCCGCAAAAATAACCGCTGCCCACAGCACAGTGAGCGGCGGTTATTTTTTGGCGCGATTGACCGGTTAGCGCGAAAACATGTGTTAGCCCGGTGTTTCGTCAAAGTAGAACTGGTTTTGCAAAATAGTCAGTTCCGGCAAACTCTTTTTCAATGCATGAAATGCCGTAGCGATCCGATTCCGCATCTCTGGATTGACTTCAAAATTATTTCGCCACAATATGTCATACCTTCCAAATTTCAGGAATGTCATATTTAATACTTTTAAAGACTTATACCGGGAAAGATTGTTCAAAAAACAATAAAGCTTCATGGAATCAAAGGTAGATTCGCTAAAATTCAGCTCCACGATATGCGAAACCGGGTTTTTATTTAAAAAAACATAATCGCATATATTTTTCATTTCTTTTGCTGAAGAGCCCGGCTGATTCAGATTGACCGACTTACCCCCCAATTCATTACCGTGTAAAAACAGCAAATCTGCCAGCGCGGTTTTTACAAACAATTCGAGGCCATACTGACTCTCAGGATTTTCATCACGATAATCACCCTTGAATAACGCAGGGGTCATATTCAAGTCAATACTGGATGTGTCACGTGCTTCAATGGTCTCTTTGATGATCTCGTAAACTTCTTCTGGCTTAGGCATTTTCGTGCCATCACTGAGCCTGGAAAATTTTAACCATCTGCTTTGCGTGACATTCTTTCTTACTTCACTAACAATTTGCTCAGCCAGTTTCCAGCTTGTGCCTTTCATTTTTTTATTTCTTTCTTCTTTTACAAGCTTGCTGAATTCGTGGGAAACCGGGGCGAAATTATACAAGATGCCGCCACCATTTCCTCCGATTATTTTTCGAATCAGTACTTTATCCTCTATTACCACTGGAACAGCCTGGCGGTTTTTTATGTTAGAGCTCAACTTCCCTTCTTTAACATCCGGACCATGAACCTCATCAATATCGTAAACTTCAAGCCTGGCAGGCGAAAATACTCGCACCTCCTGGGGCCTGGCTATTTCAGGTGAAATTGTTTTTAATAAATTATCAATTTTCCCTAATCCACCGCACTGAACCCTGGGTTCAGGGGAAATTGATGATTTATTCTTACCTGGTTTAACAACATGGGCAGATGCTGACGAATTACCTACGGATGATTTAACATCCGTTTTTAAGTTATTTAACTTTACAGGAAGCATGGCCTTGATCAGAAAATAAAAATTTTAAGTAACTCACCTTTAAAATTCGTTCCATTTTCTGCTGCCTTGTGTCCTGGCTTTCTGATTTCCCGATGCAATCCAGCAAGGCATCTTCACGGATAAGCGTGAAGATGCCTTCTGCATCAGGCGATGCGTTTCCGCCCTGCGCCCTAGCGCACCAGAAACCCCGCGCCCACCGGATCATCGCGGTCGATCGTCCAGCGCGCCGTGCCCAGAATGCTCGCGGTCCCCTTCACCGAAGTCCGCACCGCGTGCGTGCCGTTCAGATCGACATCGCCCAGCAGGCAGCCTTCGAAGGTGCCACTGCCCAGCAGCCCTTCCGAGAGGATCGGCTGGTTCTGCTTGAGCTTGCCGCGCGCCTCGAACATCGCCAGCATCGCGCTCGTCCCCGTGCCACCCGGCGAGCGGTCCAGTTGCCCCGCGCTGAACACGTGCACGTTCTTGTAGTACGCGCCTTCAATCGTCGGCGCGTGCCAGAACGTGATGAAGTTCAGGTTGTTGATGTGCGCTTCGGTCGGATGCTGGATGCGCAGTTGTTCCTTGATCTGGTCGCGCACCAGCAAGCCGAGGCGAGACAGTTCGCTGCCGTTGTCCGGCGAAATACGCAGCGCGCAACCGTTCAGGTCGACGATGCCGAAATAATTGCCGCCCCACGCCAGATCGGCTTTCAGGTCGCCATAGCCCGGCAGATGCACCGGAATATCCTGCGCCGCGACATACGCGGGGACGTTTTCGAAACGCGTCCACAGTACCTTGTCGCCCTCCGAGGCCACCTCGGCTTGCACCAGCCCGGCCGTGGTTTCGAAGCGGATCTTCGTCAAGCCATTGGCGCCGCGCGGCACCAGCCCTAAGGCCACCATCGTCATCGCCACCGCAATCGTGCCGTGACCGCACATATGCGAGTACTCGGTGCCGTCGATATAAATCAGCCCCGCGTCGAACGCCTGACTGGACGGCGGCGTCAGGAACACGCCGAACATGTCCTTGTGGCCGCGTGGCTCGCGCATCAGCGACTGGCGCAGCCAGTCGTAATGGGTTTCGAGAAACGCGCGCTTTTCCAGAATCGTCGAGCCTGCCGGGTACGGAATCCCGCTGTGCACGATGCAAAGGGGCTCGCCTTCGGTGTGGGTATAAATAACGTCGAACGTGTCCTGCTTGCGCATGATTACAACTCCTCGCTGGAAAGTGAATGCGACTTCACGAATGGATGAACGGATAAAGGGATGAACGGATGAAGGGATGAGCTCATTGACGCTCGGACAGCATGTCGAGACCGACCGTCAAATCAAGAATCGTGATCGCCACCACCGCCACCAGAATGGTCGCGCCGGATACCGCGGCGATGGTCGGATCGATCGTGTACTGCACGTAGTTGAAAAGCTTCACGGGGATCGTGTTGAGGCTGGCGGTGGTGTTGAAGATCGACAGCTCGACGTTGATCCAGGACGAGATGAAGGCGAAGATCGAGCCCGTCACGATGCCAGGCCGGATACGGGGCAACACCACGAGGAAAAACGTCGTCCACGGGTTGGCGCCGAGATCGGCGGAGGCTTCTTCGAGAGCGCGCTGCTCGGGCGTCATCATCGACAGCGCCGAGCGCAGCACGAAGGGCGCGACGATCACCGCATGTCCGATCAGTAGCGAAGTAAAACTGCGGGTCAGGCCAAAGTAGCCGCCGAACTGCAGCAGCGCCGCGCCCAGCACGATATGCGGCAGCACCAGCGGCGCCATCAGCAGCGCACTCAGCGCACGCTTGCCCGGAAACGGATAGCGCGCCAGCGCCAGCGCGGCGGGAACGGTCAGCACCAGCGCCGCCGCCGTGGCCGCGAGCGCCAGCAACGTGCTGGTGGTGAAGGCCGAAACGTAACTCGGGTCGGCCAGCATCACGTGGTACCAGTGCAGGCTCCAGCCTTGCGGCGGGAAGGCGAGGAACTCGGTGGCAGTCAGCGAGCTGCCCAGAATCACCCCCAGTGGCAGCACCACATAGCCCAGCACCAGCCATGACACCAGACGAAGCGACAGGCGCGCGATCATCGTGTTCCTCCGCGAAGCTCTCCGACCCGGCCCGCCAGGGCGACCATGGCCAGGGTGAACAGCAGCAGCACGATGCTCAGTGCGCCGCCATAGTTGAAATCGAACGTCGTGCTGTACTGCTGGAAGATCAGCATCGACAGCACCGTGACCCGTCCTCCGGAGAGCAGCGCCGGGGTCACGTAGGCGCTCACCGCCAGCGTGAACACCATGATCGAACCCGCCACCACGCCGGGCAGCGTCAACGGCAAGGTGACGTGGCGGAAGGTGGCGGCGGGGCTCGCGCCGAGATCGGCCGAGGCCTGTTCGACGGCCGGATCGACCTGCGCCAGCGCATTGCCCACCGCCAGCACCACGAAGGGCAGCAGCACATAGACCATGCCGATCAGAATCCCCAGCTCGGTGCCGAGAAAACGCACGGGCTTCTCCACCGCGCCGCTGGCGAGCAGCGTCTGGTTCACGAGGCCATTGCGGCCCAGCAGGATCATCCAGCCGAACGAGCGCACGATATTGCTGGTCAGCATCGGCACCACCAGCAAGATCACGCACACGCGCCGCCAGGCGGCCCAGCGCACGATGCGCACCAGATACCAGGCGAGCGGATAGCCCAGCACGAGACACACCACGGTACTCAGGCAGGCGAGGCGAAACGTGACGAGAATCACGTCCCAGTGATACTGGTCGGCCAGCACGTGCAGGTAGTTCACCAGCGATAAACCCGCCGTATCGGGACGCGTCAAACTCGCCAGCAGCACCACCGCGAGGGGTGCGACAAAGAACGCGGCGAAAAACGCCAGCGGCGCGGCGAGCATCAGCAACGGGGTGAGCGTGGCCGGTTTCATGCGGGCTCTCCCAGCAGATGCAGCGCGGCGGGCGCGAAGCCGAGTTCAAGCGTGGCGCCCTTGCGCGCACTCGCCGCCGGCAAACCCGCCACGCGCGCGACGAGACGCTGGCTGCCCGCCTCGACATGCAGCAGCGTATGGCTGCCGACGCTCACCACTTCGGTCAGCGTGGCGCTAAAGCGGCACAGCGTGGGGGGGCTGTCAGGATGCGCGCTGCCTGCGGGAGTGTCCGGGGCGATCCTCGCGGCGCCGTGCTCGCCCAGCACGAGCAGTTGCTCCGGCCGCAGCACCGCGGTGCCCCGGGCGGGCAGCGCCGCGCCCACTGAGTTCAGATGGCAGGCCGCCAAACCGGGCAAGGCCAGCGACAGCACACCGGCCTGCGCGGTAAACGGCAACAGGTTGGCATCGCCAATGAATTCGGTGACGAAGCGTGTCGCCGGAGCCTGGTAAATCTCCGTGCCCGTGCCCACCTGCTCGATGCGTCCGGCGTTCATCACGACGATGCGGTCCGCCATCGTCATCGCCTCTTCCTGATCGTGCGTGACGAAGATGAAAGCAATCCCGAGCTTTTCCTGCAAATGCTTGAGTTCGAGCTGCATGCGCCGACGCAGCTTCATATCCAGCGCCGAGAGCGGTTCATCGAGCAGCAGCAGCTTCGGCCGGTTCACGATTGCCCGCGCCAGCGCCACGCGCTGCTGCTGGCCCCCGGACATCTCGCGCGGATAACGCGCGCCCAGGGCTTCGAGCCCCACCATCTCCAGTGCGGCCTGGGCTCGCGTTGCCGCCTCGCGGCGCGGCGTGCCCTGACGCCTGGGCCCATACGCCACGTTCTCCAGCACGCTCATATGCGGAAACAGCGCGTAGTTCTGGAACACCGTATTCAGCGGCCGGCGATAAGGCGGCAACGACGTCACATCCTCGCCATCGATCGCAATGCGCCCGCTGTCCGGCGTCATGAAGCCCGCGATCGCCCGCAACAGGGTCGTCTTGCCGCAGCCGCTCGGGCCCAGCAGCGCGATGAACTCGCCCTGGCGGATCTCGAGGCTGATCTGGTCGAGCGCCGTGTACGCGCCAAAACGCTTGCACACGGCCTCAAGGGTCAATAGAGCTGGCATCGCTAGAGTCCGGTTCAACGCTTGTTAGCCACTTGGCGGTTCCACGCAGAGGTGATTTCCGCGCGGCGTGCATTGATCGCGCTCCAGTCGAACAGCTTCAGGCTGTCCACCGAGCCGTTCGCGCCCCAGGGCAGCTTGCGCGCCACGTCAGCGGGCACGCTCACCCCCGCCACGGCTGGCCCGAGATAGAGTTTCGCGGCCAGACAGGTCGCGGCCGCCGGAGTCAGCGCCGAGTTGATGAACTTCTCCGCTGCCGCCTTGTTGCGCGAGCCCTTGACCAGATGCAGCCGGGCGTCGGTAGCCCAGGCGCCTTCCTTCGGCACCACGAAGCCAAGCGGCACGCCCTTGTCGATCAAATCCCACGCGCCGACGTTGAAATGCGCGCCGATCACGGCTTCGCCGCTCTGGAACGCATTGGAAGCCGCGCCCGAGCTATCGAAGAACAGCGCGGTATCGAGCGCGGCCAGCTTGGCGTAGACCGGTTCGAGGCTGGCGGGGTTGACGCCCCACACCTGGGCGAGGAACACGACAAACGGCACGCCTGCGGAATTGGCCGGCGACGGCAGCGTCACCGCGCCAGCGTAGGCGGGGTTCCACAGGTCTTTCCAGCTAGTGGGTGCAGGCTTGACCGAGCGGGTGCTGTAGGTCAGGCCCAGTGAGTAGTAGCCCGACCCCGCCGCATACGTGGTCGTGCCGCTGCGGTACAGCGCTTTCGGGATCAGGTTCTTCAGATTGGGAATCGCTGTGGCATCGAGGTGATCGAGCACCCCGGCCTGGAACGCCAGCTCACTGATGCCACCGTCCATCCACGCCACATCGACACTGGGCGCGGCTTTTTGCTGTTGCAGCTTGGCCAGCGTCGTGGTGGAAGTGCCCAGCTCGGGCGTCACGGCAATGCCGGTGGCGCGGGTGAAAGGCTCGGCCACGCAACTGCGAAACGCATCGCCCCAGTTGCCGCCGTACATGGCAACCGTCAGACGTGGCGTCTGGGCGTGGGCGCTCAACGCAGCCAGCGTGCCCGCCAGCGCGATGGCGGCCGTGATCGTGTTGCGCTTCATGCTGCGCTTCGTATTGCGGTCTCCGAGCTTCATGTCTTCCCCCTGATAGAAGTGGCTCAAATCGTGAGCACCCCCGCATCTTGCGCGCCGCGGCGCGCGCCAGGCTTGCAAGTCACGGTCAAAAAATTGAATAATTGCGTCATGTCGCCAACACCCCCTACCCCCGCCAAAACCCTTACTCCATCAGCCTTAGAGGTTATCCCTAAAAACCTGAAGCCTGTGCTGTCTGTCGGTTTTATTCTGTTGCACCAGTTCACCCTCGCGGCCTTCGCGGGGCTGCTGGATGTGCTGCGGCTAGCGGCGGACCACGGCGGCCGCAGCCGCCAGATTCACACCCGCTGGCGCGTGATGAGCATGGATGGCCTGCCGCGCACATCGAGCGCGGGCGCCACGTTGAGCGTCGATAGCGCCCTGCCCGACGACCCGGCGCAGTTCGCGCAGTTCGATTACATCGCGGTATGCGGTGGCAACGATTACCCCAACACCTACCTCGCGCCGCCCTTGCGCGACTGGCTGCGCGAAGCCAGCGCGCACCACGTGCGGATGCTGGGCATTTGCACCGGCACCTTTGTGCTGGCGCAAGCCGGGCTGATCGGCAAGCGCGCGGTGTGCATCCACTGGAACGTGCTGGATGCGTTTCGCGCGCGTTATCCGGAAGCCCGCGCGGTGGTGGACCATCTGTTCGTCGATGAAGGGGATGTGATTACCTGCGCCGGATCGACCGCCGCGATCGATCTCGGGCTGTATCTGGTGACGCGTCATTGCGGCCGCGCCGAAGCGCAGCAGGTGGTGCGGCACATGATGCTGCAAGGCATCCGGCCGGCGAAGCTGCCGCAAGCGCACTTCTACGCCGACCTGACGCAAATCAAGGACATCCGCGTGCGCCAGGCGGCGCATTTCATCGAGCAGCGCATCGACAACCCGCCGACGCTGGACGCTATCGCGCGCTATGTCGGTGTGGGCCGACGCCAGCTTGAGCGGGCTTTTCGTGAAGCGCTGGGGGTATCGCCCATGGCGTTCTTGCGTTCGCTGCGGCTCGAATACGGCCGCTGGCTGCTGTTAAACAACCCATCGGGGATTACGCAGATCACGCAAATCGCGCTCGATTGCGGCTTTGCCGATGGCGCGCATTTTTCGCGGGATTTTCGTGCGAAGTTTGGCGTCTCGCCGCGGGAATTTCAGCGTGAGGCGGGCGGCCAGGCGCAGGGGGATGACAGCTAGAAGCGGGCTATGGCCGCCTGGCGCGAGGTACACGCCTCAACATTAAAACGGAGGGCACCGGGCCGTTTTACGCTTCTTGCGCATCATTGCGCGGCAAACGATGGAACGAAACAATTAAGCCGGTTACCAATGTCACGAATATTTTTACTGTTGTCACGAATATTTTTACTGTACAGGGCGGCTAGCCTGGTTCTCTGGTTCATTTTTCATGTTTATTGCCGCAATCATTAATCGGCAAAATTGAGCCATAGATATTCAGAGCCAGCCGGTTTCAATCATATTAAAGCGCGCCCTCGCGGGCGACTGTCTGTATAACCCGGACGCTGGAACCAAATAATTTCCCCGGTTACCAAGCCGGCAAGATTATTTTTATAGTCGAAATAGAATCTGGCGATCAAACAGGCTGGCGGCCCAATTAAATTTTATTGGCACAGCCATTTTCTTCTGGAAAATTTTATGTGTCAAGCAATGGAGCTATAAATCCATCCCATTGCCAGGAAAGACACATACCTTAACATTAACCTTTAAAAATAGTTTGATACCATGACATCACATAACGTTGCGACAAAACCCACGCAATCTAGTCAAGCCACATCAAGCCATCATGCTGGCATCGTTGACGAAAACACGGGCATCGTTAATGGCAAACAAGCCAAACAGGTTTCCACCGACGGCATCTCTTTACGTGGCATTGCGATTTGGACCGGTGCGGGCGCATGGGGCGGCGGGATAATCGGAGTATTGGCTGGAACGATAGCGCAGGCGATAATGAGTCCATCTGAATGTAACCATCGGGCGAGCGCTTATTCTCATTCATCGAATAGCGCTCCTGCTTTTGACACATCAATTTGTGAAAAAATCAGTACAGAAACAGACAACATCATGTTTACGCTTATAGGAGCTGGCGCCACTCTATCCGCAACGGTATATTTGGGATATCACGCGTATAAACGATTTACCAAAGCTTCAAATGAGATTCCTCAAAACAATCATTCCAACCCTATTAGCCATGATCGCTCAAGCAATCGGGACGGTCACGTTGCACTGGATATAAATGAAACAATCCCGTTGCTAGAAGAAAATAAAAATTTAACGCTTCATTCCGTAGACAGTCAGTAAATTTATTCAACTATGTAAAGCCGCTGGTACCCATCGTTCATGCTGCATGCCGGGCTTCTGAACCAGCGTCTTTTGTCTTTTTTGTCTTGCATACGACTGGCAAAGCCATTTGCCGAAAAATATTGATGCGCAGTAGCTGATGTAATCAAAAAATCCATCCCGTCACCCTAAAGTGCGGATATTTTTTATTTAATTAACCAGCACTCAACCATAAAAGCGAGCTAACATGACGAATCCAATTGCACGTTCTACCACAAGCTGCTTTTCCCCCAAACAAAATAATGACCAAAAACAAAATAAATATTCATGCATGACTCCCGCGCAAGAAGGAAGGTCCTTGGGTTATGCTCTAGGGGGCATGTTTGGGTTCATTAGCGGTGTAGTTTTTGGTGGTCTTGCAGGCTTATTTTCCGTGTCAATGGACGAACTAACAGAACGCTGCAAAGCCAGTCATGATCCTTCGAGAGGAGTAGATGCGGTTGACCATTTCACGAACACATCATCCATCAGTTTAAATTCATCCTCTGAAGCTGACACTGAAATTTGCCTAACCGGCCATGCGGTCAAGAACATCCTAATTGGCGTTGCAGTGGGTGCTGTTACTGGAGCCGCTATCGGTATAGGCATCAAAGCCTTGAGTAATCGTATTAACAGTTATAAAAATCCCCAAAGAGATCACGAAAAACTCCTCCAGGATGATAAAAATATAAAATATGAAAATATGAATATCAATGGCGATAAAATTCAGGACAATGATGAAAATAACATTCAAATTCAAATTCAGATTAATGATGTAAACAACAATGAAATTCCGCCCGTTGCTCCTGGCGTCAATAACGACACGGTGAACGACCCCAATCCGTTTGCCTAAACCCGCGCAGAGCAAAAAACCATCCCAGGGGCTTGCGCCCCACGGCGAGCGGGCCGTAACGGCCCGCTCGCCCTTTCCTGCATCGCACCCGAACCGAATACCGCGCCTCTACAGCCTGAGCCCCACCGGTTCCGCCGTCAGATACCCCACCGCCGCGCCAAAGCGGTCTTTATAACGCGCGCGCACCAGCGGATCGAGCGTTGCCTTGACCTTGTCATGCAACGGGCTTTCCCAGTCGCCCACGTGCTGGAAGTTGCTCATCACGTAAGTCCAGCCGTTGAGCTCATCCACCGCATGCAGCCCCGTCGATTCCGCGCCCGCCGGGCACGACAGCACGCGTGTGAGCGTCTTCGTCTCGACGTTATAGGCCCAGAGAAAATTGTTCACGTGAGCACTGCTGTCTTCGCCGATAAAAAGCGTGCGCAGCTTCTCCGAAAACTTCAGGTTATCGGGGTTGGCGATCCGCTCCGGGTTTGCCAGATTGCCCAGCGCGTCGGCCACCGCCAGGTCCTCGCCCACCAGCGCTGCGGGCGCGCTCATGTCGAGCGGCACCCAGGCGCTGTCGATGGCCGCGCCCTCCGTGTCGCGCTGGCCCTCGCCCAGGTTCAGCGCATACACCGCACCCGCGCTGATCGCCCGCTCCAGCGCCACGTCGCTCGATGCCGGATGGCCGCGCACCATGGATTTCTCGATGCGCGACATCGCTGAATACAACACCTTGTCGCGCACGTTGAGCGTCGTGCCTTCGAGCTTGGTGAAGCCCATGCTGCCGCCCGCCAGCGCGGCGTAACGGTGTGTCTCCAGAAACGCCGCCGCCTGGGTCATGCCAGGCTTGAGGCGAATCCAGTTGAAGGTGCCGTTGAAGTGAATCTTCGTGAAGCCTGGCTCGGTGGGTTCCTTGAGCGCGAGGTCCATGATGTCGGCAAAGTTCAGCCGGTCGGCCAGCGCTTCGATTTCGGCGCTGCTCGCGTGGCCCAGGCGAAGCCATGCCAGACGCGCGGACCCGGCCCCGGCGGATGACTGCTGCTGCCAGCGCGCGACATATAGCGTGCCCGTCGACAGATCAGCAGGCCGATCGGCGATAAACATGAACAACCCGCCATTGGTCGCATCGTCGCCCATCAGGACCGTGCGCTGGTCGGGCATCACCTGCACCAGTTCATGCGAAATCCGCCCGAGACAATAATGCTTGGTCACGCGGCCCGAGCCATCCGGGTTCACCGTGATTTCTGGCAGATGGCCGTAGTGATAAGGGCGCGCCGTGGTTTCGTCACCGAACAGGTTGCGGCTGAACGCCTTGAACTGGCTATTGCTGGCGATGCTGCTGGCGTCCGGCTCGTATTCCTCGCTGGACAGATGCGTGTTCCAGGGCGAGAGGCTCGCGCCGCAGGTAATCCACAGGCCGTGCGCGCCCGAGGTATCGACGTTGCGATAAGCAACCAGTTTTAACGCGCCCGTGGCCGGATTCTGGTCGAGCGTCAGCACCGCGACCGGCGACGGCAACTGGCCATACACCGAGGCGGCGCTTTGATCGCGTGTGGCGTATTCGAACTGCACCACGGCGAATACCGGGTTGCCGCTGACCCTTTTGACCGTGGTGTGTTCCAGCCGCAGCAGCGAGCTGCCATCCGGGCAATCGGAAAAAAACTGGCGCGCCTGGCCGGGTACCGAGCGGTCGATGATCGGCTGTTGATGGATATCGAAGTAGCCGCCCGTGAGGATCGTGCCGCCCTGGCCATCGGGCGCCTCATCGCCGGTGACAAAGAACGGCTGATACGCCAGTTGGCACACGCGTTGGCTGCCATCGCTCAAACGCAGCGTGAGGCTTGAAGCCACGGTGGTTTGCGCCATCGCTTGCGGGTCATCGAGCGTGGGCGCGGCCATACCGGCAAACGAGGCCGACACAAACTGCGCGAGCGGCTGGGGCGGTGCGCCCGCGCTCACGTCATGAGCACCGCAACTGGCCAGCGCCGCGCTGCTGGCCAGGCCGCCTAGTGGTAACAATGAAGGCAACCATGAAGGCAGCAACGGCGCGCCAGCGAGGAATTTGAGCGTTTTACGGCGGGAGAAATCGGGCTGTTCAGCCATGTTCCGGAAATCCTGGGTAAGGGGGAAAAGGGAAAAGGGAAAGGAGCGTGACGGCTGTTGCGCGGGGTGCGGGGTGCCGTTACCTGCTGCGTATCGTGTGTCGTGTGTTGCCTTCCGCGCTCCAGCAGCGCCACGTGGGCCATTCTACGAAGCGCAGATGAAAGTTTTTTGACAGAGCGCGGACAGCCCGCCGTACGCTGGCGCGGCCTGTGACAAAGTTCGCCTTAAATGGAACCAGAACGCATCGCGCGTCACCAAGAAGATGCACAACCGGAACGTCATGTCCGATCGAGTCAGGCCGGGCACGTGTTCATGACTTCATGAACGCGGCAAACCGGGTTTCACATAAAAATCAATTCCATGAGAGAGACCTATGTATAACCTCGCCACGGGCCAATATTCCCCTTTGCGCGGCCCGACTCCGACCAGTTCACCCAAAATCAGTGAAACAACGCCCCTAAATCAAACCCCACCAAAAACATATTCCATCGTTATTCAAAGCAATGATCCAAAAACCGTTTCCCCGCCGTTTCCACCCACCGAAACAAATATTTCCTTCGAGATAAAAACCCTTTCCCTTGTCGAAGAAACCCATCTCCAGAATATTAACTCCCCAGATCCGCAGGATATTTACCCTCCATCCGAGCCATGTACGGTAGCAGAAAATATTTCAGCCGTTTCATTTTTAAAAAAAACCGCGCCAATCATGATAGGTGTTACGGCACTGACGGCAGGCAGCCTGTGTCTTCGATCCTGCCCGCTCCCCGACTCAGATAACGATTCACCGTCTTGCAGTAAAAAAACGTTTGTCCCGATTATTCTCTGCATGGCGTTAGGCTTTTTCAGCATTATTTTTGGCCTAACCCGATTGTTTAGTCAGCGCAAGAACCATGACGCCCTGCCTGCCGCGATTTCACCATCAGAAAACGCCTTCGCACCAGACAAGCCTGAATTCCACTTTCCTCCGAAGAGCGCGCCCATCGACATCCCCGGCCGATCGAGAGATGAAGAATATGACTATGACGACGTCTCCGACGTCTCTGACGTCTCCCCCGATTTGAGTAGCGGGGCGATTTAGAGTCCAATCACGTAGTGACCTCCCCCTGACCTCCCCCCGGATAACCGAGCACTTTGGCCTAGAGAGTTCCGGCCAAGCCTATGTCTTACTGGCCTACCCGCAATGGAACCATTGCATGCCCTGCGTTACATAACCGTCGCCGGTGATTGCCTGCGGCAGGTATCGATTGATTCAATAGATGAAATGCACACGGCCCGCATGGCGGGCCTCCTTCAATACGCTGAATGGATAGTTATATTTATCTCAAAGGATCTGAATCATGTTCAAATTATTTTGTTTTCCAACGCACAAAAATAATTTTATTGATTTAGAAATAAATCAGCAAGAAAACCCGGCAACAGAAAAAACCTCACTGACTCAATATCATTCATCGTTTATTAAAAAAGCGACATTAGCCGAAGCTTATCGAAGCCGCGCGTTTCTGCATACCATGATGACTTTTACCAGTACATTTTTTCTTGTCCTTACCATTATTTCCCTGGAAAGCCCCGAAAAAATCATGGAATCCACCGAAGACGAGCACGCCTTCTCAGATACAAGTTCCAGCGAAATAAAAACCCATTCTTCCAATCAGTTTTTTCTTGATTTTATTAGAGCCCTCTCTCCGCTGGTCGCGCTGACCCTAATTTCCGCGCTCATTTTCTCGCTGCGTAAAGCCCAAAATGAAGCTTATCTTGAACATGTGCCGCCCAAGGCGGCCATGACATCCCATAAAACCAGGAGCACTTAAATTTCAGCCCTGAAACCCTGAAATACTGAAACGCGCGCCTGACAGAACCATGGCCGCCCGCTTCAGGCCTGATGCTTGCAAGCCGCATCCGGCTTTGGCACGGCGCTTGCGTTAATCCATGCGGGCAAAATCATTTTCGATCCACGCCGCCGCACTAGCCTGATTCAGTTTGAACCCCGGCGTCACGCGAATCTGCGCCAACGTCTCGTCCAGGGCATCGATGGCACTCAACAGCGCATAGGGGTCATCGTCATTGGGCACGATCTGCAACGTCACAACGATCTCGCCCAGCGTCTCGGTATTCACACGCACCCGTTTATGCAGCAGCGCATGTAACTGCTGTTCGTGGCGCCGCCGCACCTCGGAGGCGGTTTTAACCAGCGTGTTGAACGCGCTGGTATCCAGAGGCTTGGGGTTTTTCTTGTCCCGCCCCATCGTCCAGGGGCCCACCAGCGCAGGTTCGGGCTCGCCATCCCGGACCATGGCGACAGCCCAGCCATCGTCGTCTTCGTTTTTCATCACGTATGCCGTCCAGCCTCCATCGCGCCATAAACGGGGTTCATGCAAGACCGTGGCCGCTTCTGTTTCTGTTTCTGTGCCGGGAGTCTGGGAGGGATCGGGGATAGCAGTTGTCATGGCGGGGGCATTCATTGTTTCGGGATTAAGTCAGGCGCTGGATTCTACCCGCCACGGGCCAATGCGGGGCCTTCGCCCGATCCATGCCAGCCAGCCGGACAAGCCACGCGCCGCTATACTCCTGAGCGCGATGCCCCTGGTTGCCCCGATCGTCCGCTCAAGCGAGCCTCCGGCCATGACATTCCCTCTTCTGCATTCTTTCCGCTTGTCGGTCTTGTCCTGCGCAGCGCTGCTGGCGCTCGGCGCGTGCGGCGCCTCAGGGGATGCCCACCGCGCGGCACTCGATGGGCAGGCCCGCCCGATGATGTATATCAGCTCAGCGACCCCACCGGCGGCGATTGCCGCGTGCCTGACGAGCCGCCTGTCGCTAGCCCGCGCGCTCAAGCGCGGCAGCGTGACGGAAGTCACCGTGGGCGAGCGGTCGAACCCGGCGTATCGCGTCACGCTCACGCCATCGGGCTCGCGCACGACCGTCAAGGTCGAGCATCCGGCCGACGCCCCCGACAATCCGCCCGAGCCCGAAATGCGCTTCCATATCGCGCGCTGCACGACTTGAAAACGCCCGCGCAAACCACAAACCACAAACCACAAAGCGCAAAGCGCTAAACCCGGGCCCGGGCTAGCGCCGCGAACGGCCTGCTGGCTAACCCAGATTGAAGTCGATCCCCTGAGCCAGCGGTAGCGCCGTCGAATAGTTGATCGTGTTGGTCGCGCGGCGCATATAGGCCTTCCACGCATCCGAGCCCGATTCGCGGCCGCCGCCGGTTTCCTTCTCGCCGCCAAACGCGCCGCCAATCTCCGCGCCGCTCGGCCCAAGATTGACGTTGGCGATGCCGCAATCACTCCCCGAGGCCGACATGAAGCGCTCCGCTTCGCGCAAATCGAGCGTGAAAACACACGACGACAAGCCATGCGCCGCTGCGTTATTCGCCGCCAGCGCCGCATCGAACTGCTGATAGCGCAGCACATACAGGATCGGCGCGAAAGTCTCGGTGAGCACCACCGCCGTTTGCGCGGGCATCTCGACCAGCGCGGGACGCACGTAATAGCCGCCTTCCAGCCCCGGCAAGATCAGTCGCTCGCCGCCGAAGACCGTGCCGCCTTCGGCGCGCGCCTGCGCCAGCGCCGCCTGCATGCGCTCAAACGAAGCCGCGTCGATCAGCGGCCCCATCAGCGTGCCCGCTTCCAGCGGATGGCCAACCGGCACCTGGGCATAGGCCTCCTTGAGGCGCGCCACGGTGTCGTCATAAACGCGCTCATGAACCAGCAAGCGGCGCAGCGAGGTACAGCGCTGCCCCGCGGTCCCGACAGCGGAAAACACCACGCCGCGCAACACCAGGGCCGGATCGGCGCTTGGCGTGACGATGCCCGCGTTATTGCCGCCCAGCTCCAGCAGCGAGCGGCCAAAGCGCCGCGCCACCTCGACCCCCACCGTGCGCCCCATCGCCGTGCTGCCGGTGGCGCTGACCAGCGCCACGCGCGGCTCGGCCACCAGTTGCGCGCCGACGTCGCGGCCGCCGTTGAGCAAGGCTGTCAGCCCAGCTGGCGCAGCGCCAAAAACGTCGAGGGCTTCGCGCAGGATCTGCTCGACCGCGAGCGCGGTCAGCATGGCTTTTTCCGAGGGCTTCCAGATCACGGCATTGCCGCACACCAGCGCCAGCGCGGCATTCCATGACCACACCGCCGCCGGAAAGTTAAACGCCGAAATCACCGCGCACACCCCCAGCGGGTGCCAGGTTTCGGCCATGCGATGGCCGGGGCGCTCGGAGACGATGGTCAGGCCATAAAGCTGACGCGACAGGCCAACGGCGAAATCGCAGATGTCGATCATCTCCTGCACTTCGCCCAGGCCTTCCTGAAGAATCTTTCCGGTTTCGAGCGAGATCAGGCTGCCTAGCGCCTGCTTCTGCTCGCGCAAGCGCTGGCCGAGCAAGCGCACCAGCTCGCCACGGCGCGGCGCGGGCACCTCGCGCCAGAGGGCGAAAGCCTGCTGCGCGGCGGCGACAGCGTCTTCGACCTGCGCGGGGGTGGCGAGACTCACGTGTCCGAGGCATGCCCCATCGACGGGCGAATACACCGGCTCGCCGCCGGGTGTTTGGGTCAGATGAGCGATGCCGAGTTCGGCGAGTAGAGCGGCGGCAGACTGTGCCACCGGGCGGGAGGAAGTTGTCGAAGCGGTTGTCGAAGCGGTTGTCGAAGCGGTTGCCGGAGCGTTCATGCGTGATCCTTTCAGGGTTCGGTCGCGGTCGGAGTCGAAAACAAAAAACAGGACACGGAGCCGAAAACTATACAGGGGGCACATTTTGGCGACAAGCGAAGCCGGCGCCGCCGCTTCGCTGGCGGCAGGCAGACGTGTTTTCGCGCTTGAGCGGCGGGCAGGAGGCGCGCGTTAGCGCATTAAAACGCGAGGCTCGGGTCGTAAATCACCGCCGTATTTTCCGCGAGCTGATCGGCCATCGTATCGTTCCCGTTCAGCCAGCCTTCGGCGTTGCACAGCACGATCACCGCATAACCCGAATCCGGAAAACGGTAGAACGCCGAATTAAACCCCAGCGCGATGCCGTCATGCCAGATCGCGGGCAGCCCATTGGCGGTCTGCCCCAGGCTCCAGCCGAAGCCATACGGCGAAGTCAAGCCATTCGATAACGGCGCGGGCCACCACATCTGCGATTTGCTCGCGTTCGTCAGCACGTCATTGCCCAGCAGCGCCCGCTCCCACAAGATCATGTCGGAGAGCAAGGTCTTCAGAAACGTCGCGCCGATCGGATAGGCCGCAGGCGTGGCGGGCACCCATGCCGAGCCATTCCATTGATAGCCGCTCGCCAGGTTCGGATCGCGCTGGGCCCCGGTGGTCTGGAAATCAACCGAGGTGCCCGTCATGCCCGCCTTGCTGGTCAGGAGCGTATGGATGATGTCGCCATACGACGGCTGAAAGCCCTTGGGATTGGGCGGAAACATCCCCGCGGGCGCGGCTGCCGCGGCCACGCGCAACACCATCGCCAGCAAGCCATAACCCGCGTTGCTGTACTGGTAAGCGGAACCTGGCGTGCTGACGAAATCGACCTGGGTCAGGGTGTTGATCAACACGTTGGCGTCGCCCGTGTTTTGCTCGGCGGTTTCCGGCGGTCCGGGCGGATAGCGCTGGTCGTGCGCCAGCCCGGCGGTATGCGTGAGCAGGCGCGACAGCGTGACGTTCTTCCAGTTCGGGTCCGAGGGCAAGGCACGGAAAAAATCGGAGAGCGGCTGCGCTACCGAGAGCAGGCCGTTTTGTTGCAGCACCATGATCGCCGACGCCGTGAACTGCTTGGTGATCGAATCCAGCAGATACGTCGTCGAAAAATCCGCAACCACGTCGGGATCGCGCGAGCGCAAGCCATATGTGGACTGTTGCAGCAACACGCCATTTTTCAGCACCGCGACCTGGGCTGAAGGGATGTTCCATTGCCGCAGCATTTTCGTCACGTAGGCATCCACTTTCAGCGACTGCACCGTGGGCGCGGGGAGCGGCGTGGGCGTGGGCGTAGGTGTGGGAGTGGGAGTCGGCGTCGGCGTCGGGGTGGGTGTAGGTGTGGGGGTCGGCGCAGGCGCCGGGGTGGGCCCCGGCGTGGGCGTCAATCCTAGCCCATCGACATTCGTGCCGCCACACGCAGCCAGTGCGGAAGCGCCCGCGAGCGCGATGAAGTTGCGACGGCTAACGAACTGTCTGGTCATGGCGATGCCTTTTTTATCTGATGACGGATGAACGATGTCCGCGAATCTGCGTGAATCCCCGTGAACCTTTACCGTTCCTGCTCCTTGTGCGGCGGTGAACACTCGAGCTCATGGGCCCCCGTCACCGCATACACACACGTAAGCACACGTAAGCACATGCGTTCCGATGCGTCTTGCATCGCACGCTGGCTCTCAGTAACAAAATGGAAAATTTCGTTCCACGCCGCGCGAAAAAACGGCGCGAGGCATCGGTTCGCCCTGGTTTTTCTCTTCTGTCCGCTCCCCGGCTCACGTCCCATTCGAGGCGTCGCTTCTCGCGCATGAGATAAAAAAACCGGGCTGCAATGGAACCAGACCAAATCGGGCTGTTACTTAACAAGCGGAATGCATCACCCCATCGGGCTTAAAGGAGATTCGGTCATGAGCATGAGCATGAGCAGGCGCACCTTCATGGCGCTCGCAGGGCTTTCAGCACTCGCGGCATGCGGTGGCGGTGGCAGCGATGGCAGTTCGCCCCCTGTCGCGCCTGATGCGATCGACCAGCTCGTCGCCAACCTGATGCAATCGTGGGGCCGCCCCTCGCCCTCCGTCGTGGTCGCGGTGCTGCAAGGCTCGGGTCAGGTACTCAAGCAAGCTGCGTATGGCTACGCCAATATCGCTAACGCGTCTGTCGCCACGCTCTCGAACCATTACATGATTGCGTCCCTGACGCAGCAGTTCACCGCGGCCACGCTGGCGGTGTTCGTGCAACGTGGCCTTGCCAGCTTCGATAACCTGCTGAGCCAGTACTACCCTAGCCTGCCCACCGATCCGCGCTGGAACAAGATCACGCTGCGCCATCTGCTCACCCATACGGCGGGCCTGCCGGCCCAGCCTGTCGCCACCCAGCTGGGCAGCGCCCAGCAAGACCAGGGCGACCCACATCTGGCGATGACGTCCTACACCAGCGGCGTGGTGCTGAGCGGCAACCCCGGCGATGCCTATTTCTACAGCACGCTGGGCTACGGCATGCTGGCGCAAGTCCTGCGGCAGATCGCGGCTAGCGCGCAAACCAGCGGCTTGATCAATTTCCCGGCGAACGCCGCGATCAATCCCGCGACGCAACAACCGTTCGCTCCGGCTTATATCGACATCGTCACGACCTTGCTCAGCAACCCGGCGGGAATGAGCAATACCTCGATCGACTATCAGGATCCGAACCCGGCCGCCGATCCCGCACGGGCCACGGGTTATGTGCAGACGCCATCGGGCCAGTGGGCTGTGGCTACGCCAGCGCTCTATCCGGTAGGTTCGGTGCTGCTGAAATCGACGATCAATGACCTGATCCAGTGGGAGCAGGCGCTGCTGGCCCAGAGCGTTGTCAATAGCGGCCTGCAAGCGCAGATGGCCACGCCCTACACGCTGAACAATGGCGTGCCGATTCCGGTGGGCTTGGGCTGGATCTTGACCACGGCGGCAGGCGGTGGCCGGGTCGAATGCCAGTCCGGCCATGCCGTGGGTTTTAGTGCGGCGTACTACCGCTTTCTCGATGCGGGCTACAGCGTGATCGTGCTGTGCAATGGCGACACCTCCAGCCGCGGCAACCCGGTCAATGTGGCTGATACCTTGGCGCAGCAGATCGCCATGAGCTACAGCAGCACGATGCAAATCGCCCCCAACCAGGCACCGTCGGCGGCGCCAACGACATCTGCGCTGGGTTCGTAATTCGTCTCATTCGTCATTCGTCATTCGTCATATCCGGCGCGCCGGTGCTGTTTTATCCGTTCTATCTGTTTTCTAGCGGGTCAGGTTATCTGCTGTTAAACGCAGTCAATGAGTGATCCCCCTTTGGCCCATGTTCGTTCGGGCCTTTTTTTTCTGCCTGTCTGATCGCCAGGCGTTCCGGGAAGCCTTCCGGAAAACTCGTAACGCAGAAACCCTGTATTCCAGGTTCCGTCTGGCACCTTCATTTCCCGTAATTCAAGAACATCAAGAACATCATGACTAAAATTCGAAATAGCAACCCGGGTTCAGCCCTCGTTGCCAATAACTCCAGCGGTAAAAAAAACAATTCTAAAAATAAAAATATTCAAGCCGCCAATAACCGTTCGGGCCAGGCTTCTTTTTCAGCGGCATTCAATATGAGCCCCCAACAACTGGATGGGATGATCAAGGGATATGAAAAACGGATTGCCACCATCGAACAGCGTACTGGCAGCCTGAGGGTCATTATGGTGAAGTATTTTGTTTGTCTGGCAGGTATTTTTGCTTATAACAAAATATCCATGGCTTCCTGCGACAGGCAGCTTCCGAGATGCCAAAGCCATGAGGCCTCTATTGCCTGCGTCGAGCAATATGAAACATGCGAAAATCAGGTTTCTAAAATTACTGCGCTGTTCATGATTCTCATCATGATCCGCCTGTTCATTCCCTGCAGAAATGCTAATTTCATTCCATTCAGACTGGCTGACATCCATCATTTTTTTCTCAAACTGGTTAATCTCAACCTGCCAGCGCTGCTGTCTGCCAAAACAGATTCACAGCAAGCCGGGGAGACTGACGAAAACGTTCCGATTAATATCAACATTAACGCTCAAGAATAATTAAAACCTCGAGCACAACCACAATCGTCTGAATCCGAAGCGCATTAATGGCCCTCCTGGGAATGCCGGGCAGATCGCGGCGGCAACCTAGCCTCAGCCTCAGCCTCAGCCTCAGCCTCAGCCTCAGCCTCAGCCTCAGCCTCAGCCTCAGCCTCAGCCTCAGCCTCAGCCTCAGCCTCAGTCTGTTAATCTCTGGCAAAAATACATCACATCGTCCTGGCACGCGAACATTCGCTGCCACCCTGTTAGCGCGACAAAGCATTCCAGGGGTTACGGAGGCCTCCCGGCAAACAGCACTATCAAGTGCCTCCTTTGTTTATTTATTTTATGGAGTTAATTTAAATCATGACCAGGAAAATTTCAGGCTTAAACAAGGATCGTAATAAAACTCGATCCCACACCATTAAATTAGGAAACGCTGATATTGATGGCGTGATGGAGATCAATCCAAACCATCCCAACCATGGTAAAAAGCTACGCGGAAAAAAAGAAACATTGGGCACCCTACTTAATCGCCGTATTGAAAATAATAAGTCTAGAGCCCAAAAATATGCTGATACCATAACAGATGGGCTGGAAAACCGACTGAATCACCCGTATGCTAAGCCATTCATCTATACGGTAGGCATTCTTGCACTGAGACAGATTGCGCTGTTTCTGGTCGATGACCAGGTGAAACCCTTGATTAACCGTGCGGCCATTGCGTTCGCGTTCGCGGCAGGCCTGGAGCTATTAATTGACAGAAAAACGGGGCGTCGCTTTACCGAAGCGCTTCATAAAAAAATAATCTCACCCCCATCTTCCCAAAGTGAATCTGATGAATATCATGAACCTGAGGTTTTTATGTCTTTGCCAAGACCAGAAAACCTGGAAGCCAATCAGGAAGTTTTCCCTGCCAGTGTGAATCAATCCGGCACAACTGCCGCGGGTCAATCGTCTTAATCACTCAACTCAACGCAGAAAACCTGGATTAACCAGGAGCAGATTCTGCAAAGTGTTGGGCAGGCTGCCCTGGAAACAGGGCTATTCAATGTTCAATGCGGCGGATCGAAGCCGATGTCTTCAACGCCAGGCATGGCAAGGGTATCGGCAATAGTCCGGCGTGGCGGCGTCAGCCTCACGCGGCCGTGTGCCGCACCGCCCGCACCAGGGGCGTGAGCTTGAGCCGTGCGGCCACACGCTCCGCAGCCGCTTGTGCGGCTTCGCGTTGCGCGAAGCCTGTCGCGCGCACGTCGTATTGCGTCGAGCCATCGGCTAGCGTCACGGCCCGGCTGTCGCAGGGCAAATGCAGTTCGCGCAAGGTTTTTTCCGCGGCCTCAGGGCTGGCGAAGCGCCCAACCTGAACGATGTAGTTGCCCAGCGCATGAGGAGCGGTTGGCACGGCCGCTTTGAGCGCCGGGGTTTTCAACGCCTTCGCATGGTCCAGCCGCGCAGCCTTCGGCGTTTCCGGCACGAGCGGTTTCGCCGCCGGTGGCGCGGCCTTCGGTTCGATACGGGTCAGCGCGGTGGTGGCGGTGGCCCCGACTGTTACCGCAGCGGCGGTGGTGGCGGCCGTGGCGGCCGTCGCGGCCAGGGCCTCGCCGCCCCACGGCCCGGTGCGCTCCAGGTTCGCGGTCGGCGCAGCCTTCGCGGGCTGGGTCTTGACCGCCCCTTCCGCTGAGCGCCCCGGCACCGCTGGCGGCAAGCCCGCCCCCGCCGGCAGTCCGCTACGGCCGGCCCCCGCCGGCCCCACCGCCGCCGATCCCGGCAGTTGCGTTGCCGACACCCCGGCTTCATTCCACGCATCCGCGATATGCAACGGCACCGTGAGCTGTAAATCCCACGGCAGCACGGCTTGCCCCGCCACCGCGCTGCTCGGGTTCGCCAGCGCCGAGGTGAGCGTGGCGCGCCGCGCCAGCAAGGTCTCCATTTGCGCGTTGAGCCGGTCGGCTTCATCGAAGCTCGACAGCAGCACTTCTTGCCCTTGCATGGCAAACCCGAGCGTCACGGCACTCACGCCCGCGCCCTGCATCGCGCGTTGCGCGCTCGGGAAATCCTGCGGCCCAAACGTGTGCTGTCCATCGCGGAAAGTCCGCAGAAAATCGATGAAGCCGGTCGGCCCTTTCCATTGCCGCGTCAGCGTCATCGAAGGGAAATTCAGCGCCAGCGTGGTGTCGCCGCAATTCGCCAGCGACCACGCGAAGGCCTGGCTCACCGGGAAGTTCAGGTTCTCCAGCACGATCGGCCCGGCGGTGCAGCGCAAGGTCAACGTGGTCTTTTGCGGCACCCGCAGCGCGCCGGGGTTGAGTGTCGGCGGCATGGCGTTCAGCACCACCGTGGCTGTCACCCCGTGCAACTTGGCGATACGCGTTTGCAAGCCATTCACCTGCTGCGCGATATCGGCCAGCTCGGCTTGCTGCGCGGCGCGCAAGGCTTGCTCGGCGCTCTTGTCCTCTGCGTTGCGCTGCGCGGTTTCAACCATGTCGTTGCGCTGGCGCTGCGCCCGGCTGACAAAGGCATAGAACAGCCCATTGAGCGGCACGTTTTGCCCCCACAGCAGACGCGGCACATACGCGCTGGTGGTGCGCAGCACGAACGCTTTGACCGGCCCGTTCATATACGTCGGCACCAGCCCGGTATCGCCATAGAGCAGTTGCTGCGTGTGCGTGGGGTCGGAGACGCCTTGCAGCGGCGCCAGCACCTGGGCATCCCAGTCTTGCTGCAAGCTGTTGGCGGCCACGCGGCTGACATATTGCAGCGTGAAATCAAGCGGCCCGCGCACCAGGTTCCAGATGGGCAAATCGCCCGGCGCGGCGGCGATCGCCGCCGCGCTCGCCTGATCGAAGGCCACGCCCGTCGCAATCAGCGGCGTGCTTTTGATGTCCGCGCTGGCGCTGAACTGGTAGGCGTCGGCGGCCAGCTTGAGCGCATGGCCGTCGCCCTTGGCAAGGATGTCGCCCATGCCGTTCAACTGCCGCCGATAAGCCAGCAGCGCCTGGGCCAGCGCGAAATCATTGCGTTTGAGCGCCTCCAGCACATCGTTGCCGTCGTTTTGCAGCACGCTGCGGCCCACGCCGTTCGACAGCTTGAGCAGCTCGACAATCTTCGAGCCCGCCTGACTTGGGCCGTTGTAGGCCACTGCTTGCAAGCGGTCCAGGCGGATCGCGGTGTTCACCCACGAGGGCTGGTCCGAGAGCGCGCGGTGGTCCAGATCGGAGGCTTGCTCAAAGGTACGGGCCAGCTCATGCAGCAACTGGCGGTACGGGCTTTGTCCGGAGAGCACCAACGGCATCGCGCTGCGCCAGGCGTCCTCGCCGTGCAGCAGCGACGGCGCCGCGGCAAACGCCGTGACAAAGCCGTACCAGGCGCTGCGCAACGCGTCCTGATACTGCTCATCGAAGCTCGCCGCGCGGCGGGTCCAGCCTTCGCTGTACTGGCCGGTGCGGGCGACTTCCGCGATGAACTGGTCAATCGCGGCATGGCCATCGGGCGTATAAGCCGCCGAAATGCGCGGCAATTCAGGGCGATCGGAAATACCCCAGAACTGCGCCAGCGTCACGGGCGCCAGATCGCCTTGCATATCGGCCCAGGCGAGCAGCCAGCCAATCGGGCGGCGTGGCAGCGCCAGTTCGTCGAGCATGTCGCGCAGCCGCGAACGCTCCGCGATCAGCGCCATGCGTTTAGGCTGCCAGTGCAGGTAATCGACATAGAGAAAACCGAAACGGCTGCTGGCGAGCGGATCGAACATCGCGCTGCGATCGGCATCGGCCTGGATCGCCACGAGGTCCGCGCCGACGCGTGGCAAGCCAAACAGCGGCTTGCCCGCGAGCGCGGCGTCGAGCAGGTTGATACGGCGTACCAGATGCTGCGCGTAAGCGGCCACCAGCACATCGCTGCCATTCTTCGAGACGTCCTGGATGCGGCTTTCGAGCATCCGGTCGATGCCTTGCTGCAACGCCTGCTGCTGGAACTCGGCGCTAAAGCGTTGCGCGAGCCGCGCTTGCACCTGCAGCACGGAACGATGAAACGGAAACACATCGAGCAGCCCGTTATTGGCGCGCTGATGCACCCAGCGCAGCGTCTGGATATGCCGCAGCAGGATATCCATGCGCGTGGCGAAATCGCCCGTCGAGCTCAGCTTGTGCTCGGGGTGTTCCACCAGATGCACGAGCGTGGCGCGATCGCGCACGAAACTCGCTGTCATCAATGCGCCGAGCGTGAAGCAGGCAATCAGCCAGGCCAGCACCGCCGCGTGGCGCATGAAGCGCCGCCAGGCGCCGAAATGACCCGTGGGCCGCCAGCCCGAGCGGCGCGCAGGCAAAAGCGTGTCGAACAGCACGCGGGAAAACCAGCCGAGCGGCGCGTGCGCCCCATCCCTGTCGTTCTTGCCATCCTTGCTGCCCTGGACCTCGGCCGTGACGAACACGCCTTGCAACAACGGGGTTTCGCCATACGGGTTGTGATCGAAGGCGGGCTCCAGATAAGCCTTGAGCGGCACGGCCAGCGCCTGCACCCGTTCGGGCACCAGCAGCTCGACGCTCTGGTTATCGCGCATGCCCTGGGCGATGCGGATGTCGGCAAGACGCTGGCTGATCTGCGCGAAGGCCTCCTCGAGAAACTGCGAGGCACTCGGCGCTTGCGTGACCAGCGCGCCAAATGGCTGCTCGCGCAAGGCTTCAGGCAACAGACGGCCCCATTCGACGAAACCTTCGATGGCGTCGCCATGCGTCAGCACCAGATACACCGGCACGCGCACGTCGTAGACGCGCGTCAGCGTGTCGATGCGGCTGCGGGCCTCACGGCCCTGGTCGGCGAGCTGTTGCCCGGAGGTCTGCAGCAAGGTCTCGATCGACAGCGTCAGCACGATCCCGTTGAGCGGCTCGCGCCGCCGTGTGCGGCCCAGCCAGTAGAGCAGCCGTGCCCACAGGCTGCGGCTATCCGTCGCGCTCGTGTCCGTGTGTTCGAAAAGCCGCCCGGCTGGATCGAGCACCACGCTGTGATCGAAATACCACCAGTCGAAAAGCGCGGTCGGCTCAACCGGATCTTCCTGGCGCACACGGCGCAGTGTCGAGGCTAAACGCGTGCGTGTCAGCAGCGCGGACTTGCCGCTGCCGGGTGCGCCGAGCATCAGCAACCAGGGCAGCGCATACAGCGGCCCGCCGACGCTGCCCTGGCGCTTCAGGCGTGATTGCCGCAGACGTTTGAGGCCGGCGCGCCAGGCGGCATCGAAGGCTTTCAGCGGCGCTTGCGTACCCGCCACGGCCATGCCCGCCGCCATCTGGCGCAAACCGCGCCAGCGCAGCCACTGGCGCCGCAGCGCCAGCACGCCCCAGCCGCATCCCAGCGCCAGCACGAACAGCCCAGGCGCGGCCCACAACGGCCAGTCCAGATACAGCACCAGCGTCCAGCAAGCCAGCGCCAGCAACACGAGCCCGAGTACCACGCCCGTCATGCGAAGCAGTTTGCGTAGCATCTCAGCCCCCCACCAGCAAAGGCTGGGCCAGATCCAGCAGGAGCCAGTCGTAAGCCAAGCCCAGACCCAGCAGCACGGCCAGCGGCAGCACGATCAGCAACACCAGCGCCAGCGTCACGCGCCGCCGCGAACGGGTGTTGGCCTCTGGCGCGGGCGGCGCGGGCAAGACGAATAACGGCTCATGGAGATTGAACGGCGCCATCTGCAACTCACGCGCGAGACGCTCGAACAGCGCCTGGCGATAGCCGAAAAACTCGGCGGCTGGACGTGCGGCGAAGCGTCCGCGAAAGCCCCACAGCAACATCAGCGCATAGACTTCGCGGACTTCAGTGGCGTCGTCGGGTAGCGCTTCGAGCCGCTCGAAAAACTCCGTCCCGGCGCGCGAGGTGCCGAAATAATGCCGTTGCAACGGTGCGGCGCGCCAGGCCGTGCGGCCCGGCCAGTCGCTGCTGAGCGCCCGCTCATCGAGCCACGCCACCACCGCGAACAAAGCCTCGCGCACGGCCGCCGGGCCGTGGCCTTCGTTACCGGCGCGCGTCTGCGCTGCCTGCAACAAATCATGCAAATCGTTCACCGCCTGCGCCGCGCGGCTCGCCGCGAGGCCCGAGGCCGCCGCGCTCTCGTGCTCGAAGGCCACCGTCACCGGCGCATGGCCCGTGAAAGCGGCAGCGGCATATTCCAGCACCGGGGTCCAGCAACTTGCCTGACGCATTGCCTTATCTCCGGATCATCACGATTTCGACCGCTAACGGCTGGGTCTGCGCGCCATGGAACAACGCCACGCCGCGCTCGCGCACCACGGAGGCCCAGGCGTCGCTAACGGTTTCGATGCGAAAGTACGCGGACTGCTGACGCCGGGGCATCCCCGCGGGCGGCACCGCCAGCGGCAGCAACTCAAGGCCCGGCAGCGCATGCGAGACCAGATTGGCCAGTTCGCTGGCCGCGCCGAGTTTGGCTTCGGCGGCAAAGCGCGCGACGGCTTCGGCCTCGGTCAGCCCCGCCACGATCAGGTAATAGCGATTGCGCCCGCTCAGGAAACTCTCGGGCAAATCGGCCACCCAGAGATCGTCGGCGCGCTCGAAGCGCACCACCTGATCGGGGCCGAACGTGATCTCGTTGAGCAGGCGGGCAATCAGCGTGCCGATCGAGGCGATCTGCATCCCGGCTTCCTCATGGCGGTACGGCGCGACCGCGACGCGGTCATCGGTGCCACGGCCCAGCATGTCGTAACGCGTCGAGAACATGCTGAGTTCGCCCACCAGTTGGCGCAGCGCGCCGTAGACCGGCCACGGATGGGTTTGCGGTGTCTCGAGGAAATGACACAGCAGCGGGCCGTAGCGGCCCAGCACGTTGAGCGCCATCAGCACGCGCAACTGGCCGCTGTCGATGCCGACGTTGAGCGCATCGGCGGCGATCTTGCTGGTTTCGAGCTGATGCGCGCGGCCCAGCAGTTCGTCGCGGATATCGCGCACGGCTTGCATCAGCGCCGCGCTGGCGCCGAGGCTGGCCACCAGCGGCATGAAACCGGGCGCCAGACGCACGCTGTCGCCGTCGAGTTCGAGCCGCGCCAATGGCAGCAGTTCGTACTGGCTCGCCGCTTCGAGCTCGTCCTCCCAGAACAGGCGCAGCACGTAATGCATGCCGCGCACCTGCGCGGCGTTACCGCCGCTTAAGTAATCGGTGACGGTTTCGGGATCGGTCAGCGCGGCAAAGCGCGTGGGCGCCGTGGCGGCGGCATCGAGCGTATCGTGCACGGTGCAGTTGGCGCTGCCCGGCACAACGCGGCGCACGCCCAGATGCAGCGTGCGCGGCCAGTTGGCGTCCCCCGTGCGCGCCAGGCTGCGGGCTTCGAGCAGCGCATTGCCGGGATAGCGCACGAAGGTGCCGTCCTGAAAACGGGCGCTCAGCGTATTCACCATGAACTGCCCTGCCGCCAGCGCGGCTTCGTTGATCTGCAAGGCTTCGAGGCCCCAGCAGTACGGCAGCGCCAGATCGGCCAGGCGTTCGAGGCGGCTCGCGTGATACGCGTCGGCGTGCTGCAAGTGCTGTGGCTGGAGCAGTTGCCCCTGGTGCCAGTAAAGCGGCTGTTCGAAATTCATCTGCGTTTCCCCTGCGGCGGCGCATCCGGTGTGCCTCTCGCCTCTGTTGGGCCGGGCACTGGACGCACGTTGCGCGTTTTTACGGTCCATGGCGGCGGTACGGCTCGCGCGCTCGTGTTATGCGGTTATGGCGTGTTCGGTTTGCTACGTGTATCGGTATTCGGTACGACTCGCTGCCCGCTTCATTTTTGCAGCGCTTTTTTCGCCTCGGCTTCCACTCCTGTTCCCAAACCGGGGATCTCCCCCAGAGCGGACACGCCCGGCCAGTCCGAGCCCGCTTTCACCGCCGCCTCGGGAGGAGCGGCCTCGGGAGGGGCCGGAACGGCCGGTACCGGTGCAGCCGGTGCCGGAACGGCCGGGGCCCCCGGCGCGCCCGGCAGCGCGGGCGCCACCACGGGCGCCGCGGGTGCGCCCGTGGGCAGCGGCACTTCGCCTGCAGCAGGCGGCTTCGTCAGCGCCGGTGGCTTCGCCGCGATGCCCTGCTGCGTCCCGTCGAGCCCGTCGCGCCCCAGCACCAGCGTGACCTGCAACGGCACGGGCGCGGCCGAGCGGGTTTTCACGACCCAGCCGTGGGTATCCACCTGTACCCCAATGCGATACAGCCGCACGATGCGCGCCGGATCGAAGCCGTAATAGCCCGCGACAATGCCGACGTACTGGGCTTTCTCCATCCGCGGCAGCGTGATGCTGCCTTGCGCGCCGGGCTGGACAAAAAACGGCGTCAGCGACAAAAAGCCCGGCGGCGGCACACTGGCCGCCAACAGTTCCGCCAGCTTGTCGGTCGCCCCCGCGTAGGCCGTGAAGGCCGCGGGGTCTTCCATCTGCACCGCCACCAGCGCCAGCGCATGCGGCTGGCCTTCGGCTTCGTTCAGATGGGCATCGGCCTGCCAGACGATTTTCAGGCCGTCAGCGGCGTAGGCCCATTTCAGCTGCGACAGGGCTTTTGTCTCAGAATTACCGCCTAGCATGCCATTGACTGCGCCACATCCGCCCAGTAACAGCGTTGTGGCCAGGGTCAAGGCAAGCATCGCACCGGCGGGTAATCTCATTAAGGTCCGGGGGCGTAGGGTAGCGGTCTTTTGCGCGTTATGCCATTTCATCTTTCAGGCTCCAACCATAACGGTCACCTGGCTCGGTGTGATGGCAGCGCCTGGGGCGTTGTCGAGGTTCTGGGAGGTCAGGCCGCACAGCGTCACGACCGGCATGCCCCCTGCCGCCACGTTCGGGATGCCCTCGACGAAGCTGATCTTGGCGCCGAACAACAGGGACACCACGCCACCGTAGGTGCCCGCCTCATCGCCCGAGCTCACCGGAATCTCGCTCATCTGGTTCAGCGCAGGCGCGCCCCCGACGAGAATGTTCATCAACGCCGCGACAGCCGCACCCGTATCGCCAAAGTTGGGATAAGGCAGCGGCGTCGGAACCGGGCCCGCAGGCGTCGCCACCGGGGTCAGGCAAACATCCAGCTCCGCCAGCAGCATCGCTCCAGCCATCGTTAACCAAAACATCGTGTTCTCTCCTGGTCAGTCTGTGTCATTCATGGCGTCTGGCCTGGGCTCATCCACTGCGCCACGTGGCATGCCGGGCTTGGCGTTCCCGGGCTTGGCTTCCGTTACCCCAGTTGAATCTCGCCCTCGGTATCGACCTTGACACGCCCCTCGCCAAAGAGCGAAACGTCCTGCGCATACGCCTCCCACTCCGCTGCGATACGCTGGCGCATCGAATGGGCGCTGGTTTCTTCGTGACCGGCGATGCGCCGCACGCTCTCGCCGAGGCACTCTTCAGCCGTGCCCGCGGCCTCGAAACGGCGCTCGCTCCAGTCGCTGCGCTCGCGCCAGACCGAACGCGCTTCGTCGCCATGCCAATGCAGCGTGCCGCTGTGCCAATCGCAGCTCGTAAAACGCAGCGCGGCATGACGCGCTTCGAGGCTCAGCGTGCCGGCTTCGGTGGCCAGTTGCACCTCGTCGCCCAAGCGCAGCACGCGCCGTGCGCCCGCGGCTGCGGCCTGCTCCAGCACATTCAGCACGTAGCCCGTCTCGCCCGCCACGGTGACCAGCACCGTGTCGCCTACCGCGGGCTGCAGCAGGCAGCCCGCCGCCAGCCGGACCTCGAAGGCAAAGCCGTCGCAGCTCACCGCGAGCGTGTCGTCGGCGTGCAGAGCCGTCACCTCAGCGTGATAGAACGCCGCTACATGGGCCTGAAGGGTAGGTTTTCTGATCGCCTGCATGAAATCGACTCCGGTTGATTCGCTAATCGGTGGTTGCTGCGGCCTGGTTGCGGCCTGGTTGCGGCCTGGTGGCGGCCTGATGACTGCCTGATTACGGGGCTAGATGGCTCACACCGGCGGCCGCCACGCCAGCGCTTCGTGCAGCAACAGGTCTGGGGCGCGCGCGGCCGCGCGGTTGCAGCGCTCCCAGATCGCGCCGTCCAGATCGGCGTCATCGAAGCTCGCGTTCTCCACCTCAGCGTCCGTAAAATCCGCGCCGGGTAGCGCCGCACGTGAAAAATCCGCGCGCACCAGTTGCGCGCGGCACAGCTTCAGCCCGGCCCCTTGCGCCTCGACGAAGCGCGCCAGCGTCAGGTCGGCCTCCGAACAATCCGTGCCTTCCAGTTGCGCCTGATCGAACTTCGCCCCCTTGAGCTGTGCTCCCACGAAACGCGCGCCACGCAAATCACTACGTTCGAATGCCAGATACGGCGCTTCGATGCCGCGAAAATCCGTCGCATGGGCCTTCACGCCGCTCATCGCGCTGTGCGCGAAGCGCGCTCCGGCGAACTGGCTGCCGCTCAAGTCGCAATCGCGGATTTGCACCAGACGCCAGGACACCCGTTGCAGATCCATGGCGCGCAGATCGCAGTTCTTCAGCAACGCGATATCGAGCGTGGCTCGCGCCAGCGCCGCCCCGCTTGCCACGCAGTCGAACCACGAGAGACGCGTCAGGTTGGCGCCATCGAATTGCGCCTGGGTCAGCGTGCAGCGCTGCCACGTCGAGCGCAACAGGTTGGCGCCGCGCCACGCGCTCTGGCTCGCCTGGCAGGCCTCGAAACGCGCTTGCGGCAGTTGCGCCTGGTTGAACTGCGCACCGTCGAGCAGACAGTTTTTCCAGTGCGTTTGCGCCAGTTGCGCGTCGTCGAAACGCGCCCCGCGCGCATCGACCCCGTCGAAGCGCGCGGCCTTGGCCGCTAGCCCCCGATAATCGCCTCCGGCCAGCTTCAGGCCGCGCAGCACCTTGCCCCGTGCGATCTGTTCCAGCAACGCGGCACGCGTGAGCGGTGCAGCCGCAGACGTTGAGACAGGGCCAGGGCCAGGACTAGGGATAGAGGTTGGCGTCATCGTCATGAGCTGTGCTCCTCGAGCAAACGGCAGCGCGTCAGCAGCGCCTGATAGAGCTTCACGCCTGACACCACGGCGCCGCGCGTTTGTACGCTATACAGGTTCGCGCCGGTTAAATCGACGTCGCACAACTGCACCTTGCGCAACGAGGCACCCAGCAGATTCGCGCCGCGCCATTGCGCGTGGTTCAAACGTGAATCGGTGAACTGCGCGCCCCGCGCGCTGAGGTGGTAGCCCTCGCTGCTGCTGAGATCGCAGGCCAGCAGCAGCGCGCCATCGAGCCGCGCCTCGCGCAAGCAGGCGCGCCTGAGACTGCTATTGCGCAAGCAAGCCTGGCTCAGGTTGGCCTGGGTGAAATCGCCCTCCTCGAACACGCATTGCGAGAACACGCGCCAGTTCGTGAGATTGGCTTCGCGCCATTGCACGCCGTTGCCGCTCACGGTCTGCCACTGCGCCTTGACGAGCCGCGCATGGTCGAACACGGCATGCCCGATAGCGCACTGGGCGAAAGTCGAGCGTTCGAGGTTGGCCCGGGTGAAATCGGCCCGCAACAAGGAACATTGCCGCCACGTCGCTTGCGTGGCGCTGCATTGCGCCGCGCGCAGGCCATCGAACGTGCATTCGGTGAAGCTCGCCTGATTCAGGCTCGCGCCGCTCAGATCAGCACCGGCCGCCTGGCAGCGCGTCCAGCGCATGGCGCGGCCGTTGCAGGCGGCAAGGCGAGCCGCGCTGAGATCGCAGCCGGTGAACGCCGTGCCGCTTAGGTCAGCGGCATCGAGCCGGGCTTCGTTCAAGGTGCAGCCGGCAAACGTGCTGCGCGGCAATCGCGCGCGTTGCAGCGAAGCGCGCGTGAAATTGCAGTCGATGAATTCGCTATCGCTGAGATCGATGCCGTCGAAATTCAGTGCGCTCAGGTCTTGCTGCTTAACGTGGATACGCGTGAGCGGCTGGTGTGCCGCGAGCCGCGCAACGATGGCGGCGACGTCCAGCGTGGTGCGGGCGCTGCGCACCGCGGGCGCGGGGGCGGCTGTAGTGGCCGCCGTAGCGGCAGCTGAAGCAGCATTCGGTACCGCATCCTGGCCTGGTGCACCCGATGCCGCCAGCGCCTCCGGCCACTTCGCCGCACGGGCCTCGGCCAGCGCGCCAAATGCTGTCAGATGGCCCAGCACGTGCCCCTTTTGCGCGCCATCGAGCGGCCCCGCCGTAATCTGTGCGCGGGCCGCCTCTAACGCCTCGGTGAGCGCTTGCGGCGTGGCAGGCGGCGCACGCAGAAAATGTTCGATCTGCACCTCGGGCACCCCCGCTTGCGTCATGATCTCGCGCATCTTCGCAGGCACATCGACGCTCGTCGCGCCGCTCAACACCGGCGGATTCATCCGTGCCGCGTCGAACGCGGCACGCTGCGGCGCCGGAATTTGCGCCACCGCGTCGATGCCGCCTGGCTGCTGCATCAGGGTCGCCATCAGCGTCTGGTGGCGCTGCTCAATCCCGGCCCAAACCGCCTCCGCCTGGGCTTCACGCAAGGCGACCTGTTGCGCCCGCAACGCGGGCGGCAGGCCTGCCGCTGGCGCTGGCGCTTTGAGCGCAGCGGCAGGCGCGGCGGCCCCCATCTTCTTCGCCGTGGCCGCCGCGCCTTCTTCACGCCAGCGCGCCACCAGCGCCGCGCTGCTGGCAGGGGTGTCCGACAAACGCTCGGTGTAGATGCGCAACGCGGCTACGTCGGTCGCATCCAGTTCGTTCACGCGCCAGGTCGTGCGGTACAGCACCAGCACGCGCTCGTCGTTGGGAAAGAGCCAGACCGTATCGAGATCGAGCGGGCTCTCCATCACCGGGCCGTCCTCGCGCCGTATGCCGTTTTCGTCGAGGCGCGCCTCGCGCCACAGCAGGCGCGGCCGCAGGCCGGGCAAGCGGCCACCCACCGTGGGCCACAACGCATGCATGCCCATCACTTCGAAGGGCTCATCACCCGTGAAATAACGGTCGAGGCATTGATCTTCCGCGACGGCATCGAAAAAGCGCGGATCGGTGTCATCGGGGTAATCGGGAAAGCGCGTCTTGCGCCAGCGCTCATCGAGTGCGCCGAGCCACTGCGCGCGCGCCGGGGCATCGGAAGGTAACGGCAGATAGGTCGCGGCCAGCGGGCGGTCAGCCGGGGAGAGGCAGGGTGAGCCAGGCAGTTCGAGATTGGGCAACGCCACCCTGGCCCAGTCCGCGCCCTCGGCGCGATGGCCCAGCCCGTGCGGATTGTCGCGCCACAGCGGGCCGCCATAGGCATGGGCGAAATCCAGCGGCATCGTGGCAAACGGTTTGGGCTCGCCCGGAATCCAGCCCGGCAGCGCGGCGGACAGCCCGTGACGCCAATAGCGCTCGCCGTAGACGTGCAGGGTTTTTTCGCGCCCGGCGCAGCGCGCCGAGACGGTCATCGCCAGCACCTGATGGCCCTCGGGCGCACGCGCCTCGCCCGCCACGGCGAACACACCGCGCGCTTTTTTCTCGCCGCTATCGAACGGCTGTGATTTGAACTGCGCCAGCAATGCGCCCCAGGCCGCCTGCTCGGTCAGCAACGTGCCATCGACGTGCGCCATATAACCCAGCGTCACCGTCAGGCACGGTTTGCCAAAACGGGCGCCGTGTTTCAGCAGAATCAGCGTTTCAGCAGGTTTGTGGATTTTCATCAAATCAGCCCGTGAGGGATTGCAGCAAAACATCAGGACGCGTCCGGAAACCCGCTGGATTTCCGGGCGCGGTGGCCACGCTGGCCGCGCTAGCTTTAGCCAATGTTGATCAGCGTGCCATTGAGCGTCAGCATCTCGGCCTGCACACCGATCTCATCGCCACTCACGAGAATCAGGCTGGCGGGGCTCCCGTCTGGCCCTGCGACGTCGATCTCCTCGCCGAAAACCCCCATCATGCCGTCGCTGCCCACCATCGTGGATTCGATCGATTGCAGCACGACATCCTCCGGTGACAGATCCAGAACACTGGTGCCGGACTCAAGTGTCACGCCGGTCGGGCTCTTGAACACTGTCTCGTCCAGGCTGCTGAAATTGACCACCCCGCCCACGGATACCGACATCGCATCGGCGTAGGTGTCCCAGGTGCCAAAGCCAAAGTTGACGCCACCCACCGCCGACATCTGCAACGTGTTCGTCGTGAAATCGGTCAGGCCCGCCACGGTGACGGAACGCGTGGCCTCGTTGACCAGCGTGTCCTCGGCGTAGATCGCGCGTCCGATCGGATGACGTACGAGATGCCAGCCCATATAGATCTCCGTTGCCAGACCTTCATAGAACTCGGTGCAAAAGCCCGTCACGTTTTGCGTCAGGCTCACGGCATAGTTCTGGATTGACGCGCCGATGTAGTTCTGGACTATGACGCCCATGTTTTGCGCACCGCTAAAAAACTTGCCGGGCCCGAGAGCGAAGTTGTTGGAAATGAATGCCGGCGCCGGCGCCGCCGTCGGAGTCGGAGTCGGAGTCGGAGTCGGAGTCGGAGTCGGTGTCGGAGTCGGAGTCGGTGTCGGTGTAGGCGTCGGCGTCGGTGTCGGTGTCGGTGTCGGTGTCGGAGTCGGTGTCGGTGTCGGAGTCGGTGTCGGAGTCGGTGTAGGCGTCGGTGTAGGCGTCGGGCCATCACCGCCACCACCACCACCGCCACCACCACCGCCACCACCGCCACCACCACCACCACCACCGCCACCGCCACCACCACCACCGCCACCGCCACCGCCACCGCCACCGCCACCGCCACCGCCACCACCACCACCACCACCGCCACCGCCACCACCGCCACCGCCACCGCCACCGCCACCACCACCGTAGTTGATGGTCTCGCTATACACATTGCCAACGGTGCGCGCGGAGCTGCTCGACGTCATGGCGATATGCCCTTGCGAACTCAGCGCCATGCCAGGCGTTTTGGCCGCGCCCAGCACGAGATTCGTGCCCGCCACCGGCGAGGCCATCGTCAGGCTCTGGTGGCCATCGCTGTCGTCCATCAGCATGCGGTTGCCGCCCGCGCTTTGCAGCGTGTTTTGCGTCGGGTTCTTCAGCGTCACCAGGTTCGGATGCTCGGAGTTCGGCACCGCTGCCGCGATCACCGGCCGGTCCGGATCACCATTGATAAATGCGATCAGCACTTCCGAGCCCTTATGCAGCGGGAAATGCATGCCATGCCCCGCGCCCGCGTAAGGCGCGGCCAGCCGCAACCAGGCCGAGCCGCGTCCAGCCTGCTTGTCCGAACGGTCGAAGAGAAACTGCACCTTGTAGCAACCGTTTTCATCGAGTTCGGGCAACTGGCCATCGCCTTCGGCGTCGATCGTCGCGCTGATATAGCCCGCGATATGCGGCCAGGGCACGTTCGGCGAAGGCCGGTATTGCACCGCGAAAGGCAGCGCGACGAACTCGTTGTGATAGCTGCGCGTCAGGTTCTCCTGGCGCGTAGCGACAAGCGGCAAGGGCTGCACCCCGGAATGCGTGACCTCGGTCACGTAGTAGCGGGTATTGCAGCTTTCACGAAAATGCTTTTGCAACACGAACGGATAACCCGCGCTCACCCCGGCCGAACGCGTCGCGCCGCTAAAGCGTGTGGCGCGGCAGGCCAGCGCCTCGGCGCGTAGCCCGGCCAGGCGTGCACCCTGGCGTTCACTATCGAAATGCTCGCCGTAGCGGGTCCATTCGCCGACGTTGCCGCCGCTCACGCTTTGCCCGACGCTGAGTTCGAGCATCGCGCGGGTCGCGGCGAAGTCCTTCAGCGTCACTTGCTGCGCCGTATCGAACGCCGTTTCGCTAAAACGCTCGACGATGGCCGCGCCCTGGTCCGACAGCAGCCCGCCTGCGGGCCGGTAATACAGCTCGAGTGGCGGCGTGGGCTGCTGCTCGCGGCTGGCGCAAAACACCACGGCTTCGCCGTCTTCGAGCTGCTCGAAGTAGTAGTACCAGCCTTCGTGCGCGAGACGCCGCGTCAAAAATGCGAGACAGCTTTCCTCGAACTGGCAGATAAAGTTGGCCTGGGTCGGCGCACTGTCATCGGGCCCGGCGGCGATGCGGAAATCGTAACTGGCCGGGCCGGGCTCGGTGGTCAGCGCACCTTGCCGCAACACCTGGCGAATCAGGTCCGGCAGCGCCAGGTTCAGATAGATCTCGCTGTAAATCCATTCGCGCAGCCGCGCCAGACGCGGCTCCAGCACCACGCGGTAATACGCGAAGTGATCGTCGGAATCGAGCTGCGTGGCCTGGGTCAGCACGCCATGGCGCAACGCGGTGACGCCGCTGGCGTCGACGATCGTCAGCGTGGCGCGGCTGCCACGCAGCGCTTGCGGCTCAACGGTGTCCAGCGTCGAGGCCAGCAGGATCTCGAAGCGGTAGGGCTCACAGACGCGCTCGGTGCCCGCCCACTGCGAAACCCAAAACGTCCCGCTGGCATAGCCCTCGCATTCGAAGCGGTATTTCAGCGCCGTCTCAGTGGCAAGCTGCGCGGCAAGATTGTCTGCACTCATGAAGCGACCTCGGTGGGCAACGTTGCAACCTCAACCACAGCGTTGGCGTTGGCTTCGGCATCGCTGTCAGCGTCTTGTGCCGTCACCGCAAAACTTCCATCGGGCGCGACGCTCACCTGCACCGCGCGCAACACACGGCCATCGCATTGCGCGGCCAGCAGCACGTCCGAGAGGCGCGGCAAAACATGTTTGCGCACGATGAAATCGATATTGCGGGCACCGCTTTCCACCTCATGGCAGCGCTGCGTGATCGCCTGCACCACCTCGGGCGCGAAGCTCAGCGCGATATGGCTGCCGCTTTGCAGACGCTCACTGATGCGCGCGAGCTTGAGCCGCACGATGCCTTCGAGCGCGCTGGCGGGCAGCGTCACATACGGAATCACGGTCATGCGCGCCAGCAGCGCGGGCTTGAAATGCTTCGCCAGCGCGGGCGTGATCTGCGCCACCAGCGCGTCGAGATCAGGCGCGACACCAGCGGCTTCGGCCTTGGCGCAGGCATCGACAATCTGTTCGCTGGCGAGATTCGCAGTGAGAAACACCACGGTGTTGCTGAAATCGACATCGCGTCCTTCGCCATCGGAGAGCGTGCCTTTATCGAAGATCTGGTAACAGATGTTGACCACGTCCAGATGGGCTTTTTCGACTTCGTCGAGCAGCACCACCGAATATGGCCGCTGCCGCACGGCTTCGGTCAGCAGGCCGCCTTCGCCATAGCCGACATAGCCGGGGGGCGAGCCCACCAGGCGGCTCACGGTGTGGCGTTCCTGGAACTCGCTCATGTTGATCGTGACCAGCGCGGCTTCGCCGCCGAACAGATGGTCGGCAATCGAGAGCGCGGTTTCGGTTTTGCCGACGCCGCTGGGGCCGGTCAGCAGGAAAACGCCGAGCGGCTGGAGCGGGTCCTTGAGGCCCGACGAGGCGGATTTGACGATATCGACGATGCGCTCGAGCGCGCCCTCCTGGCCCCGGATGCGCGCCTTGAGCGTGTCAGCCAGCGCCATCACGGTGGCGGCGCGGTCGCGCTGCAGGCGGCCGAGCGGAATGCCGGTCCAGTCGGCGACGACCTTGGCCACCGTTTCGGGGCCAACGTCGGTGAAGAGCAGCGGGTCGTCGCCCTGGAGCGCTTCGAGCGCGGCACGGGCCGCCTGGAGGGTGAGCGCGGCGGCGGGGGCCGCGCCGGTCTGCGCCTCGGCCACGGCGGCCGTGGCCTCATCCGCAGCCGCACCCGAGGCCTCATCCGCAGCCGCCGCCTGTTCCGCGCCAGGCGCTGGCCCGCGTTGTGCCAGCAAGGCCAGCGCCGCCTGACGCTCGGCCTGCCAGCGCGCCGTCAACGTGGCCTGCTGCGCTTTGAGCGCGGCGCACGCCTCCTCGATCTGCAACAGCCGCGCGGCCTGGTCGCCATAGCCAAACGACGCATCGCGCGAGAGCGCCGCGCGCTCGCGCGAGAGCGCCAGCAGCGTGCGCTCGACTTGCTCCAGCTCAGCGGGCTTCACGTTCTGGCTGATGCGCACCCGCGCCGCCGCGGTATCGAGCAAATCCACCGCCTTGTCCGGCAACTGCCGCCCGGTGATATAGCGATGCGACAACTCCGCCGCGGCCACCAGCGCGTCATCGCGGATCGTCACGCCATGGCTTTTCTCGTAGGCGTCTTTCAGGCCGCGCAGAATGTGGATCGTCGCCGCGACATCGGGCGCATCGAGTTTGACCAGCTGAAACCGGCGCGCTAGCGCCGCGTCTTTTTCGAAGTACTTCTTGTATTCGCTCCACGTCGTGGCCGCGATGGTGCGCAACTCGCCGCGTGCCAGCGCAGGCTTGAGCAGGTTGGCGGCATCGCCACCTCCGGCCTGGCCACCCGCGCCGATCAGCATGTGGGCTTCGTCGATAAAGAGAATGACCGGTTGCGCCGAGGCCTTCACTTCGTCGATCACCTGGCGCAAGCGCCGCTCGAATTCGCCCTTGACGCTCGCCCCAGCTTCCAGCAAGCCGAGATCGAGCCCGAGCAGACGCGTGCCCAGCATGCTCTCAGGCACATCGCCCTCGGCGATGCGTAGCGCGAGGCCCTCAACCAGCGCGGTCTTGCCCACACCCGGCTCACCGACGCAAATCGGATTGTTCTTGCGCCGCCTGGCGAGAATGTCGATGATCTGACGGATTTCGGCATCGCGGCCAAACACCGGATCAATCTTGCCCGCCACGGCCTTGGCCGTGAAATCCTCGCAAAAACGCATCAGCGCGGATTCCCCTGCGGGGCCGGTGGCCTGGCCGCCCATCGCACTGCCCGCCCCTCCCACTCCGCCGGCCTCTGGCGCGTCCTGCGCCGGGCCTTCCAGCGAAGCTTCGCAGACGCTGGCGAACGCCTCGCGCAGCGCGCTCGCCTGCACCGGCCGCAGAATCTGCGCGTAAGCCATGCCCGCGACGTAATAACCGCTGCGCTCCAGCAACGCCAGCAACAGCGCCGCGCTACGAATCCGCGTTTGCCCCAGCGTCACCGAACTCACCATCCACGCGTCCTGCACCCACTCGGTCAGGAGCGGCGCGAACACTGGACGGCCCGCATTGCCGCTCTTGAGTTCGGCCAGCGCCGTATCCACGGCATGACGCAGGCGCGCGACATCGATTTGCGCATGCGCCAGCAACAGCGGCACATCGCCTGCGGGCTCATCGAGCAGCTTGCGCAGCAGATGCTCCACGCCAATTTCGTAATGACTGCGCGCGAGCGCGAGTCCCGCGCCATCTTCGAGCGCCTGGCGCACAAACGGGTTGAGTCGGGCGAAGAGCGCCTTGAGGTCGAGCTGGATCATGCGAAGGCTCCTTGCGCAAAAGCTTGTTGAGATTCATCGCCCGCGAGCAGCGTGAGCTCTACGCGTTCGTCGGCTTCGATGCCGGGCTGGGGATAGTCGAGGAAAGCCTCTCCCAGCCAGGCATCGAGGCCGAGCCGGGCGTGGCCCGACGCGCCGAGCGTCATGCCGCGGCGAGCAGGTGGATCGGGATACAGAATCAGACGGCAGCACACCGGTTCATGCAGATACAGCGCGAGCTGGCGCACGAGGCGCTGCCACACGCGGCCACCGGGCAGCAACTGGGCGAAACGCTCGGCGTTGAGCTGATGCACATGCAGCTTGACCACGCCGCTGCGGCGCGCCACTTCGGTGCCGAGCAAGGTGCTGCCGAGTCGTGCGCTGGGGGCGCCGAGTTCGCAGCGGGCGTTGTCCGGCACCGGGATCACATTCAGCACACACGGCTCGACGCGCACCCGGCCAAAGCCGATCAGCCCGCGCACCAGGGTTTGCAACCCCAGCGCCGAGCGCGGCATATGCGTCATCAGGCCGGCGAAGCGCAGCAGTTCCGCCTCGCGCGGCAAACGGCGCTCGGCGTCCATGCGGCCGATCAGCGCCAGCAGCAAGTCGTAGCGCTCGCGCTCGCGCCCTTCCGCGACACTCAACCAGAGCCGGTATTTCTCCCAGACCTGGAACAGCATCGGATACAGCGCGTTGTGCACGATGTCGATGAAGTCGCGCATCGCGCTGCGGCCATTGCGCGCTTCGTCGATCAGGTCTTCGGTGTAAAACGTCGGCAGCGGCGAGGACACGCCATACAGGCCAAAGAAATTCACCCCGATGCGGATCTTGCCCTCGGCATCGCGCCCAATGCGCTCGATGTCGTGACCGGCGAAGCCCAGGCCCAGCGTCGGCTGAAAGCGCAGCGCGGCTTCGAACGCCGCACGGTCCGGATAGTCACGCCGCAACAGCCGCAGCGCCTGGAAAAAACCATAGCGTGGGCCATCCGCCTCGAGTCGGCTCAGAGCAGTTGTTGCTGCCCGATCTTCGCTGGCCATTGCAGTATTTCTCCGGTAACCGGATCGGTAATCGATAGCATCGAAAAAGCGTTCAGCCCAACGATGCCGGCAAAGAACTCGTCGAGCATCGCGCCAAACAGAAACAGCCCGCCGAGGTTGACGAAGGCATCGCTGCGGCACACCAGCGCGATCTCGCAGCCGGTCACGGGGATGCCGCCCATCAGGCGTTGCGCCGGGGTCACGGTGTAGGCCTCGATGGCGTCGATGCGGCGCTGTTGCGCGACATCCGCCACGCCTGCGCGTGCCCCCGCCAGTTGCAGGCTCAATAACTGGCGCAACTGCTTGACGCTGGACAGGCGCAAATGGTTCGCGCTCAGATGCGACACCATGCGCCAGAGCAGGCGGTCATCCAGCACCGGCAAGCGGTAGGACGTGACCGGGCGGATGTTATGAAAGCTCATGCGCGACGGCGAGTTGTCGGTGGGCAAGCAGATATCGCCCAGACGCAGCACCTCGGGCAGCGCGCCATGGGTGCAGAGCGCTTCGATCGACAGCGTTGGGCGGGTGGGGTGCGCGGCAAGCGCGGTGCCGCTCAACGTGCTGGGCCCGGCGGTTTGCGGCGCGTGGGCCACGCTTAAGAAACAGTCGACGCCTTCTTTCAGCGGCGATTCGCGCAGCCGCAAATGGTAGGTGTTCGGTCCGCCCGCAAACGCGGCGAAGGGCAGATAGTCGATCTCTTCGCCTGCGGCATAACCGCTGACCCGTTCGAGCGAAAAAATCTGCCCGACGCGGCGCCCGTCTTTTTCCTGCAGTTGCACGGGATATTCCGCCTGGCGCTCATCGAGGCTCACGGGATGCGCCTGGGCTTCGTACAGGTTCACAGCGGGCGTGGTATTGAGCTGGAAGCTGGTCTCGCCTAGCGCCGGGGCCCAGTCGGGGCATTCGTTGAGCACGAAGCGCACGCTGAACGCCCCGCTCGTGCCGCGCTCGCTCCAGCGCTCGAAGCCGCTCAAATCGAGGTAGAGGAATTTTTCAGGGAAGACAAAATACTCGCGCAAGAGCGCATGCGCGGGGTGCGTGTTGTCGTTATGTGGCACCAGCGTGGCATCGGGGTTCAGCCCCGCCATGCTGATCGCCGAGGGCGGCAGCACCGTCAGCGCGCCGCCCGGCGCGCTGAGATGGATTTCGCGCACATAGCGAATCATCAGCAACAGCAAGCGCGAGGCATCCGCCACCGCATCGCCCAGATAGAGCCGCACACGCTGGGCGCGCCAGGCGTTCGCCTCAATTCCCTCGAAGACGAACTCGAGACGCAGGCTGCGCTGCGCACCTTCGCCCTCCCAGCGCGCCGCGCGCAACGAAAGCGGCTCGACGGCCACCGGAAACGAAGTGCGAAACGTCGTGCGCACGCCATCCACCGGCACCGAGGCCACCTCGGCCCCGGCAGGAATGCGCACCGTGCCGCCCAGCGGGCCTTTAGGCTGGAACTGCATGATCGTCATGCACGGCCACGGCTGCAAAAAATGCGGAAACAGCATCTGCGCGAGCGACTGGACAAACTCGGGGAATTCGTCATCGAGCCGCTGGCGCATCAGCCCGGTGAGAAACGCCACGCCTTCGAGCAGGCGTTCGACATCCGGATCCGGCGCGACATCGGCGCCAAGCAGCGGCGCGAGCGCCGGGTTCAGCGCGGCGAATTCGCTCGCCAGGCCGCGCAGGCGGCCCAGTTCCTGTTCAAAGTAGGTATTCAGCACGATGGCCTCGCTTGAGTTGCACCCGGCCTTCCGGCGACACCTGGGTCATCACGCTGACCGGCACATCCTGCGAATCAATATTCAGGCTGCCTTCAATGGCAAAGCTCAGGCTAAGACGGTGGCCCAGATCGGCCACGTAGGTCACTTTCGGCTGCTTGAGACGCGGCTCGTAACGACGCAGCAACTGCGTCATGTCATCCACGGCGCGCTGCAGGCTGCCGGCTTCCAGCGACCCGGCGAGGTTGGTGATATCCGGCACGCCCAGGCCCGGCGCGCTGGGCACACTGCCACGGCGCGTATTGAGCAGGCGTGTCAGATGATCGAGGATCGACTGCATCAGCACGTCGAAACGGGTCGAATGCGAGCGCTCCTGAGCGCTCTCCGAGGCCGCCTCCGAAGCCGCGATACGCTCCAGCAATCTTTGCTCTCTCATGGCTTGGCGTGTGTCCGGGTAAGGCTTGATGCTTGAAGCTTGAAACGCGAGGCCTGGAACTCGAGGCTCACGGCTTCGAAGCCTCGAAGCCTGGATGCGGCTTGCGTTCCAGGCCTCATCCCTTGTAGCGATGCTGCCGGGACGCCACGGCCACGCCGGATTGCCTGGCCTGGCGGCGTCACGGGGTTACATCGACGGGGTTACATCGACGGGGTTACATCGTTTAGGCCTTCGGATTGAGCCAGTCGTCTTCGGCCTCGATGCCATCCTTGACCCAGGTCACCACGATTTTTTCGTAGGTCAGGCTGACGGTTTCCATATGGCCCATCTGCTTGTTTTCCGGATCGAGGCAATTGGGCACCCAGTCGCGCACCGACACCACCGCCGCATTCGACACCTTGATGGTGTAGTACTTCTCTTCCTTGCCTTGCGGGCTGGTGCGGTAAAACTCGAGCAAGCCGCTTTTCATCTGCTGCCCGGAACACAGGGCCTGGAAAATCTTCGGCGATGATTTGTCGATCACCTTCGTGATGCTCAAGCCCAGATGCTGGCGCTTGCCTGCGGGCAAACCGGTCTGCGGGTTGCGCGGCAGCTCGACGGCCATTTCAGCGGCCTGGACTTCGATCTTGCCTTTATGGGGTTCGACTTCGCAAGAGCCGTCGATTTTCCCGTTCGGGCCTTCCAGCGTGAGGTAACAAGGCATTGGCATAACAAATCTCCAGCAATAAATGTGAGTGCTACGGCGACAACAGGGTTAATGCATGTCCGACCGATACGTAACCCTTCTTTCCTCAAATCTGGCAAATCAAGCCTTGTCGAGCTTGCCCACCAGCGACAACGTGAACGATGCGCCCATGTATTTGAAATGCGGCCGCACCTTCATGTTCACGCGATACCAGCCCGGATCGCCTTCGACGTCCGAGACAGCAATTTCCGCCTGACGCAGCGGACGGCGGCCGCGCACACCGGAGGTGGCATCGTCCATGTCCGCCACGTACTGGCGAATCCAGTTGTTCAGCTCGGTTTCAAGATCGCCGCGCTCTTTCCACGTCCCGATGTTTTCGCGCTGGATCACCTTGATGTAGTGCGCGAGGCGGCTAACGATGAAGATGTACGGCAGTTGCGTGCCCAGCTTGAAGTTGGTTTCGGCTTCGCGGCCCTCGGCGGTCTTGCCGAAAAACTTTGGCTTCTGGCACGAGTTGGCGGAGAAAAACGCGGCGTTGTCGGTGTTCTTGCGCATCGTCAGCGCAATAAACCCCTGCTCGGCCAGCTCGAACTCGCGGCGCTCCGACACCAGGACTTCGGTCGGAATCTTGGTCTGGGTCTCGCCCATGGCCTCGTAGTTGTAGATCGGCAGATCGCCCACCGTACCGCCGCCTTGCGGCCCGATGATGTTGGCGCACCAGCGGTACTTGGCGAAGCTGTCCGACAGGCGGCTGGCGAAGGCAAACGCGGCATTGCCCCACAAAAAGCGCGAGTTGTTATCCGAGACGTCTTCTTCGTACTGAAACTTTTTCGCCGGCACCGTGGTTTCGCCGTAGGGCACGCGCAGCAAAAAATGCGGCACGGTGAGGCCGACGAAACGCGCGTCCTCGCTTTGGCGAAAGGCGTTCCATTTGGTGAACTGCGGCATTTCGAACACCGCGCTCAGGTCTTTCAGGTTCGGCAGCTCGGAGAAGGATTCGACGCCGAAAAACGCCGGGCCTGCCGCCGAGATGAACGGCGCATGCGCCATCGCCGAAACACTGGCAATGGATTGCAGCAGCTTGATATCCTGGCCGCCAGGGCCGAATTCGTAATTGCCGATGATCGCGGCAATCGGCTGGCCGCCGAACTGGCCGAACTCGGTGGTGTACACCGCCTTGTAGAGCGCTGAGCGCGTGACGTCGGGCGCATCTTCGAAGTCCTGCAGCAGCGCGTCTTTCGACACGTTCAGGATTTCGATCTTGTTGTTTTCGCGGAAATCGGTGCGATCCACGAGAAACTTCAGCGAACGCCAGGACGACTCCATCTTCTGCACGTCAGGGTGATGCAGGATCGCATCCACCTGGCGGCACAGCTTGCGGTCCAGCGCGACGATCATGTCATCGATCATCAACTGGCTGACTTTTTCATTGCTGCGCGCAGGCTCCAGCAACTCCGCGACAAAGGCCTCGAGACCACGCCGCGTCACGCCATAGGCGTCGTCGCCGGGCTTCACGCGTGTGACTTCGATCAGCTCGTCCAGCAGCGAGCCCGGCTGCGCTTCGGACGACGGTGCGGCCCCCCCGGCTACTTTCTGTTGTTGTTCATCGCTCATGGCTTGTCCTCCTCGTTGCTGCTGTCCTTGCCATCGCCTTCATGGCTCGCGCCCAGTTCGGCCAGCAAACGCGTGCGCGTCCCCTCGTCTTTCACCAGATCCTGCAAGCGCCGGCGAAACTCCGGCAGGTTGCCCAGCGGCCCCTTGAGCGCCTTGAGCGCCTCGCGCAGCAACACCAGTTGCTGCAACTCGGGCACTTGCTCGACGATGGCGTCGGGCTCGAAATCGCGGATGTTGTCGAACGCCAGATGCACGTTCAGCAGTTCTTCTTCCGCGCCTGGCTCAGGCGTGCCCGCGAGGCGGTTCGGCACGGCGACATCGAGCGTCAGGCCCTGGCCGCGCAGCACTTCGTTGAAGTTGTTTTTGTCAACCGAGACCGTCTTGCGCTGATCGAGCGGCGTGCTGTCCTCGCGCAAGGTGAAGTCGCCCAGCACGAGCTGCTTGAGCGGCAGTTCGACGTCTTCCTTGGCCCCACCTGTCTCGCTCTTGTAGACGATATTGACGCGCTCTTTTGGAGCGACTGATCCGTCATCTGCCATTTCTTCCCCCTACAGTGGCCGATCAAACATCGGCGTTGAATATCAGATGCCAGGCGCAGGCCAGATCGACCGACGCCAGTTGCGCCACCCAACGGTCCTGCTCAATCTGCGGCGGGCGTCGTGACGTGTCCGCCAGGCCCGCTACATGTGCTGCATGTGCCGTACTTGCCGTATTGCTGGCACGGGCGGCAAGCACCAGCGCGCGGCGTGTTAATTCAGGTTCCCAGTGCGCGAGCCCCTGCGCTTCGATCTGCGCCACGAGCGGCGCGGCGAAGCAGCTCAGGGCCTCGTGCTGTGCGTGTTCGCCGAGCAATTCGCACTGCACGAGGCGCGTGCGAAAGCGTTCGCGGCCCGAGGTTTGTGCCTGGGCGTAGCCCTCCAGCGCGCTGAGCGCTTCGCCTAACTGGCCGCTGGCAGCGGTGGCGTACGCGCTTTGCGTGAGGGCGTCGAGGCTATCGGGGCCGCTGGCGTTGTCAGGAAGCGGGCTGCGCGCAAGCGCCGTCAAGGCCGTCCGCGGCGCGGTGCGCCCCGCGGCAAGCCAGCGCTGGGTCGTGGTATCGGCAAACGGCTGGCCATCGGCGAATTGCAAGCCCAGCAAACCAGACAAGCGCGCGGCGAAAGCCCGTGTGTCCTGCGCCACGGCTTCGGCGGCCTGGGTCGCGCCCAGACGCAGCAGCGCCTCATGGCTGTAGCGGCACAAGTCGAGCCAGAAAGGAAATTGCGCGAGGCGGCTTTCGCTGAATTCGACCAGCGCGGCGGCATCGCCGCCAGCCAGGAGGGTGTCGAGGACGCTGCGCACGGCATCGGGCGGAGCCGGTACACGTGTCAACCCAGCTTCGGGGGTCGTGGTCGCGGGCACGGTGTCGATCAGGGCCCAGGCGCAGACGCGATTCAGGCGATAGGCAAAAGCGGCATCGGGCGCGGCCTGCTGGCAGGCCAGCAGATAAGCGGACCAGCCACCCAGTGCGGCCTCGATGGCCTGGCGGGCTTCCTCGGCATGGCCTGTCATGCTGCTCGCCAGCGGCGCGGCGGAAAACGCCGCAGGCAAAGCGGAGGCCGCCGGGCCCGAAGAAGCGAGTGAAGAGGAAGAGACCGTTGAAGAGACCGTTGCCGTTGCCGATGACGCAGTGGCCGCATCGGTACGGCTAGCGGGTTCGAGACTGGAGCCGGGATCGGTATCAGTCTCGGCATTGGACGTGGCAGCCGCGCTGCCCTCGGCAGGCACGGCTGCATCAGGCGCCTCCTGCACCGGCAGGTTCTGCAACAGCCGACGCGCGGCGAAAAGCGCGGGGCCATCGCTGTGATGTCCGCTCCAGAACACTTCGAGCGCATCCCAGTCGGCCAGCAGCGCCTCGTGCAACGCCGCCTCGAGCGGCTGCCAGGCCGTTTGCTGAGCCCCGGGGGCAAGGCAGGCTTCGAGCTGGTCGAGCAGCCATTGCATCTGGTTGTCACGGGCGCGCACCCGGTTCACGGGCGGCGTCATCACGTCCCAGTAAGCGCTGACCATCTGCCGCAAGCCACGCACGCCTTCGGCCAGGCCCGTCAGGCCCGTGGTGCGCAACAGCGCGACGCTCAGCCAGACCGCCGCTGATAAATCCTTGCCCTGCTGCGTCAGCACCTGGGTCGTGGCACGGGCGACCAGGCCCCAGTCGGTCGAGCGGCTCGCGCTCACAGCGACGAGCAACTCGATCTCCGCTTCGGCCTGGGCGAAGGGCTCGCAGTCACGGCTGTACGCCGCGATGAGCGCGGCAGAAAGCGGCGTGCCGCCCGCTGTCTGGGGCCACGCTGTGTCCTGCACTCCATCATCCGCCTGTTGCTGCATGTGACCGCCTGTGCTTGCCTGCTTGCCTGCCTGCTCTTGCCTCTTGCCGTTCGCCGTTCGCCGTTCGTTGTTCGTTGTTCGCACTGCGCGCTGCGCGCTGAAAACAACCGCTTCACACGCGCTGTAACGAGTTCCAATGCTTCAAACGGCTCCGGGCCACCCCAAAACAGTCGGTAAAAATGCCCGCGTCGAGCGCCGAACCCAGACCACGGCATCCCCACGCATCATTAATTTCCCGCTGAGTAACAAATCAGCGGAAAAGGTTCACGCGCGGCATCAATCATTTTTGTTTCCGGTGCCGAGATCACCGCCTGCCGCAACATCCGCTTCGTCGTTTTCAGCGCGCTCAGCGCCTAAACCGCGTCCTGCCCCGCCCGGGTCATCGCGTTCGCCCTCCTGACGGGCGAAGGGCGAGCCGAGTGCGGACGTGGCTTGTTTCGGTGGTTTCTTGCGCAAGGCGAGCCTGGGCTCGTAGGCCAGGGCAATCTGTCCGGCGAGGCGATCGGCCACCGAATCGCGGGCGCTGGTGTTGCTCAGCACCAGCACCGTGTAGCCCGCCTGCGGATAGCGATAGAAGGCCGAGTTGTAGCCCCAGCCGACGCCGTCATGATTGATCCGCACGCCGTCGCCGGTCATGTAGATGAACCAGCCCAAGCCATATGCCGAGAAGCGTCCGTTGTTGAGCCGGGTGCGCGACCACATGCGCTGCTTGCTCTGTTCGCTGAGGATCGTGTTGCCTTCGAGCGCACGCTCCCAGGCGGCCAGATCGCCCAGCGTGGTTTTGATCGCGCCCGCCCCCATCGCCGACGGCAATTGCGGCACACGGCGCCAGCCCATGTCGAACGCATCGCGCTGATAACCGATGGCCAGATTGGGGTCGGCGTACTGCAGCATGTCGAGCGAGGTGTGCCTCAGGCCTGCGGGCTTGAATAGCAGGCCGTCGAGCAGCTCGGCATAGCAGCGCCCCGTCACCCGGCGCAGCACGGCGGTGAGCACGGCGTAACCCGCATTGCTGTAATGAAACGCGTCACCGGGCCTGAAGCCCTCGGGCACGCGCATGGCGTAAAGCGGGCGTAGCGAGCGCTCAACCTCGCCGCAGTTTTGCACGCCAATCGGCGGAAAACGCTCCGGGCTGTCGTGCGGAAAACCCGACGTGTGATTCAGCAGATGAACGATGCGCACGTCGCGCCAGTTTTCGGGTGCGTCCGGCAGATAACGGCTGAGCGGCGCGTCGAGATCAATCACGCCACGCTGGGACAGCACCATCGTCGCGGCGGCGGTGAACTGCTTGGTCAGCGAATCAATGCGGTAAACCGTATCCAGCGTCGCGGGCTGCGCGCGTTCGATATTGGCCATGCCGATGGCGTAGCGCTTGATGATCTGGCCGTGGCGCAGCACCGCCACCGCCACCGAAGCCAGCGGCGTCGTGCGGGCGGCGTGCTGCACCAGGCGCTCGACTTCAGCACCGGGATCAGCCGGGCCATCCGCCGCATCCTGCCAGGTCTGCCCCGGAATCAGCGTGCCCACCGGCTGGGCCAGCACCGCTGTCACGCAGCCGAGCCACAACAACACCAGCACGAGTACCAGCAGCCCAGGGCTCGCCTGCGTGGCACGACGGACCTCGCGCGCGGTCTTCCATGTCGCGGCCCACGCGGCTAGCCGTCCCCGCACGAGTGACGCCGTTTCACTGAATCTCATGACGCCCACTGCCTTGAGGGAGATCCACGAGTTGCTGGTAATGGCCCAGCACTCGCACGACATACGCGCGGGTTTCTTCATAAGGCGGGATTTGTTCGTTGTATTTCTGCACGGCGCCTTCGCCCGCGTTATAGGCGGCCAGCACCAGTTTCAGATTGCCGGGGTAGCGCCGCAGCAAGTCGCTTAGATAACGCGCGCCCGCCTGGATATTGGCGGCGGGGTCGGCGAGCTTTTGCGCCACGCTGCCACCGTTGTCGCCCGCCACGCCATAGCGCATGCCGGTGGCCGGAATCAGCTGCATCAGCCCGACCGCGCCCTTGGGCGAGACGGCGAGCGGGTTAAAGCCGGATTCCACCGAAATCACAGCGGTCAGCAAATAAGGATCGACACCGTAGGCTTGGGCCGCCTCGGCAATCAGTGCGCCATAGGCCGAGGCGCGCTGCCAGGTAGTGCGCACGTTCGGCAAGGGGCTGGGGGGGCGCAAGGGTTTCACGGCATTGATGGCATTGGTGGCGGCATTGGCGGCGCGCAGGTTCAACGTCACCGGGCTCACGCGGGGCGCACGGCTAGACGTCAGCTTCGCGCCGCGCACGGCCGGCCGCGCGCTGGCCTGCCCGGCGCCAGCGCCCACCACCAGCGCATAGCAGTCGTCGTTCTGGCGGTTCGACATGTAGCGCGTGCCGTCGCCCGCGATGCAGGCGTACACCTCGGCGCGGGCCGAAGGCATCGCCACGGCAAACAGCACCGTCAGCACGGCAGCCAGCGTCACGGGTGAAATCATGGTGGTCTTCCTGAGAAGCAAGATCCGGCGTACGGACCAGGGCGCGAGGCCCCAAGGCATGCTGCGCGCGCGGAGCCTGCCGCAACACTATTCGCTGAGATCCCAGCCACTGCCCGCCAGCTTGGTGCGCAGCGTCGAGCGCGCCCGCGACAGGCGGCTGCGTACGGTGCCCACCGGGATGCTGAGCATCACGCTGGCTTCTTCGTAGCTCATCTCTTTCACGCCGACGAGCATCAGCACCTCGCGCATTTCAGCGGGCAGATCGCCCAGTTCCTGCCACAGCAGCTTGAACTGCTGCTTGCGGCCAACGGTGCTCTCGAGGCTCTCGCTTTCATGACCGCTGCCGTCGAACAGGCTCTCATCAGCGCTTTCGAACTTGTAGCGGCGCTCCGGGCAGCGGTTCAGGTGATTGCGCACGAGGTTCATGGCGATGCCGTAGAGCCAGGTGGACAGCTTGGCTTCGCCGCGATAGGTCTCGTAGGCCTTGGCGGCTTCGACGAAGGCTTGCTGGGTCAGCTCTTCCGCGTCGAACACGCTGCCGATCCGGCGCAGCACGAAGTGATACAGGCGCTTGCCATGCTGCCCCACGAGTTCGCGGAACAGCTCTTCGCGTTCAGCGGCATTGCAGGTGCGGGCTTCGCCGTCGGCTACCGCGCTCAAGTCAAGCTCATCGCCCAGCGCCTCCAGGCCGCTGAGTTCGCCGATGCCGTCCATCTCACCGATGTCGTCCATGTCATCCATATCGTCCATCTGCTCAAAGCCCTCAATGCCGTCCATGCTGTCCATGGATTCAGGCCGCGACAGCGCTGGGTTCAGGAATGCCTCGGTTTCGATCATGACTTGCACTTCCCCGTTATCCTTCACAGTTGAAAAGGCGTTTCGCCTCTGGAGCACGGTCGTCTTGCCAGTCAGGCTGGTGAGCCTTGCTTGCCGTGGCCATCTCTCGTTGCAACAGCACGGTGGTCATGCGCTGTTTCAGATCCCGTCGCTTCCCGTTCTGGCTGGCCGGTTTCATGCCAAACCAGAACTGAAACCGATACTAAGGGGCAAAAATGCGCGGCGCATCGGACTAAAGTCCTAGTTGTGCACAATTTGTCAAATCCCTTGCTGCACGGGCCACCAGCGCGTAAAACGCACTCTTGGAGGCTGGCTGCGACGGGTCTTGCCGAAGCGCTAAAGCGCTCAAGCACTAAAGAACCCAGGAACCGGATGCCCGAGGTCACGAGGAGAAGAGGTCATGCGTTTTCTGTCGCGCGAAGCGATCCCGTCATCGTGCGCTGCCCAAGTGCAGGCGCAGCAGATGCAGATCCTGCGCAACAACATTCCGTTCGCGCTGACGTGCGGCTTTGTCTCGTGCGTGATCTTCGCCATCGTTCTGCTGCAGGCATTTGGCACGTCCGTGCTGCTTTGGCTGGGCGCGCAACTGTTGCTGGCGCTCGGGCGCGCAGTGCTGTGCCAGCGCTATGAACGCTGCCGCCACGACGCCCTGGCGCTACGCCGCTGGCAAATCCTGATGTGCGCCAGCACGGTGGCCGCCGGGCTGCTCTGGGGCGTGCCGTCGGGCTACTGGATGCTGCATGCGGCCCAGCCCATGCAGATGTTCATCATCGTCGCGCTGCTCGCGCTCTCTACCGGCGCGATGTCCGCCTACAGCATCTGGCTGCCTGTGCTGTACGGTTTCCAGTTGCCGTTTTTCGTGCCACCGCTCACTGCGCTGGTGCTGCTCTCGGGCACTGTCGACAACATTCTCGCGGCGGTTTGCATGCTTTATCTGCTCGGCACGCTGGTGTTTTCGTACCGGATTCACCGCACCCAGATCGATTCGCTGGTGCTGCGCTTCGAAAACCTCGTGCTGCTGGAAAACCTGAAACTCGAAAAAGACGCCGCCGAGCGCAGCGATCAGGCCAAATCGCGTTTTCTCGCGGCCGCGAGCCACGATCTGCGCCAGCCGGTGCATGCGCTGAGCCTGTATCTGGGCGTGCTGCGCGAGCAAACCCTCAACGCCAAAAGCCGCCACCTGGTGGAAAGCATTTCGCGCGCGGTGAGTGCGATGGGCTCACTGTTCGACGCGCTGCTCAATATCTCGCGCCTCGACGCCGGCGTGGTGCAGCCGGTGTTGCGGCACTTCCCGCTTTCGGCGTTATTCGACGACATCAAGCTCGAGTTCGCCGTGCGCGCTGCCGATAAAAACCTGATCCTGCGCGTGCGTCCGGGCGCCCCGGTGGCCTGGTCGGACCCGGTGCTGGTGGGGCAGATCGTGCGCAACCTGGTGGATAACGCGATTCGCCATACCCAGGACGGCGGCATCCTGCTGGCCTGGCGCCATCGTGGTGCGGCGCTGTGCATCGAAATCTGGGATACCGGGCCGGGCATTGCCGAGCTGGACCGGGAAAAAATCTTCTGGGAGTTCCACCAGTTGGGCAACCCTGAGCGCGACCGCAACAAGGGGTTGGGGCTGGGGCTGGCGATTGTCCAGCGCGCCGCGCACCTGCTTGGCCACCCGCTCACGCTGCGCTCGATACCGGGGCGCGGCAGCGTATTCGCGCTGCGTCTGCCCGCGGGCGAAGCCAGCCAGGTCGTGCCCATCGACCAGCCTTCGCACGAGGCGCATCAGCCGCGCGGGCGGGGCATGCACGGCAAGCTGGTGTATGTCATCGAAGATGATCTGGAAAACCGCGAAGGCCTGCGCCTGCTGTTCGAGACATGGGGCTTTCGCGCGCTGGCGGCGGACGGCATCGACGAGATGCTCGAATTGACTCGCTCCTGCACGGCCAAGCCGGATCTGGTGGTGAGCGATTACCGGCTGCGCCGGCACGACACGGGTATCGACGTGATCGAGCGCTTGCATGAGGAATACAACGATGACCGGATTCCGGCGATCCTGATCAGCGCGGACAACACGCCGCTGCGTCTGGCGGAAGCCGAAGCGCGCGGCTGGCCGCTGCTGCACAAGCCGATCGATCCGGGACAATTGCATGCGCTGGCGACGTCGCTGCTGGCGGCGCGCGCGGCGGCTGACGAAGCCGCAACCGGGGCCACGCCGCTCACGCCGGCCAGCACGATTGCGACGGGCGCAGACGGCTAGGCTGCCGCGCGAAGACGGGCGCGCCCTGCACGCCGGGCCTTCTTTCTTTTTCCCGTCTCTTCGCCTCCTGCGCCTCCTGCGCCCCCTTCGCCCCCTTTTTGCCCCTTCCCTCTTTCTCCTTCCCTGCTGCATCCCTGCCTGCAAGTGCCGGGCTGTCACCGCCTCCCACGCTCACGTCCCGCCTTGTGACCCAGGTCCGCATTCGCACCCAATCAATAGATATACGACAACCAGACAATAGATATCCGGTAAAATTCCAGCTCAACAAACAGTGCCTGAAAACACCCCTCGGGACACACCATGACACCCTCACTCGACACCCTCGATCAAGCCACCCTCGAACAACTCGCCGAAGCACACAGCGTGCGCGGTGCAAGAGTCATAGCCCAAGCCGGGGGTTGGGCCCTGGCCATTCAGTACGGTTCGTCCGAAAAGACCCTGGCCGTAAGGCGAGGGCATGTCCGAATCTGGCCAAAGTTTGATACTTTGATCGTTTTCCTCCACCGGCTCGGCATCATGCAATTTCACGTTGACACCACCGCTTACGATCCCACCACCCGGCCCCAGCGCCCCCGCGGCGACGCCGCCGCACGCCTGCGCCAGGCGCACGAGGCCGCCGCTTACGACGCCTGGCTGTGCCAGCAGGTGCAAACCTCACTGGACGACCCGCGCCCCAACGTGACGCAAGCCGCCGTCACGCGCGACATGAACGAGCGCAAAGCCGCCCTGCGCGCGGCCCTGCCGGATTCAGCGCCTGACACCGCATCAGGCACCGCATCCAGCACCGCACGCGGCCGCTCATCTTCCCGACCTGGCGCCGCCCGCCCAGCGGCGAAAAAATCTTGAGCGTCGAATGGCGCGCACGCGCGCATGAAGACCGCATCAAGCTGTTCGACTACATCGCCGCCCACAACCCAGGCGCGGCCATCGCCTTCGATGACTCCATCGAAGCGCTGACCCGCGCCCTGCCCAGCCATCCCGAGCTGTACCGGCTCGGCCGCGTCAAGGGCACGCGCGAAATGGTGCTGGGCAGCGGCTATGTGTTGATCTATCGCGTGCTCAGGACAAACCTCATCGAAATCGTGAGGATCATGGGCGCCCGGCAGCACTATCCCGGACGGCCCTGGAAAAAATAAGCGGAAGGCCAAGGGGCCGCCAGAAGTCTCGCAAGCCCTGAAGCACCGCTTCACGCATCGCCGCATGGCGCGCCTTGCCAGCGCCGCGCGGCTCACCGGTCCTTGCGGTCCCGGTACACCTGCGAGCGCATCGCCACCAGCACCGCCTGGGTCCGGCTCGGCACATCGAGCGTCGTGAAAATCGCCGACACATGGGCTTTCACCGTTTTTTCGGTCATGTTCAGGCGCTCGGCGATATCGCCATTGCGCAGCCCTTCGCACAGCAAGCCCAACACTTCGCGCTGACGTTGCGTCAGCTTCAGCACCACCGCATCGGCATCGTTTTGCACGCGCAGCGCCGCGCGTGGAAACGGCTGGGCCGTCAAGATCTCGCCGCGCAGCACGCGCCGCACCGCATCCAGCAGCACCGCGCTATCCGACGATTTATGAATAAAACCGCAAGCGCCCGCCGCCAGCGCGCTGCGGTAGTCCTCGGGGTCATCCGAGGCCGAGAGCACCAGCACCGGCGCATCCGGCCGCGTGCGCCGCAGCCGCTCCACCAGCGCCGCCCCGGTCATGTCCGGCAAGTAATAATCCATCAGCACAATCGACAGATCCGCAATCGTCCCCAGCGAGCGCACCGCCTCCTCGCCACTCGATACCGTCTGAATCCGCAGCGCCGGTTCGCCTTGCTCCAGCGCCAGCGCCAGTCCTTCCCTGAACATCGCGTGGTCGTCCACCAATAACGCGGTTGCCATGTTGTTTTTGTCCTTCGTTTCCGGGCTTTCGCCCCGCTCCTGCCCATGACAGCCTGTGAGTGAGCAGGCGTAACTGCTGGCGAAAGCCGTGTTAATGCCATGGCGCGTCCTGCGCGCCATCTCAATAAAGCCCCGGCACGATATCACCGCGACCGGCCAGATGCGAGCCTGCCGGTTCAGATCGGACTTTTTGCAGCGGGCATGGAACTCAAACAGCGTAAGCGTTACTTAGCCTGCACATTCAACCTTAGATGTCGACGACCATGCCTACTGCACAGACTCAACCGCTGTCACCCGGCCAGATTGCGATTGCCGAGACTGAAAAATCCCTGGCCGAGGTCCATGCCCGGATCAAGGCGACCAACGAATATCTCGCGGAATCCAACAAGGACTTCAAGGAGATGGTCGAGTTGATGCAAACCTACGTGCCCGACTTCGAGCCGGAAATGTTCGCCAAGGCGCATGCGCTCGCGGTCAGCATCGAACAACTGACCACGATGAGCGACGACGCACCGGCGGCAGACACCGCCACAACACCTGCCGCAACGCCAGCCGCCGCCTCGACACCCTCTGCGGCCAAGCCGCGACGCCGCACCCGCAACCTCGTTTAAGCCTGTTTTTCAACGGCCGGGGCACCTCTGCCGCATCGCATGGCATCGCCTCGGGCCCGTTTCTGTTTCATCACTGGAGTATCGCTATGGGCAGCGCCGTACTACACCCACATTCCACCCAACCCTCGAAGCCGAATCGGTGTGACACACCCTCCGGAGCCCACGCCGACAGCGTTGCGCCATCGGGCCAGCGCCCCGATCTCGCCGCGCCCAACGCTTGCGCGGCAGAGCGCATCGACGCCGTGAAGCGCAACGGTTACGGCCAGACCGTGCCGATGAGCAGCGACAGCCAGAATACGATCGCCGTGGAGTTCATCACCGCCAGCGCGTCGGTCACCAACCTGAAGCTGCAAACCGATGGCATTGCGATCTTCGAAAACAGCATCAAGTGGCGCTCCTACCAGATCCAGCAATTGCAGGTCTTCATCGACATGCTCAACGACTCGATCCACGGCAGCAATACTTCGACCTATTTGCCGCTGCGCAAGGTCGACATAGACAGCCTGATCGACCCCAACGGCCAGCCGCTAGCGTTCTCCCCCTCCTCACGCGCTTCGCCCACTGGCAAGGATGACCTCTGGTACACCAGCCGCGAAAGCAAGGAATACCTCGAGCAGGTGCTCGGCATGACCTGGGACACGGATTACACGCGCGGCCCCTCGAACAAGGACGCAGCCGATGCCACCGTGGGGCAAATGCAGACGTGGATCAAGATCTGCCAGACCACGCAAAACACGCTCACCACACTCAACCAGCAAGACACCGGGCAAATCAACAAGATCGAGGGTCAATATCAGACCGACATCAACCAGGCCACTGATTCGATCGCCGCGATGACTGCCGCGGGGCTCTCCGTCTTTACCTGAGCCAAGCCGGATCGCCCGGATCGCATCCAGCAACCGCCGCCGGACAGTTTTTGCCGCCCTGCTTTTTGCTTTGTGTCCGCTTTGTATCCGTTGTATTCGCTTTGTGCTTTTTGCTTTTTGCCACACTAATTTTTCCTGGAGCTCACGATGAGCGCAGCAATCGACAACCGGTCCGCCAAGCCCGACGTCTCCCATCACGCCCCGCTCGACCATGAGCGCCACGCGCGGGTCCATACCGACAAGATCAAGCACGCCAGTAAAGGCTTAAACCGCCACCAGGCGAGCTACAAAAAGGAAAAGACCCCGCACGTCTCCAGCCTGAAGATCATGCAGTTGCGCGAGGATCTGGAGCGCAAGTTCGGTTACGACGATCCGAACGACGACGACAGCCAGGACAACCAGCCCATCAACCCATCGACCGATGATCTGAAGCAGCAATCGAAGCTGTTCAGCGGCACGCCACGGCACGAGGAGCATCAGCAGCCAGGCGCCGCCCAACCGGGCCGGCCCACCGGCACAGGTCTCGGCGCCGCGCGCAAGGAACAGGCCGCGGCGGCCTGGCTAGGGGCGGCGCCTATTACGCCCCCGGCGAGCTCCATGCCTGAGGTCAGCGATTTCAACATGGGCATCGAGGTGATGCTGATGGCGTTGAACAGCATGAGCATCCAGCAGGCTTCCGTGGAGGAGTACACCAACGCGATGAACGCCCGCACCGATCAGGCCAAGCTGGTGGAAGCCGCCATCACGGCGTTGCAGAACACCCAGGCCGGCGCGGCCCCGGGGGCGACAAGCACCCCGTTCAACGGGATCGATACCTCGTCGCTCATCGACTCCAACGGGCAGCCGTTCCAGTGGCCGCCAGGCACATGGAATAATACTGATGGCAGCAACACCCCTCCCGCAGGCACCTCTCCCAGTGCGATCACTGACGTTTACCTCGCCAAGGTACTGGGGCTCAGCAACGTCCCCCCCTATGACTCCACTAAATCCCCCGATACGACCTACGGCGCATCGAACGACCAGATGAGCAAATGGGTCGATCAGTTGCAGGTCCAGCAAAGCACACTGAGCAACAGCAACGCCAAGGACATGATCAACCTGCAAACCAACATGGGGCAGTACCAGACCGACGGCACCGAAGCGGCCCAGATCCAGGAGAAGTGCTACACGATGAATACCACCATCATCAGCAAGATCTAGGCGTCACACGTGCGCCAGCGGCCCTTCTGCGGCCAGGCGCCCGGGTTTCCCCGCTCCATGGTTGTCGCCCTGCGCGCGTGCCCGAACAGCCCGCGCGGCCCTTTTTGCGTCCGGCTTCTTTGGCATCCAGCCTCTTTGGTATCCGGCACATCCGGCCCGTCCCGCGCGACAAAATATTTTCGTTCTGGTTTTTATGCATGAGGTAAAGCATGACTGCACTCATCGATCACACGCGTTCCGCCCGTCTCGACACAGAACGGCACACCAGCATGGTCAAGACGTGCCGCGACGACGTCAAAAAACGCGAAAGACCCACGACCCCCAATGCCCGCAAGATGTACGACTACATGTGCGGCACGCTCTCCAGCAGCGATAACGATCAGGACGACGTCGACGGCGACGTCGACGTCGCCACGCTCAATCCGGATGCGCAAACCGACACCAACGCCTATGTGCCAGAACAGCCCGCCCGGGAAAAGCCCACTCCGGAACAGCACGGGAGCGGCTCGCCCGCAGCCGGACATGACGCTTTCACCGCCCCCGCCCCCACTGACGATTACACCGCCGCCCCACCCGCGCACGACGATCAGCGCCTGACCTTTACCCTGCGTCCCGCGAACAGCCTGCCCTATCTGGGCGATTTCAATATGGCGATCAGCGTGGCGCAGATGGAAATTTCCGGAATGGACGTGCAGCAAACCGCGCTCCTGCAGCTCAAGTTCGGCGCGGACCTGAGCAGCTACTCGGCCAAGCTGATCCAGGCCGCGATCACCATGCTGCAAAACAGTATCGAAGCCAAAAACATCGGCTCTGACTCCGCCTATGAAACGCTGACCTCGCTGGGCGACTGGCAAAGCTTCGGCAGCGGGCCCAACGGTGGAACCTTCGCCTGGCCTAATAACACGTTCATATACTGGTACCAGCGGACCGGCCAGAGCGGTGACCCAAGCACTCCCATCTCTCCCGCGGTGAGCGACAGCGTGATCTCAATGATGTTTCTCCAGTCGGTTTTGGGCCTCCCGGGATCAAACGCTCCGGACATAGGCGAATCCTGGTCCAAGCCCAAGATGCCCAATGGCAACGACAATCCGGATATAAAAACGTGGAGCTATATCTACACGGTTCCGGTCGGGACCATTAAAACCTGGACCACGACGTTGCAAAGCAGGATGAGCACGCTGACCACCAATAACAGTCAGGCCATGAACAACATGGAGAACGCCACGAGTCAGTACCAGACTGCCGTCAGCACCGCCGCGCAAAACCTGCAAAAGATGATCGACATGCTGATGTCGCTCATCAGCAAGCTGTAAGCCCTGCGCACGCTCCCTCAAACGCGCCTTCCAGAACGGCTGCCACGGAAAACGCGCGTTTGATGGAACGGTTTGCCGCGAATTGTTACTCACCCTCTGAAACCCTTGCTGCAAGCCGCTTCCAACTTAAATCAGGGCCATGACGCGTTCGGGTCCGCGCCAGCCCCCGAACGCAAGAACCCAGAACCTGCCCCCGGTGCGCTCCGGCGTACTTCCCGAGCCGCCGGGGCAAACCAAAAGCCAGAGATTCAAGGCAGTTTGAAGCCCTATATAGCGAGACGCAGGCTTTTACATGACCAGTCAATCGTTTGCCCAAACCCCGATCCAGCAAGCGGCCGCCGAAGCGCTCAGCCCTATCCAGCAGGCTGCGCAAGCCGCACTCAGCGCCATCCTCGAAGGCGTGACGCCGGGGCAACTGGCCGGCATCCCCCCCGATGGCTACGAAACGCTCTACGCGCTCGGCCACCGGCTATATCAGCAAGACGAATACCTCGATGCCCTGCGCATCTTCGGCTTTCTGCTGACACAAAATTTTCATGACCGCCGCTTCATGCTCGCCTTTGGCGCCACGCTGCAAATGCTAGGCCGCTTTGAGGAAGCCCTGAAGTACTACGTGGTCTGCGGCACGCTGAAGCTGGACGACCCGGCCCCAGCGTTTCATCTGGCCGAATGCCTGCTGAAAATGGGCCGCACCAGTGACGCCCGCGAAGGGTTTGAAGCCATTTTGATGGATGGTGAAAGAACGGGAAAACACCATCCATTTATTGACCGCGCACAGGCAATGCTGGATCTGCTGTCGCGCGAATCCTCCCCAAAGGAAGCTGTATGACTACTTCAATCGCTGCTAAACCTGTTCTCGCTCATCCTGCGCTGGATGCCTTGCCGCAAAACGGCAAGCTCGCGGCGCCGCTGGAGCTGGGAAGCACAAGGTTGCACGACAAAAAACAGGCTCAGGCCGATCAGGCGCTGACGCTCGCGCTCGATTCAGTCCCGCAAGGGCTGACATTTTCCAGCCAGAAAGTAGAGCTGGAAGCGCCTGCCGATCCGAGCCTCCTGAACAACATGGACAGCACCCGCATCCTCGGCATCCTGAACGCACTCGGCAAGCGCCCGAGCGGCGGCAGCCAGGACGCCAAGACCAAAGAAGCCAAGGGTCAGGCCGGCCATGGCCACGCGGTCTCGACAAACGTCGACGACATGGGCTCGCTGATGCTGATGCTCGGTCTGATGCAAGGCAACCTCGCCGCCGAGGAAGCGTCCGCGGCCACCAGTGACATCACGACCTCGAACGAGACGCTGGCCGCGCGGCAAAAAGCCCAGATCGACGCCCTGCAGAAACAGCTCGACGCCCAGGCCAAAGCCGACAAGGTTCAAAGCCCGGTGCTCAAGTGGTTCACCAAGATCGCAGCCGTGGTCGGCGCGGTCGTGGGTGTGGCCGCGGCCATTGCCCTGTCAGCCGTCAGCGGGGGCCTCGCCACGCCGCTGCTCGCCGTGGCCTGTATCGGTCTTGCCGCCGCCACGTTCGACCTGGCCAGCACGATCAGCCAGGCCAATGGCGGCCCCTCGTTCGACATCAGCGGGCCCCTCGAGACGAAGATCAGCAGCGGACTGATTGCGCTGGGCGTGCCGAAAAGCAAGGTCGATGGCATCAGCAAACTGATTACCGGGATAGCCCTGTCCGTCACGGGGTTCGCGCTGATCAACCCCTCGTCATTTGGTGAAACCTTTGGCGGTATCGCCGAACTGGCGGGCGCCAGCCAGGACCAGGCCGCCTACGTCGCGGGCGCCTTTACCGCGGCGCTCGAAATCGGCATGGCGATTGCCGCTATTGCCATGACCGGCGGCGCCTCTGCCGCTGGCGAAGTGTCCGAAGCCACCGGCCTCGTCGGCAAGATCCAGCAACTCGTCATGCAAGGCGGCGCCAAGCTTCAATTTGGCATGAAGTGCGTCAACATCACCACCGATGTCGTGTCGGCTGGCGGCAACATCGCTGCCGGCGGCGTCAATATTGATGCGAGCGTGCTGCAGCGCTCGGCTGACGAACTGACTGCGCAAGGCACCTCGCTGGGTGCGGATATTGCAAGCCTGCAAATCGAAACCGCGCAGGATACGCAAGTGCTCAACACCGTCATGAACTACTACAAGTCCTTGCCGCAACTGATCTCAAGCATCATTAAAAGCCTGGCTCAAGCGCGCCAGCAGGCCACCTCGATCGCGGTGGCCTGACCTTCTGCCGCGCCCTGGCCATAAGGCCATGGCGTGGCGCGCTTGTGAAAACGTAACGTTGCCAAAGGAATTCATCATGACAGCCATTGTTTCCAACCCGTTCGCGGCACTGACCAACACCTTGCCCACAGGCTTTGCCTCACCCGCACCCACGCTGAAAGAACCCTCGCACTCCGTCAAACACGGCGCGATGGTCACGTCCGTGCTGACGCAAGGCAAATCGCCCTTGTCCAGCACCGATTCAGAAATCGATGCGCTCAACGCCGATATCGACAACACCCAGCTCAACCCCACCACAGCCGCTCAGCCTCCGCTGACCTACGCCCAGCGTGAGCGCGGTCTGGCGCTGGCAGCGATGTCGGAAAATACCTTTTCGATGGCTCAGGTGTTCAGCTTTCTCACGCAGTTGCTGACGATGTTCGCGGATCTCCGGGCGAAGAACAATCTGATCCAGCAGAAAAGCAACCAGCTGAATGTCGAGGCCATTGCCGATAAAGCCAACGATCAAGCCGCTGCGGCCAAGTCGGCGTTTATCGCGGGCCTCCTCGCCGGCATTGCGGGCGTCGCGGGCGGCATGCTGGCATTAGGTTTCGGCGTCATGTCAGGCCGTGCCACCAACGATTCCAAAGCCTTCATGATTCAGCCGGATGCGCCCGAAACAGCCACGCTCAACAACCAGCAATTCGACGAATTGAATGAACCGGTTCTGCACGGCACGACGGGCGAAGAAGAAAACCTGTCGTTCGCTGACGTCCAGAACAACTACATCATCGAAACGGACGATCAGGTAGCGCTCGAGCCGCAAGATGAGGTCTTCAAGCCTCACTCTGAGCAAATGCAGGCGCAAGCGTCCCAGCCTTCCGCGGCGCCCACGACAAGCGCCAAAAAACTGGCTGCCGGCATCAGCCAGGATGATTCGCTCAACGCCCTGAATGGTGCAAACCCGCCGCAAACCTCGAACGGCGTGCTTGAGCAGGATATCGAGCTGGACGTGATCAAGAGCCCGAAGGCGACCGAAAACGCCACGGAGTCCGTGCTCGATACCCAGGAAAAGATCCAGTCCAGCATCGAAACCGGTGCCACGACCTCGTCAGATACCGAAACGCCTGACATGTCGACGGTCAGTCTGGAAAAAGCGGCCTCGCTTGACGACCCGGACGCCCCGGACGCCCCATCGCCGACGGACACGGCCAAAGCCGAGGCGGCAGCGAAAAAACAGGCGGAGATGAACAAACAGCACTTCGAGATGCATCTGAACCAGGCTGGCGCGTGGAGCGAAAAGGGCCGCGCACTGTCGACGCTGAGCGATGGCCTCAGCAATTTTGTGGCCGCGTTCTTCAAGAAAGCCTCGGATGCCCAAACAGCCGCCGCCACGACGCAAGATTCTTTGGTCGCGCAAGATCAGGCGAACAAGGACATGGCGAACCAGATGTATCAGCAGTTCGACAGTGCAGCGGCAACCATTATCGACGGTGAAAAGCAGCTCGTGCAAAGCATGAACGCCGCTGCCCAGCAGGTTCGTTTCTCATGAACCAGGCCGCCCTCATGCCGTCCGCCGCCCAGGAAGAAGAAGAGCAGGCGCTGGCGCTTCTGCACCAGGCGCTGGCCGCGCATGCGGCGGCTTCTCCCCTGCCGGCCGAAGCCCTGGCTGCCGTCGCGGGTTTGGGTCACACCCTGCTCAGCCAGGGGCGTTACCTCAAGGCGGTGGATGCTTACCGCTTTCTGGTGATTCATGACCCGGTCACGCTGGCGTACCGCTATGGGCTGGCCCGCTCGCTGCAACTGGCTGAGCTGTTCGAAGATGCCTTGATGCAATACCAGACGGCGCTCGTGCTGGATGGCAACCCCTCGACCTACGGCCTGCGGCTGGCCGAGTGCCAGTTGGCGCTCGGCCAGCGGCCGCAGGCGCTCGCCACCCTGCGCATGGCGCTGGCCAACCATGACCCCGCGACGGGCTCGGCCTCCGCGCTGACCCGTGTGCAACAACTGTTATCCGTTCTGGAAGCCCATCATGAAGAAACCCGTGTCCAAACCGGTGAATGAGCCGCTGGACAGCGATGAAATCCGCCTGCTCACCAGCATCGGGTTCATTGCCGCCAGCGTCGGCGCATTGCGTTACGCCACAGAGATTTTCGAGGCGTTGCGTGTGCTTCGGCCTGGCGCGCCGTTTCCCTATATCGGCATCGCGGTGGCGATGATGAATGCCGGACGCCCCGCCGATGCCGCGCTTTTTCTGCAACGTCATGCCACCCCTGCATGCCCGACCGACGTGACGTTGCAGACCTTTCTCGCGCTCGCGCAGCGGCAATCCGGAGAAAACGGCCGCAGCGAAAAACTGCTGGGCGACATCGTGCAGCGCAAGGACACACTCGCCTCCGAGCGGCGTCTGGCCCAAACCCTGCTGGCTAATCCGCCGCGCTGAATGTTCGGCGCCCGCCAGGGGCTGGGCCTGAACCTGAATCAGGGCCGCCTGCCGTGCGTCGATTGTCATGTGCGGCACAGGCTGCTCGACATCTGTTTTTTGTTTTTTGTTTTGTGTTTTTGCCTGACCCTTCGGAGATTTGCCTCATGTCCGCCGCCGCCCCTATCAACCCGCTCGCCGCCGATGCGCTCTCTAGCGTCACCTCTGACATCGCGGTCACGGACACGTCAGTCGCGGCCCCCATGGCGGTTCCCGTTCCGCCTCCGCCCAGCCAGGCGACGCTCGAAGCATTTCGCAATGCGCTCGCGGGCGCCACGCCACCGGCTAGCGTCACGCCAACCAGCGTCACTGGCGCCACCGCCAATGCCCGTAACGTGGCCAGCGCTGCCAGCGCAGGCGCGGGCAGCGCCGACACGGGGCTCGCCAGCACACCGATTGGCGCACGCATCATCGACAAGCTGCAAGGCATGTCGAACACCATGGACCACAACTTCCGCATCGCCGACCAGGCACTCAGTGGTGCGGGCACGGTGCACGACATCATGCGGGTGCAGATGTCGCTGGTGTCGTGGTCCTACCAGACCGAACTGGTCACCAAGGCCGTCGCCAAGGCGTCGCAGGATGTCGATCAACTACTGAAGATGCAATGAACCTCCGTCTTTGTTGTGCCGCCCTCTCCGATTTCACCGGCGCTCTGGCTCGCGGAGCAAGCCTCCGGTTTGTCGCGCTCACCCGTCTGATGCCTCGGCGGCGCACCGTCGCCATCGCCCTCACGGCCTGCATGCTGGCTGCCTGTAGCGGCCGCACCGAGCTGCTCTCCGGCCTGCAGGAAAACGAGGCCAACGACATGCTCGCAGTGCTGCTGTCGGCGGGTATCGGCGCGGACAAGGAAGTCAGCAAGACCGGCGCGACCGTGCGTGTCGATACCAACCGTGTCGCCCAGGCCGTCTCCCTGCTGCAAAGCCAGGGCCTGCCGCGCGATCCGCACGTGACCTTCGGCGATGTGTTCCGCAAGGACGGGCTGATCTCGTCACCGGTTGAAGAGCGCGCCCGCTATGTGTATGCGATGTCGCAGGAACTGTCCTACACGCTGAGCAAGATCGACGGCGTGCTCGTGGCGCGCGTGCATATCGTGCTGCCCGAGCAGACCACGCGCGGCGATGCGCCCCCCCACCGTCGTCGGCGGCGATCTTTATCAAGTACCGGCCCGATTCGCCGCTCGATACGCTGCAGCCGCAGATGCGGCGGCTGATCGCCGATAGCATTCCGGGCCTCTCGCCCGACAAGATTTCGTTCGTCTTCGTGCCGGGTGAAGCGGCACCGGTATTCAACGCGCGCCCGGCGCAAATGAGCAGCTTGCTGGGCGTGCGGGTCGCGCCTGAATCGTTCTGGCTGCTGGCCATCCTGCTGGGTGGGGCATGCCTCATCACGCTGGGCGCGCTGGGCTATGCGCTGCGGGGCAACGCGGGCAACCTGCGCCTGCCCGTACGCCGCGCCGTGCCGAACGAAGCCGCCGACGATTAGCCGGAGCCCCTCATGTTCAGCCCTGAGCTCTGGCGCGCCGTTTTCGAACACCATCGCGCACGGGTGCCCGCGCTAGTGGATTTCGTGCTGAACCCCGCGCATGGCGCGCTGCCTTCGCGGGTGGCGCGGGCCTTGCGCGTCAGTGCCGAACCGGTGCGCGCCACGCTGCCCTACGATGCCCGCCCCTGGTCGCGTTGCCTGTTGCTGGGCTACGCCGAACTGGAAGCGGCCAGCCCCGAACTGAACTGTGACATGGACATGATCTGGTTTGCCAGCCAGGGCGCCGCGCAGCAAATGCGGGTCGCCACGCATTTAGGTGCGCTGCAGCTCGCACTGCCGCTGCGCCGCCGCGTCAGCCGCGCGCTGCTGGCGCCATTCGTCGAGCGCGACATGCTGGATGCCGTGCGCTTTGCCCAGCGCCAGCCCGCCGCCGACGACGCTTTTTTGCTCGAAGAAGCCCACGCCTGGAGCAGCGAACAGCTCGCCCAGGCCATGGCGCCGTTAGGGCTGGCCTGCCTGCACCGGGCGCAAGCGATGGTGCCTGCGCGCCTCGCCTGGCGCTGGCAGTTGCGCCGCCCTACCGCTTCGATCCGCACCGACATGGAGCCCGCCCTGGCGTGGCGCATGTCGCTTGATGTCGCCCGCCAGCTGGAGCCCGTATGGTTTTCCTAAGCCGCCAGCCTGCCGCTGCCAGCAGCACCGAAGACAACACCGAAGGCCATCTGCCGCCGCGCCATCCGCCAGGCCAGGTGGTCCTGCGGCGTGAGGCCGTCTGGCAACTGAACGACGCGCAGCAGATGCTGGCCGAAGCCCGCGCCGAGGCCAGCCGTCTCGCACGCGCCGCGCAGGATGCTTACGACGAAATGCGCGAGCGCGGCTACAAGGATGGCCGCGAAGCGGCCAAGCGCGAACACTCGATGCACATGATCGAGCAGGTGGCCAGTTCGCTGGGCTATCTCGAACAGGTCGAAACCCGCATGGTCGAACTGGTGCTCAGCGCGGTGCGGCGCATCGTCTGCGATGCGCCCGAACATCAACGCGTGACGGATGTCGTGCGCAGCGTGCTGGCCACGGCCCGCACCCAGCCCCAGTTGACCTTGCGCCTGTCGCCCTCGCAAGCCGACCTGATCCAGCCCCGGCTGGACGCGATCCTCTCGGCCTACCCCAACATCCGCGCCGTGCATGTGCAGCCGGATACGCATATCGCGCCGGATAGCTGCATTCTCGAATCCGATCTCGGCTTTATCGAAACCTCGCTCGAAACCCAGCTCGATGCGCTGCGCACCGCCTTCGTCAAGGTACTGGGCGAAGGCCGCAGCAGCGAGTCCACGCCGCGTCACAGCCCCGGCGCCTTCGGCCTCCCGGCCGAAGGCCACGACAGCGGCTACGCCGGCACGCTTCCCGGTCACCAGGACCTGCAATGAAACAGTACGGCCACATCATGGATCTGATGACGCTCGCGGTGCAGGACGCCGAGCTGATCCAGTTCAAGGGCCGCGTGATGCAGGTGGTCGGCACGCTGATTCGCGCCACCGCGCCTTCGGTGCGCATCGGCGAGATCTGCCGTTTGCGCAACCCTGGCGAGCCACACGACATGCATGCCGAAGTCATCGGCTTGACGCGCGATGCCGCGCTCCTGACGCCGCTGGGCAGCACCCACGGCATTTCGTCGTTTACCGAAGTGATTCCCACCGGCAAGGCGCATGAGGTTCCCGTTGGCGAAGGCTTGCTGGGCCGTGTGCTGGATGGCCTCGGCCAGCCGCTCGATCAGGCCACGCACGGCAACTTGCGCCCGGACGCGACCTACCCGGTGTATGCCGACGCCCCCCATCCGCTGGAGCGGCGCGTGATCGACACCCCGCTGCCGCTCGGCGTGCGTGCCTTCGACGGCCTGCTGACCTGCGGCGAAGGCCAGCGTATCGGCATCTTCGCCGCGGCCGGGGGCGGTAAATCGACCTTGCTCGGGATGCTCGCCAAAGGCGCGGAAGTCGATGTCACCGTGATCGCGCTGATCGGTGAGCGGGGCCGCGAAGTGCGCGAATTCATCGACCGCGATCTCGGCCCCGAAGGGCTGAAAAAAGCGGTCGTGGTGTGCGCCACTTCGGACAAATCCTCGATGGAACGGGTCAAGGCGGCCTACGTCGCCACCGCCATCGCCGAGTACTTCCGCGACCGCGGCAAGAAGGTGCTGCTGCTGATGGATTCGGTCACGCGTTTTGCCCGTGCGCTGCGCGAAATCGGCCTCGCCGCCGGCGAGCCGCCGACGCGGCGCGGCTATCCGCCTTCGGTGTTCGCCACGCTGCCCAAGCTGATGGAGCGCCCTGGCGCCACGCTCACGGGCTCAATCACGGCGATGTACACCGTGCTGGTGGAAGGCGATGACATGACCGAGCCGGTCGCCGACGAAACCCGCTCGATTCTGGATGGCCACGTCGTGCTCTCGCGCGAGCTGGCCAACGCCAACCATTACCCCGCTATCGACGTGCTGGCTTCGGTCAGCCGTGTGATGAGCTCGATTGTGGAGCCCGGCCATCAGGCTGGCGCGCGGCGCATGCGCGAGCTGCTGGCCAAGTATCACGAGGTCGAGCTGCTGGTGAAAATCGGCGAATACAAAAGCGGCAGCGATCCGCTGGCGGACGAAGCCGTGGAAAAAATCGACGAGATCCGCGCCTTCCTGCGCCAGGAAACCGACGAGCATTCGAGCTACGACGACACCATGCAGCATCTGGACGTGCTGACGGGTGGCGGACACCGTCCGCGCAGAAGGAATAGCTGATGAGCGCGAGATCCGACACGGAGGCCTTGAGCGAAGTCTGCGACGTGGTCAGCAAACGCGCCGAAGACAGCGCGGAGAAGCTGCGCTTCGCCCGTGAGGTGACCCAGGCGGCGGCACACGAGAACGAAGTGCTGCAACAGCGGGTGGAGCAGCATTTGCGCGCCGCCAAGGATCTCGTGACGATGCTCGACCGCGAACTAAGCGCGGCCCCGGCGACCGAGCGCAAGGTCAACGACAACAACGCCCGCATCAAGGCCAAATACGAAGAGCTGGCGCTCCTGCGCGAGGCCGCCAGGGAGAGCGAGAAAAAACTGGAGGAAGCGCGCGACGAGGAAATGCAGGCACGCAACCTGTACGTCCAGGCGCGCCAGCGTCAGCAAAAACTCGAAGACACCGTGACGCACATGGTGAACGCGAAAACCTTGCGCGCCACGCGCGTCGAAGACAACGAGCTCGATGAAGTCGCGCTGCAACTGCATCAGCAGCATGTTTTGCAAGACGCCGAGGACGAGCAGGCCGGCGCCGACCGCGCCGCCGTGCCCGTTGTCAGCAAGCGCTGGGCAGGCGCGCGCACCGGCCCGGAGCGTGGCAGCGCGGATGCGGCCACGACCACGGCCACGACCGACCTGCACGCGCCTCAGGACAGCGCCACCGCAGCCGGAGACAACAACACCCAAAACCATAAAAAAGACCACGAAGTCGAGGCCAGACCTATGGGAGCTACGCAATGAAAACGGTTCAGACACCCCCTACCGCGTCGCGCGCACCGAGCCCGCATGACGAAGAACATCGCAGCCACGACAGTCTGGCGCCCGGCACGGGCACGCCTGGACTCAACGCCCCGAAAGGCGTCGGAGACGACGAGCGCGAGCGCTTTCGCCGCGCGCTTCAGACGGACGTGCCTGCTGCGGGCGCAGACCAGGTGCTCACGCACCTCGACGTATCCGCTCGCCTCGCACGGCGCGGCGACGGCGACGACAGCGGCAAGCCACGCGAGGCCGCAGACGAGAGCGGCAGCGATGGCCAGCACGACGGCAACCGCCACAGCGTCACGGCCGCGAGCCCTGGCACGCCCCAGCCGCAAGGCATGGGCGACCTGCTACGCCTGATGCGGCGCGGCGCGAGCGCCCAGAGCAGCAGCGACACGCAGCACCGTTACAGCGCGACGCGCCAGGCACTCGATCTCGAACTCGTGATCAGCGCCGTCGAGCGGCTTTGGACCGATGCCGATGGCGGCCGCCACGGCACACTCAGCGCCGAACTTAACCAGGCCACCCTGCCCGGCGTCACGCTCAGCCTCAGCGATGACGGCACCACGCTCTGGGTCGCCTTCCAGTGCCACCTCAAAGCGCCTTACGAGCGGCTTGGCAGCAACCGCTACGTCCTTGCGGAAAAACTTGCCGTGCGTCTTGAGCGCGACGTCATGGTGCAAGTCAGCCATGGCCGGGAACCCACGCTCGAAGCTCGCGGCCTCTACCAGTCAGATGATGAATAACCTTGTTTTCGCGCCCCAGCAGGACGCTGCGCCAGCGGCCGACAGCGCCACCGCCACCCCGGCCACGGCAACGGCGCACCCCGCTCGTGCAGCGGCCGCGTTACGGCTCCCCCGGCTAAGCCCCCAGGAAGCCCTGGCACGCACCGCGATCGCCCAGCGCGCCCGTGACCTGGCGCTGTGCGCCGCCAACGGCTGGCGCATCACACTCGTGCCCATGCCGCTCAGCGACAGCGCCGCGCCTGACGCCGGCACGCCCAGCGCACCGCTCTTCAGCGCGCTGCGCTGGTCGGACTGCCGCTTCGATCTTTTTTGCGCACCGGAGATGGCGGAGCGCTTCCTGCTCGAAAACTTCGGCGCGTTGCCCGCCACCGAGGGCAGCCCGGTACTGCGCCTGATCGCCTTCGAATACTGGATGCAGGATTTTCTGCGGCAAAGCGGCCTGGCCGTGCGCGGCATGCCAGAAACCCTGCCGCACAACGCCACCGCCCCGGCTACCGCATTGCCGTTTCGCTATCACTGGCATGCCCATGGGCCGGGAGCCTCTGCCGGGCTCGCGGCACTCAGCGGCGAGCTGCATAGCGATACCGCCGGCCACCTGCTGCTCGCCAAGTTGCTGAACCGCCCCAGCATGGAGCGCCCGACGCCCCGCACGCTCGCCCATGTACGGCTGCCACAGCGGCTCAAGGTGGGTCACACCCGCCTCACGCGGCGCGCCTTCAGCGCGCTGCGCCCTTACGACGTGCTGCTGGTGCAGGCCAGCCAGTGGCATGAACGCGTTTTGCACATTACCGCTGGCCCTGGACTCGCATGGCATGCCCGTTGCGAAGGCCAGCATCTCGTTGTCACCCGAGGACTGCACACCATCATGGAATACGCCAACGAACCCAATCTCGACGCCGACGACACCTGGTCGCACGACGATGCCCCCCCTGCCCACGAACAGGTTTCGCGCCCCAGTGCCTCGGCGCCCGCGCCCTACGCCGAAGACGATGACGAGGATCTGCTTTCGGGCGAGCCCTCGCACCAGGCCGTGCTGGACGCGCTGGAGCGCGTGCCAGTTACGCTCGAGTTCGATCTCGGGGACTGCGAGATGACGCTGTCGCAGTTGCGCAGCCTCACGCCGGGTTCGGTGCTGGACCTGGAGCGCCCCGTGTCGCAGGCGGTGTCGATTCGCGCCAACGGCACCCTGCTCGGCACCGGCGAGCTGGTTGAAATCGACGGCCGGATCGGCGTCTCGATCGTGCGCATAGCGTTAGAGGAGGACGCCTCGTGAACCTCCCGGTCGATCCGGTTGGCCTCGCGCTAACGCTTGCGCTGTTTTCCCTCGTACCGATGCTGGTCGTGGTCTGCACCTCGTTTCTGAAAATCTCGACGGTGCTGATGATGCTGCGCAACGCACTCGGCATTCAGCAAGTGCCGCCGAATATCGCGCTCTATGCGTTGTCGCTGATTCTCACGTCATACATCATGGCGCCCGTGGCACAGCGCATGTACGACCAGGTCTCCGCCTCGCCGACCGAAACGCGCAGCCTCGACACGTTTTTCCACCAGATCGACTCCGGCGCCGAACCCTTGCGCCATTTCATGATGCGCAACTCGCAGCCCGCGCAACGCGACTTCTTTCTCGATACCGCACACCGCCTCTGGGGCAAGGACACGCCCGCGGACCTGAAAGAAGACAACTTCATGATCCTGATGCCCGCCTTCATGGTGAGCGAGCTGAAGGTAGCGTTTCAGGTGAGCTTTCTGCTCTTCCTGCCGTTCCTGCTGATCGACCTTGTGATCTCGAACATCTTGCTGGCGATGGGGATGATGATGGTCTCGCCCACCATGATCTCGCTGCCTATCAAGCTGTTTCTTTTCATCATGCTCGATGGCTGGACCCGTCTGATTCACGGCCTCGTGCTGTCCTATTTATGAATACGCCGGATCTCACCGCCTATCTGGCGCAGATGCTGTATCTGACGCTGCTGCTGTCCTTGCCTGTGATTCTCGCGGCCTCGGCGGTAGGTGTGCTGATGGCGATCCTGCAAGCGCTCACGCAAATCCAGGAGCAGACGCTGCCGATCGCCATCAAGCTGATCGCCGCCGGTGTCACGCTGTTCATGACCGCCAGCTGGATGGGCAGCGAGATGTTCATGTACGCCATCAGCATCTTCGATATGCTGCCGCGCCTCGGAGTCCACGGATGACCGAGCTGGACCTGCCCTTGATGTTTGGCCTGCCGCCGAAGGCGCTCGCGCTCGGCTGGCTCACGGCGCTGCCACGCATGACCGCGTTGTGGGCCGTGGTGCCGATCCTCACGCGCCAGACGTTTCCGGGCTTGCTCAGCCTGTCGGTCAGTGCCGGTTTTGCGCTGCTGCTGGCGCCGACCATCGGACGCCATTTCGGCCCTGATGGTGTATCGATGACGCTGATGCTGGTGCTGGCCACCAAGGAGCTGCTGCTCGGGCTGATGCTGGGCTTTTTGCTGGCGCTGCCGTTCTGGGCCATCGAGGCGCTCGGCTTTCTGATCGACAACCAGCGCGGCGAAAGTATTTCCGGCACGCTGAACCCGTTCGATGGCCAGGACACCTCCACGCTCGGCCAGCTGTTTCACATCGCCTTCATCGTCTACATCTTCACCAGTGGCAGTTTCACGTTGTTGCTAGGCATCCTGTACGACTCGTATCTGTGGTGGCCGCCGTTATCGTTCTGGCCAAAAATGACGTTGGCCGATACCGCGTTCTGGCTGCACAGCCTGAACCACATGGTCGAGATCATGTTGCTGCTGGCCTCGCCGGTGGTGCTAGGCATGCTGTTCGTCGAAATGGGGCTGGCGCTGATCTCGCACTTCGCGCCGCAACTGCAGGTGTTCTTTCTGGCGATGCCGCTCAAAAGCGCGCTCGCCTTCATGGTGCTGGCCGCCTACACCCCCACGATGTTCCATTACATCCAGCAGTACGTGAATGAGCTGCCGCTGGCCTTGCCGAATATGTCCCAGATGATGGGGCGGCAATGACCGAAAAGACCGAACAGCCCACCCCCAAAAAGGAACGCGACGCGCGCGAAGAAGGTCAGGTCGCGCACAGCAAGGACTTCTCGCAAGCGGTGCTGGTGCTGATTACGCTCTTGTGGCTGATCTTTGGCGGCAAGAGCATGGCGGAGCATCTGGGACACGCCATTCTCGCGCCCGCCGACCTGCTGACGCTGCCGTTCACGATTGCGCTCGAAGCCATTCTCAAGCGCATGGTGAGCGAGCTGGTCTGGCTGATGCTGCCGTTCGTGCTGATTCCGATCGTGTTCGGGCTGATCGTCGAAATCGCCCAGGTGGGGGTGACGCTGTCGTTCAAGGCGCTGGTGCCGACGGGCAAGCATCTGAACCCGGTCGAAAACGCCAAGAACATCTTTTCCAAAAAGAGTTTGTTCGAACTGTGCAAGACCGTCATCAAGATCACCGTGCTGTCGGCCATCGTCTGGCTGCTGCTGTGGCACAACCTGCCCTCGCTGGTGTGGCTGCCCAGTTCGAGCATTGCGCAATGCGCGGCGGTATTCACCAGCTTGCTGGAAAAACTCACGCTGTTCATGGCGCCGGTTTATGGCACGCTCGCCGCCGCCGATGTGATCTGGCAAAAGCGCCAGCATCACAAGGAACTGATGATGAGCCACGACGAAGTGGAGCGCGAATTCAAGGAGATGGAGGGCGACCCCCATATCAAGCAAAAGCGCAAGGAGTTGCACAAGGAGCTCTCGAATAACAAGGACGTGCAGCGCAGCGCTTCGGCCAGCGCGCTGGTGGTCAACCCGACGCACGTCGCCGTCGCGCTGTACTACGACGAAGCCCGCACCGCGTTGCCGATCGTCTGGGCCAAGGGCGCGGATGGCCTCGCGCGGCAGATGATCCAGGCCGCGAAAGCGGCGAAGGTACCCGTGTTGCGCAATATCGACCTGGCGTGGAAGCTCTACGAACAAGGCGAAAAAAACCAGTACATCCCGAGTGAGCTCATCGGCCCCGTGGCCGACATCATCCGCGTCGTCAACGATATGAAAAACGAAGGACAGCTATGACTGATCTCCTGCAAGCCTGCCCCGGCCTTGAGCACTATCTCGCCCAGCGCCAGTTGCACCGCTCGATGTGGCAGCCGCGCGGCGAACTCGAACTCACGGTCAATGAAAACCTGGTCTTGCGCCTGACGCTGACCGGGCTGCATGCCGTCGTCGTGCAATGCCGCGTGGCAACCCTGCCGCTCGGCGAAACCGCCCGGGCGCGCATGCTGCGCGAAGCGCTCGAAGGCACCGGCATGCTGCTGGCGCAACTGCCCGGCGGCCTTGCCATCGATCCCTCCAACCAGCATCTGTGGTGGCAGGACGCCTTCAGTTGCCAGGCCAACGAACACGAAATCGATGCGGTCCTCGAACAGTTCATCGATGCGGTCCGTACCATCCGCGACACGCTCGAACATGGCAACGCGCCCCGTCCTTCCTCGCTTTTTGATTTGCGCTCACGTATATGACCTTTACGACCTGGGCGACCTGTGCGCCCCACTCCTTTTTACGCCGCCCGCTGTGCACCTTGCTCACGGCGCTGCTGCTGGCAGGCGCCAGCCCGCTGGCGAGCGCGGCGGCCCCCTGGCCCGCGGTCAATTATTCGTACTACGCCGAAAACACGCCGGTGCAACGCGTACTGGCCGACTTCGCGGCAACCTTCAGCCTGAGGCCGCAAATCAGCCCACTGGTCAGTGGCCGCGTCAGTGGTCGCTTCAATACCGCCACGCCCTCCGAGTATCTGAACCGTCTGGGCGGCATTTATGGCTTCACCTGGTTTGCCTATGGCGGCGTGCTGTACGTCAATCCAGCCAACGAGATCGTCACCCGCACACTGCCCGTCAGTGGCGGCAACACCATCGCCGCGCGCGAAGCGTTAAGCGCGCTGGGCGTGATCGATCCGCGTTTTGGCTGGGGTGACATGGCGGATTCGGGGGTCGTGATGGTGTCCGGGCCGCCGCCCTATGTGGACCTGGTGGAGCGCATGCTGAACAGCCTGCCGCGCGTGGACCAGCGCCAGACGGTCGCGGTATTCCGTCTGCAACACGCGCAGGTGGATGACCGGCAGATTCAATACCGCGATTCGCAAATCATCGTGCCTGGGGTGGCCACCACCCTGCGCAACTTGCTGATGGATGCAGGCAGTGTCGGCAACTCGATGCGCGCCGCCGCGAAGCCACCGGGCAGCGGCCCGGCGCCGCTACCGGGGCTGCCCGCGCTATCGCCGATGCAAGCCTTGGGGAGCAACCCGGCGGCAGCGGCCGGCATGGCCGGTATGGGTGCCATGGGAGCAGCAGGCGCGATGGGAGCAGCGGGCGCGGCAGGAGCGGCAGGCGGCGGCGATGTGAGCGGTACCGGCAATCGCGCAGCGGTCGAAGCCTTTCCGGCGCTCAACGCCATCGTGATTCAGGATTCGCCAGACCGCATTCCGGTGTACGCCGCGCTCATCAAGCAGCTCGACGTGCCGACCGCCGTGATCGAAATCGAAGCGATGGTGATCGATATCAACAAGGCGCGCATGGATCAGCTCGGCGTGACCTGGAGCGGCCAGATCGGGAATATCGCGGGTTCGGTGGGTTCGGGCGCGACGGTTGCCTCTGTCGGCCTCGGCGCCGCAGCGGCAGCCGCGGGCGCGGCCGCGACAGGCGGCGCGAGCCTGCTGGCGAGCGCGGGCAACTACTTCGCCAGCAACATCCAGGCGCTGGAGCAAACCGGCGATGCGCACGTGGTCTCGCGTCCGTCGGTGGTCACCAGCGACAACATCGGCGCGGTGCTGAACCTGAACCAGACCTTCTACGTGAAGACGGTGGGCGAACGCGTTGCCTCGGTCACGCCGATCACCGCCAATACGACGCTGAAAGTCACGCCGCGTGTCGTGATCCGCGATGGCCGCCAGGCCATCCAGATGGCGATCGACATCCAGGATGGACGCGTGTTGTCGAATGCCGTGGATGATTTGCCGACGGTCGTGACCAGCGCGGTCAGCACCCAGGCGATCGTGCGTAACGGCGAGAGTCTGCTGGTGGGCGGCTACGACACCGACGAGGCCACGGTGACCGCAGCGGGCGTGCCGTTCCTGAGCAAGATTCCATTGATTGGTTATCTCTTTGGCAGCCGCTACAGCATGAACCAGCAGCGCGAGCGGATGTTCCTGATCCGGCCGCATATCGTCACGCTGGCCAGCGATGTCGAGCAAAGCGCGCCGCCGGGCAGCCTGCCGAGCATCCAGGCGCCGGTGCCACAGCCGTTCCCGGCGCTGCCGCCGCCGCCCGTGCCCGCGATGATTCCGAACCAGCAGCCGTATAGCATCGCGCCGCTGCCGCGCTGAAAGAGGAAGCGGAACGCGTGAGAAATCACGCAAATCACGCGTTCCGGCGCACCCCAGGCGCACCGCGCACGGCTCCTCCGTGCGCGGTGCGCTTTTTTCGTTTTATTCCTGTCTAAATCAGATAAAAAATCAAATAAAATCAGACAAATCCGGCTTAAAGAAAAATTATTTAAAAACGGAACGGTTCGACGCAAACGGTTACCTAACAGGTATTCGTTGCATGGTGCCGTATTGTGCAATACAGGCACGCTGGAGAAGCTGATGAAGATGAGTCAAGTCTGAAGAAAGGAGATTCCGTCATTACGCTACGACACAGACACGTTGTGACGTTATGCGCTCATGCACTTCGCATATTCATGCGCGTAATCCGGTGTGATTCGGTTAAAAATGAATTCACGTCTACCAACGGCAAAGGCCGGGCTCGCGCCCCCCTCGGCCGGGATAATCGCGCTTTTATCCGGGCGCGATCACCCGGGGTTTAATTGGGATAGTCATTAACGAATGATCGCCTATACTGCCGGACACATTACCGCTTACCGCATCATCCATTTGCTGCAAGCTGACTGAAAACCCTAATTATTATTCATTGAGTGAATTCAATCGGGGTTTTCTGAAAACCATGCAATAGCACGCTGCCGTGCCGCCGAATTTTTTCTTGATTAGTCATTTGATCTTAATCACGTAACTCACAGATAAACTACAGACAAAATCATGAGTCAAGCAAAGTTGTTCTTTAAACCATTTTCAAATACAGCACGGTCAGCAGTGTCATCGGAGCACCTTAAGCCGACGTCGTCAGGCACGCCAGGCAGCAAAACCCAGGGCACGTCCCATGAACCGAGAACCACGAACAGCAACGGCAACGAGATCCAGCCCAAAACCCTGAGGGGTCACGCCGCCCTGCAGGACAAACCGCAGGCTTTCCCCAGCAACGCGCTGGGCGCCATGTTCGAGCGTTTGCTGCAAGACAACGATCCACAGCTACAGAAAAAAACCGACTACATCGACTGGGCATTGCAGCAATACAACGACTCTGCAATCCAACGGCTCGCCTCCAAAGCAGGGGTGACTGAGGCTGAAGTGTCGGGTCTTCCCGATTCGTTCACGAATGCGGTGGATCATGCAATCAGTTGCGAAGCCCGGGATCTGCGCCAGAACCTCAAGACACGGCCCATGCGCAGCCTGGTTCTGACCCGTGCCCCTGATTCATCGGTCGCAAGGATTAACAGCAAGATCAGGGAAAACTGGCCGTCTGCCGTGCCGACGCTGGGCCAGCACGCCAGCAAAAATGAAAACGCAAACGAAAAACGGCCAGAAAAACTAAAGGCGCTCAACGGCGCCATTCAATTCATCCTGCAAGACCATGCACGCAATTCGGATGGTGCCAGCCTCACGGACTTCACGGGCCCGCTTTGCTTTGCCAACCAACCGCTCCACACGTATTGCCCCCGCCAGGAGCAGGAATCCATTTCCGAGCAACTGGAACGGGCATTTTTAAAATTCGCGGATCACGATGCGGGCATCGCGTTACAGCTGGCCACTTGCGTATCGCATACGGGTGGCATACACATCGTGGACTTGCTGAATGACATCGGCGCTCATCCGTGGGCTCAATGGGGCAAACAGGCCTTTGCCGGGGTCGCCAAAGAAAGCCTTCAGACCCGTGCCTTTAATCTGGCCCACGAGGCGCAAACCGGATACTGCGTCGAGCACACCATGAAGTTCACCGATATCTGGTCCAACGGCGACGGTGTTCTGCTCGAACCCGAGCTGAGTTTTCTGGAGCTGGATTATCGGTACATCGTGGACCTGAACGGGGTACTGTCATTCGACCCGGCGATCACGCTCAAAACCGCGGCCATCCCGCTTGAGACGGAAGCCGTCGTCGAAAAGCAGTCGCTTGACCTGATCGGCAAGATCACTGCACTTTTCTCACCGGTGAGCGAGCTTCCCTTGTTTGACCCGCAGCGTGACGGTTTTGCCACGCACAACGACTGGCAGACGTTCTCGACGCTCATCACTTTGCTCGACGGCCATGCCGACGCCCCATCCATTTGCGAGAAACTGCTTGCCCTGAACGATCGCTTAGCACCTGTCACGCCAGGCTATGGCAGCGAGCCCATCCCCGCAAGCACCCTGCGCACCCTACCGATACCGCACCTGATTCAGGCACTGAGAACATGGTATTTGCAGCAGCCACGCGGTCAGACACAAACGGCGCTAGCCAATGAAATCGGGCACCTGATCGGCATACTGGAAAAACGGCACTTCACGGCCGCGGGCATTTCCCGCCTGAAAAACCTCCATACAGCCCTTATCCCGCAACCATTAACCAGCCAGGCCTGAGATAACGGACCAGCGGACCAGCGGATCAGCGTCCCAGCCGGAAAGCCTCACGCAGCAATGGAACTGATTGCCCCGTCCTGTTACTCAGACGAGGTAACGGCCCTTCAACCCTGCTACTGCTCAAGGCTTACACATCATGGACGTTTTAAAGTTAATCGAACAAATCGGCGCGGTCATTGGCTTGCCGCAACTCAAGCTGGATGCGCGCGGCCTCGCGCGGGTGCGGATTGAAGGCTCGCCCGACCTGAATCTCGAAGCCGATAACGAGGTCAATTGCCTGCACCTCTACAGCACGATCGGCACGATTCCCGAAACCCTGACGCTCGACCTGTGCGAGAAACTGCTGACCGCCAATACCTTCGGCAGCAAGACCGGCGGGGCCAGCCTCGCGCTCGACAAGCTGGGCGGCGAAATCATTCTGTGTCATCGCATCGAAAGCGACGATATGAAAGCCGAAACGGTTCAGGCAACCCTGGAGCGTTTTGTCGCGGCCGCCGAATACTGGGTCAAGGAACTCAGCGGCACGGGCGATACCCCCGCCGCCGAAGCCCCCCGCGATGAAAAAGCGAAGCAGTTAATGCGTGACAACTTCGCCATGCTCAACAACCGGATCTGATCTGCGCTTACCACGCTTTGCGCAGCGTTAGCTCGTTGCGATTGTCGAACCTGCGGTAGCTCACGTGATCGACCGTATGACGCACCAGCCACAACCCAAGACCTCCCGCATGACGCTGTTCCAGCGGCACGCACAGGTTGGGCTGTGGCGCTTGCGTCGGATCGAAGTACGGGCCGTCATCGTCCAGCACCAGCTCGACTGCGCAATCATCGCGCCATGCACTCACCCTGAACTGCCGCTCACCATCGCGGCCATACGCATGCGACAAAATGTTGGCCAGCAGCTCGTCGACGGCGAGCCCCAGCGCGAGCGCCACGGTATCGGGCACGCCAGCGCCCTCCATCCATTGGTTGAAAGCGTCCATGCACTGGCTCACGGCATGCGGTTCGGCACAAATGCAGCATTGAAATTCAGGAAAGCTCATGGAGAGGATGCACCTGGTGTTGTGTCGGCTAGTTACGCAAATCAGTCAGCGCTGGCGCCAACTAACGCCAGTTTATGAAGCAACGCGTCAATCTGCCAGTTTCCTTTTAAGTTTCATGCGTGCCGCAACACGCCGCCGGGGTCCCGCACTGCTAGTCGAGGCCATTTGGCCATGGTGCGCGACATTGCTCGCGTGCATCGTTTTGACGAGCATCGCCTACGCCGCGATCGAGCGCAGCATGCGCCGTGAACAAGCCATCGAGCAAACCGGCGCGCCTGTCTGGGAGTTGCGCGACCAGTTCGAAACCGCGCTCGCGCGAGGCATGCCGCTCGAAGCGCTGCCAAACGGCGATGCGTTAATCCAGGCCAACCTCGTGCGGCATCCGATGCTGACTTCGGTCGATGTCTTCACGCCACTAGGCCGCACCGTGTTCAGCACCGATGCCAGCACCATCGGCTCGCTGGTGCCGGCGAACTGGCAAGCGGTGTTTCAGCACTGGCGCGTGCACATCACACCGCGCTGGCTGGCGCGCAAGGACGGCTACACCACCTATGGCGTGCCCCTACTCGATCATCGCGCGATGCTGGCAGGCTATATCAGCATCACCTACCGCACCCCCGCCGCCCCGCCGTTCGACATGCCCCTGGTCAGCCTGAAGGGTGCGCTGACCAGCCTCACCTGTACCCTGCTGGCATGCTTCCTGTTTGCCGTGACGTACCGCCCCGTCAACCGTTTCGTGCTCAGTCAGACCACACGCATCGCCCGCGCCCAGGAGCGTAGCGCGGCGGCGCTCATCCCCCACGCGGCCGCCTCTGCCGAACCTGCTGAAGCGGCCGGCACAGCGTCAGCCGAGGTCCGCTCCACGCCCCTCGATGAAGCCCTGGCCCGGCTGCGCGCCAGCGAAGCGCGCATCGCAGCAGCCGAGCGCTTTCTCTCAAACCGGGGCAGCCGCGATGAACAAGCCTGATCGCCCCACGTTCAAGCATCTGCTCTGGCTCACATGGGGTGTTTCGTTCGTGCTGATTGTCTGGTGCAGCATGCAGGCCTTGTGGAAAATGCACCATATCCGCCACGAAGCCGCGAGCATGCATGCGGGGACCTACGCGGCGCGCCTTGCGCGCCAGTTCGACAACATGGGTTTCACCGCACTCGATACCCCGGCCGGGCTGGCTCAGGTCAACGCGATCTTCCACCGGCGCATGGAACGCTTCCCCGATATCGACGAACTCGTATTGCACGACCGCACAGGCAACCAGCCGCTGATGCGCAGCCTGCGCAACAGCGCGCAGGCGGTGCCTGACAGCAGTGTCGTTTTCACGCTGCCGCTTGCTAACACGGGGCATGAGCCGTTCTGGATCAGCGTGCGCGTTTCCGACCGCCTGCGTCTCAACGACTGGCTGCAAATCACGTTGATCGCACTGTGCCTGCTCAGCGCAACCTCGCTGCTGATGGTCGAAGCGCTGTATTTTTCGCTGGAGCGCGGGCCATGGCAGCGCGAGCGCACCATGCGGCGTCTGATCGTGAGCGCCTGTCACGGGCAATTCAACCGGCTCTGGAAAAGCACGCGCCGCAACGATGCCGATCTGCGGCCGCAAATGCTGACCGGCATGATGCTCACGCTGATCGACCGTTACGAACGCGTCGTGCGCCTGGCGCAATCGCAGGCGCGCACCGAAACCTCCTCCGAGCGGCAGCAGATGCTGCGGGCGCTGCCCGATCTCGTGCGCGCTGACGACACCTTCGACACGCCGCAGCGCATCGCTCGCGTCAGCGCGAGTGTCGCCTGCTATCACCGTTTTTCGGCGGTGCTGCATGCCGCGCTCTGGTCGGGCACGGCCTTCGCCTTGCTGCAACCGACGCCCCTTGCACTCGGCGCGCTGGGGTTCGGCGTGGTGCTCGGCGCGTTGGGGCGGTTTCGTCTTGGCACCCTCTATGCATTGCTGCTGGCTGCGCTGCTGCTGACCTTGCTCGGGATCACCGCCGCTTCGCCACCGCCCTTGCCCCAGATCTTGCTGGGCATGGCCGCCACGCTCGGCGCGCGGGTCGCGCTGGCGCTCGATCAGCGCAATCCGCTGAGCCAGCGGCACGAACGGCTTTCGGTCTGCCGTGGCGTGGCGCTGGGAGCGCTCGTGATTGGCCCGGTGTTTGGCGTGTTCGCCGCGACGCTGCTGCATGCCAACGACAGGGTGGTGCTGCTCTGGCTGCTACTCGCCATCGCGCTCGTACTCATGCTGCATGCGGCATTGCCGGTGGCGGCCTATGTGCCGCTACCGATGCGCCGCGTGCGCCGCACTGAACTGCTGAGCGTGCTGCTAGTGGGGCTCGGCACTGGTTTGATCCTGCAAACGGTGTACTACCAGTTCAGCAGCGCGGATCGCATCGCGGTGCGTGACGCCGCCATCGCCGTGCTGTTTTTTTGCACCTGGCTGGGGCTATATCAGACCCGTCGGCTCTCGCTTTATCACGTCCTCGCGCTCGCGTTGCTGACGCTGCTGTGGTCCACTACACAGCATCCGATACCGCCCTTGACCGCGCTCGCGTTGTGGCTAGGCATGCGCGGCCGCAGTTGCCTGTACCGCCGCCCCGGCACGCCCTTCCTGCTACTGCTGTGTCTCGACTGGCTGTGCACCAGCGCAGCGCTGCTCTGGCCTGCGCTGCTGCATCTGGGCACGCCACCGGCCGCCCTCATGATCAAGCGTGACCTGTTCGAGCTGATCGCACTCAGCGCGGGCGTGCTGCTGCTGTGCGCCGGCTGGCTCCATACCCGTCTGGCTGGACGCCCGCATGCTCTCGCGTAACCGTTTTTTCATCTCCACCATCGCCTTGCTGGCGGCGATCGGCTGCATCTGCGGCTGGTTTCTGACTAAAAGCCAGCAGATTTACACCGGCGCCTCGCAGCAAGTCGCGGTGCAGTCGATCAACTGGATCTGGCAGACCGCGCAGCACAACAGCCTCGCGCAACTCGATTTGCAAGCCGGGCGGCTCGACGCTTATCCAGGACTGCCCGAGGCCCTCGCCAACGGCCAGGTGCAAATACTCGAGCGTGCCGCACATGCGGCGACGCGCGGCTTGAGCTCGCAGGCCTGGCTTGAACTCTACGATCATGACGGCACCCTGCTCTATGCCAACCACCATGGCACCGAGACCCAGCCGCTCCTGAGCAGCATGCTGCACACCGCGCTCAAACTGCATCCCGAGCGCAGTATCGGCGGCGTCGTGCCCTGGCAAAACCAGCGTTACATGTGGGTTTATGCCATCGCGCTGGGCAGCAGCCCGGTGTCGGGCTATGCCGTGTTCGGTCTCGACATGGAAGACACGCTGGCGCAAATCGCCACCACCACGGGCTCCGAAGTTTTTCTCGTCAACCTGCGTGGCACCGAGGTCATGCGCAGTGGCAACCGCACGCTGACACTGCCGCCGCAACGCGTGCCGCAAGGCGCGGGCAGTGTCGCGCTCGATACGCTTGAAGGCCAGCGCTACGAAGTGATCTCCGTGCCGATCACCAGCCCCACCGGCCATCTGGCGGGCGCGCTGATCGCCGCGCGGGCGCTGCCCGCCGGGCTCACGCCCGCCGAGCATCATTTCCTGATTTCGCTCGGTGCGATTGGTCTGGCCATCTTCGCGGGGATCCTGTGCGTCGGAGTGTTGCTGAACCGGCTGTCGGGCGCGGCGGAACGCATCGTCGACGCCACGCAACGCCTGGCGCGGCTCGATACCGGGCCGCGCCTCGACCCCGAAGACGAGGAGTTGCCTGGCGTGCTGGGCCAACTGGCGCGTCACACCGGCGCGATCCGCACCTCGCTGATCCAGTTCGAACTCGTGCAGGACGAGCAACGTTTTGCCTGGCAGCGTCAGGAAGCCGTGATCCGCGAACAGCTTGAAGTGCTCTCCGAGCGCCTCGGCGCGGGCGAACGCGATGCGATCCTGCAAGAGCTGCAGCACGTTGGCAGCATTCCCGCTGGCAACCAGCTACTCGCGCTCTCGGGCACGCTCAGCCGCCTCACGCACCTCATCGCCGGACAGCAAAAACGCCTGCTGGCGTTGCTCGAAGAAGTCGAGCGTTCTGTCGAAACCCGCGCCGCGCTCGCCAGCTTGCAGCGCGAACTGGCCATTGCGCACGATCTGCAACAGGCCATCCTGCCGCGCTCGCAACCGGCAACCCAAGCCGTCAACATCGAAGCCAGCATGGTGCCCGCACGGGAGATCGGCGGCGATTTCTATGCCTATACGCTGCTCGACGAGCATCATCTGGCGATTGATCTGGGAGATGTGTCAGGCAAAGGCGTGCCCGCCGCGCTTTTCATGACCTTGGTGCGCACCCTGCTGCGTCATGGCAGCGGCCTGCAAATGGAGCCCGCCGAACAGATCGAATGGCTCAACACGCTGCTGGCCAGTGACAACTCGCAGACCATGTTCGTCACGCTGTTCCATGGCGTGCTGGATTTGCGCAGTGGCACCCTGACCTACGTCAACTGCGGCCATCCGCCGCCGCTCCTGTGCCGCCCAGGCCATCTGCCCGAGCCCCTGCCGCTGCAACCCAACCCAGCGCTCGGCATCATCATGCAGCGGCGCTTTCTGGCCGCCGAGGTCGTACTCGCGCCCGGCGACACACTGTTTATGTATACCGACGGCGTCACCGAAGCGAGCGACGTAAGCCAGACACTGTTTGGCGAAACACGCCTCATCGACACGCTGGACGCGGCGCTCGCCACGGGGAGCCGCGCCCTGCCCGCCCAGGTGATCGCCGCGGTGCGGGCGTTCGAACAAGGCCAGGCCCCCTCCGACGATATCGCCTGCATCAGCCTCACGTATCGCGGGCCCGAAGCAAGGCCAACGGCCTGAAAGCGCCGGACAAGCGCCGGACATATCCCCTGGGCCCGGCCGTGTGTCACCGGTACCGGTACCGGTACCGGCATCGGCATCGGCCCCCCTCCACGTGCGGCCAACCCCTCCCAGCCGCCGCGAAACATGCGCCAACGCTCGCTTAAGGCTCGCCCAGCAAGGGCGGACAAAAAAATGGAACTAACTTCCGGGCACTGTTACTCAAGGTGCGTCTACGGCTTGTTTTGCGTCCGGATCCACGATTCACCCGGGCTACCGTTTTTCACTCTTTCGCACGGAGCGTCCACCTTTTTTGTGGATGACAGATTCCATGACAGCCATTGGCAACATTTCCGGCAAATACGCCCTCAAGCAGCCGACTCAGTTGCAAAACAGCAAAGCCGTCTCGCAAGACGAGGAGCTCACGCTCAAACTTGTTGAAATGCCTGTGTCGCATTTGCCCAGACCACTGTCGAAAACCAGCAAAACCAGCAAGACCAACAACGTCAGCATCTCGCTTGGCTCGAGTAGCAGCGAGCCGCCCATGACCAGCACAGACATGGGCGGCATCATCAGCATCCTGCGCGGCGGCGCGAAGCGGCGTGGCAACGCGCGCGACACAGCTCAACCCGAGCGCCATGACGAAGATGAAACCTCCAGCACACAAGCCGACCTCGACTGGTTCGCTGACCTGTGCCGCGCCAGTGCCGGCACAACAGCCAGACTGGACCAGGCTGCCAGCGACTTGCTTGAGCAGGGAGAGCAGCGCTTTGGCGATCCGGTCGCGCTGTATTACGCGCTGTGGCTGGCCAAGGATTCGGCGCAGCCCAACGCCGTACTGCAGAAAGCCATTGCGCAGCAGGAAGCCAACCACGGCAATCTCATCGAGATTGATACGGCGACCTATCTGGGAATCAAGGACGTCCACGAGGAAGCGAAAACACGGGTCAGTCATCACCAGGCTGCGGGCCTGATCGATGCCGTGAGCAGCTATGTGCTGGACAAACCTGACCTGTATAGCACGCTGAAAGCCATCGTCGCGCTGTTCCCGGGCAAATCCCTCTCCACGGCACTGGATATGGTCGGCAAGGGGCTGCATCGTGCCATCAGCAGAAAGTCCGGCATGTCCGATTCGCGCATGGATATCGAACTGTTCAATCTGGTGCGGGACCACCGCATCGTGCAAAACGTCGTCACGCTACGCGAGAGCGCCATTCCGCTGCTCAAGAAGTTTCCCCCCACCTCGTTGTCTGCCTCGACCCGTTAGCAAGGAAATCGGCTAGATGGAATACAACAGCGACGATGACGACCCGCGCCTCGAACTGATGCTCGAGGAATTACTGCGCCACGTCAGCAGCGCCCAGGTCACCGCCGTCCACTTCGAGGACCTGGCGACGCGGCTCGGCATCACCGATCTGGAGCGGCGCTCGGCGTTTCTCAGCGCTCTTGTGACACTGGTGAAAAGTATTCCGCCCAGCGCCTTCACGGACAAGCAGCGCAGCTCCAATATCCTCGCCATCCTGACCGCTTCCACGCGCGCCGCCGACCTGGCCGATTCGGTCGAGGAAGGTGCGCCAGAGCCCGTTCTGATCAAGCCGCCGGTCACGGGTCACTCACGCACGGTTCTGGGCGCCGCGGCGCCCGCAGCTGGCCGCAAACCCCATGGCACATGAGCCCGACATGCTAGAAGAGATCATCGACCAGTACGGCAAGCGGCTGGGCCTGTCCGGCTGGCCTTGTTCACCCGATCATGTCGCCCAGCTGGTGCTGGATGATGAGCGCCATCTCACGGTCGAGCGCATCGGCAGCGATGTGCTGGTGTACGCCAGCGCGCCGCTGATGGAATCCTCCAGTGAACACCTCGAAACGCTGCTCGGCGAAAACTGGCTCAACGAAACCGCGTTGCTGCCGACCACCGCCACGGGGATCGTACCCGGCGATACCGGCCCGCTGCTGGTCGTGGCCATGCGCCACGCGATCCGCGATTTCGACGAAACCATCCTGCACGATTCCAGCCAGGCACTGCTGGCCCGGCTTGCCAACCTGTAGGGCGTGCGATGCCAATCCAGCGAAAAATCACGGTTCATATTCCGCACACGGTGCCTAGCGCACCGTCGGCCAAATCGCAGTTCATCTACGGCATCGAGGAGATCGTGGATGGCATCGAGCAAGAGCTGGAGCTGCCCGATGCCTCGCTGCTGATCGCCGACGAAACTCCTAACGGCTCGCGGCTCGACTGGCTGTTCCAGATGCCCAGCCTGCGCGATCAGGTGGGGCGCGACTTGCAACCCGAGCGGCGGCTGCTGATGGTGACCACGCGCCACGCCCTCGACATGAACCTGCAACGCCTGCGCCTGCATCTGCGCCGCTTGCGTCACGTGTATCCCGAACATACGGCCCTGCTCGATGAGGCGGAAGCGATCCTGCAAGACTTCAACGCCTCGAAGAACCTGCTTCACATGTACATGAACTCACTGCTTCAGGGATAACACCGTTGACCGATCTCTCCCACGTAAAGGGCAGCCACGTCGCAAGCGCCGCTAATGCCGATGCGGATACCCATGACCTGCTGGCAACCCTGGGTTACATGTACTGGCGTCACGGACGCTCACAGGAAGCGCGCGTGCTGTTCGACACGCTACACCTGTGCGGCGATAGCAGTGCCACGACCGCGGCATTACGCGCGCTGATGCGCATCGACACTAACGCCCCCGAAGAAGCCGAAGCCATCATCAACCAGATCAGCGAAGAAGACGCGCAACTGATGCCGATCCTGCTGCTGCTGCGCTCCGAAATTCTTTCCGAGCTGGACCAGCCGGAGGCCGCCGCCGAAGCGATGCAGCGCTTTTTGCAAGCCCGCATGCAACAGGCCGCACTGGATGCGGCAACGTCCGCCGATGGCGTCACCGCCGAAAACGCCGCAGCCAGCGACGAACTCACACCATGAACCGCCCGATGAATACCCTTCGCACCCAGCTCCAGCGCCTGATTCTCGCCTCCGTTAGCCGAGGCGACCTGATGCTGGCAGCGGGCGTGCTCGGCATCATTTTCATCATGATCTTGCCGTTGCCGACCTTCGTCGTGGACGTGCTGATCGCCTTCAACATGAGCGTGGCCGTGACCTTGCTGCTGGTCGCGCTGTATCTGCCCTCGCCGCTGCATTTCGCCTCGTTTCCATCGGTGCTGCTGGTCACCACGCTGTTTCGTCTCGGCATCAGCATCGCCACCACACGGCTGATCCTGTTGCAAGCGGACGCGGGGCACATTGTCTACACCTTCGGTAACTTCGTGGTGGGCGGCAATCTGGTGGTCGGGCTAGTGGTGTTCCTGATTCTCACGATCGTGCAGTTCGTGGTGATCACCAAGGGCGCGGAGCGGGTAGCTGAAGTGGCCGCGCGCTTTTCACTGGATGCGATGCCGGGCAAGCAGATGTCGATTGACGGCGACTTGCGCGCAGGCTCGATCGACATGGAAGAAGCCCGCCGCCGCCGCTCGCTGGTAGAAAAGGAAAGCCAGCTTTACGGCGCGATGGACGGCGCGATGAAGTTCGTCAAGGGCGATGCCATTGCCGGGCTCATCATCGTCGCGGTCAACCTGATCGGCGGGCTCATCATCGGCACGATGCAAAACGGCCTGTCCGCGAGCGAGGCCATGAGCACGTACTCGGTGCTCACCATCGGCGACGGCCTGATCGCGCAAATTCCCGCGCTCTTTATCGCCATCAGCGCCGGGATGATCGTCACCCGCGTCTCGACCGATACGCAAAAGGGCAGCAACGTCGGCCAGGATATTTCGGCGCAGGTCCTCGCGCGTCCCCGCGCGCTGCTGATCGCCGCGGCGGCCATGCTGACGATGGCGGTGATTCCCGGCATGCCGAGCATGATCTTCGTGATCCTGAGCGTGCTGCTGGCGGCCGTGGGTTATGCGCTGTCGCAAGCCACGCCTGAGCAGATCAGCAGCCGCGCGGGCTCGACCTTTGGCGAGAGTGGCGGCACCCCTGCGGCCAGCGGCGACTCCGCCTCGCACAAGGCGCCGATGGAATACGCCACCGCCGTGCCGGTGATGCTCGACGTGCATGCCGGGCTCAAATCGTCGTTCGGCGTGCAAGCCTTGAATGACGAACTGATCGCCGTGCGTCAGGCGCTCTATAACGATCTCGGCGTGCCCTTCCCCGGCATTCAGTTGCGCTTTAACCCGGAGCTGGAGCCGGGCCGCTACGCCATCCTGCTCAACGAAGTTCCCGTCGCCTCGGGCCACGTGCGCCCGGACAGCCTGCTGGTCCGCGAAAGCACGCGCAATCTCGATGCCTTAGGCGTGGCGCACGAAACCGAGCGCACGTTCTTGCCTGGCATCCCAACAGTGTGGGTTTCGGGCAAGCTGGAGCGTCTGCTCGGCGATGCGGGAATCGGCTTTTTCACGCCCACCAAGATTTTTTCGTATCACCTGGCCGCGGTGCTCAAGCGCTATAGCGCTGATTTCATCGGGATTCAGGAAACCAAATCGCTGCTGTCCGGGCTCGAAACGCGCTTTGGCGAACTCATCAAGGAAGCCACGCGGATTTTACCGGCGCAGAAAATCGCTGAAATTTTGCAGCGGCTGGTCTCGGAAGGCGTGTCGATCCGCAATTTGCGCACCATTCTCGAAGCGCTGATCGAATGGGGGCAAAAGGAAAAGGATTCGGTGCTGCTGACGGAGTACGTGCGCTCCGCGCTCAAACGCCAGATCAGCTACCGCCATAGCAGCAACCAGAACGTGTTGAGCGCCTACATGCTGACGCCCGATGTCGAGGAAACCGTGCGCGACGCCGTGCGGCAAACCTCGGCGGGCAGCTATCTGGCACTCGACCCGGATGTGTCGAAGCAGTTGCTGCAAAACATTATCGAAATGGTGGGCGATGTGACTCAATCGTCGCTGCGGCCCGTGCTGCTGACCTCGATGGATATCCGCCGCTATTTGCGCAAGATGATCGAAGCAGATTTGTATGAACTCGCGGTGCTGTCGTACCAGGAGCTCGCCACTGAAATAAACATCCAGCCGCTGGGCCGTATCGGCCTTTAACGTAACGGATGGGGGGCTGGACATCGTCCAGCAGGAAATACATGCAAGTGACTACAACAACACAGCGCGATGTTTGCGCCAACGCAAAGCGGCGAGGCAACCTGCTACCTGCCCCGCTGCGACAACACTTATTGCGCCACCAGCGCCGCCTCGACCGATGCGGCGGTTTCGAACAGGATCAGGAAACCGCAGGTTTCGAACACCTGCTGCACCAGCCCATGCAAGCCGACCAGCACCATCCGGCCATGCATCGCGTGCAACTGCTTGCCCGCGATCAGGATGGAGCGCAGGCCCGCCGAACTGATGTAGGTCAGCGCCGAGAAATCGATGATGAGCTGCCTGATGTCTGGGTGGATCGCCTCGCTCAGCGTCTTGCCAAAGCTTTCGGACACACTGCTGTCCAGCCTGCCTGTCAACGCCACAATCAGGGCGTCTCCACGTTGATCGATCGTCGTGCTGAGTGTCTTGCCTTGTGCCATGAGTTCCTCCTGACATCCCCGTATGCATTATGAGTAGCGACGATACCTCATATCGCCCGTCAGATGAACTCTATATTGTCTCTGGCGTTCATGGCGGAACCCGCGTGCCTTTGCCGCTGGCCGAAAACGAACTGTTATCGCTCGGCCAGGATGATGACAACGATATCGCGCTAGCTGACGAGGGCATCGCCCCGAACCATGTGCAGATCCGTCACGAAGACGGCGTCTGGCAATTGCTCTTGCTCGCCCCCGGCCGCAATGAGCAGGGCGAGGCGCTCGAAACCGATGAATGGCATCCCATGCCGCAGGCGTTTCAGGTCGGCGACGTGTGGCTAAGCGTGCTGCCCGAGAACAGCCCGATGCCCGATCCAGCTACGTGGCTTGCCACCGGACAGCGTGAGCATGAAGCCGCGCACAAACGCGGCAACGATGACGGCGCGGATGGCGCGGATGGCACGGATCACGGCAGCGAAGAGGCCGGCCGCGAGCGCCACGACGATGACGACGATGACGACGATGAGGATGAAGACCAGCGTCATACGCCAGGCCATACAACGTGGCGTGCGAGCGACACTCATCACGATGCGCCCGGTGACGATGACGATGATGAAGACGCTCAGCGCCCGCCAGCGGCGAAACTCGCGCGTCATCGCCGCACCTCGGTGCTAGCCCTCGTCGCGCTCGGCGTCTGCGCCTTGCTGCCACGCGCGCTAGGGCCCGGGCATCTGTTTCACCTCAATGGCAGCAGCAACCACACGGCAACGACAACGGCAACGGCCAAGGCCACGGGCAAAACCCTGGCCCCCGCCACCGCCCAGGTTCAGGCGCATGCGCCACGCGCCGCGTCGGCCAGTGCCGTGCCGCTCAATCCGCAACTTGTCGCCATTCTGGCCTTGCCGCGCTGGTCCGGCCTGCGAGCAACGCGCCGTGCCGACGGGGTCGAACTGGTGTCGGGCTCGCTGCCCGATCGCGCCAGCTATGACGCGCTCGCCGCGCAACTCTCGCGGGTCGTGCCGCGTCCGGCACTCAATGTGCTCACGGGCGAGGACGTGCGCGACATCGTGCGCAGCACGCTTGACGACTACGCGCCCACGCTCAACGTCGATCTCGACAACAAGCGCCACGTCACGCTGAGCGGCGCGGCCATGACGCCGCAGCAAGTCGACATGGTGCTGGGCCGCTTGCGTCACGCCTTGCCTGACTACACCATCAACGCCGGACAGATCGACTTTCCCACGGACGTGGTGCGGCGCACGCGCGCCGACCTCGCCGCGGCGGGGCTCAAGCAGGCCGAAGTGCAATGGGATGGCCAGCGGATCATGGTGAGCGGCGATTTCAACGCGGAGCAGGAAAATGCGCTCGATGGCGCGCTGCATGTGCTCGATGAGCGTTATCGCAGCCGTATTCCGTTCACCGCGCACATCGCACATGCTGGCGATCCAGGCAGTGGCACCACGGAAGCCTCCGACAATTCGCTGCCCTTCACGATCCGCTCGGTGGTAGGCGGCCTCAACCCCTATCTGATGATTGCCGACGGCACGATCATTTCCCCTGGCGGCACTTACCGCGGCTGGCATCTCAAGGCAATCGAGGCCGATCGCATTCTCTTTGATTCTCCACGTCTTCTGATGGTGCAACGATGACAACCAGGCTACCGCTTACTCCCCAGCAGCCCGCTCCCATGACCGACCTCGAGGCCGAACTGCAAGGCCCCCAGGGCGAGCAGCGAGCCCAGGCCCTGCTCGCGCAGCTCAAGACGATCGCCGAGCGTATCGACCACGAGTTGCGCCAGAAATCGACTCCCGAGCGCTTCCGGGAGCTAATGGCCGTCAAGCAGGCGCTGAGCGCATCCAGCACCGTCATTTCCACCCTGAGCCGCATAACACATTGATTGATGCCCAGCCGGCCCCGCATTCACGGAGATCCACGCGATGACAACCTACAACTCGCCTAATTCACTGAGTATCGACAACTTCGCCACGGTCGTGGGCAACTCCGTCGAGAACAGCGAAACCGATTTGCAGACTTCGATCAATGCGCTCGGCAAAACGCCGACGCAAGAAAGCCTGCTGCTGCTGCAACAAAAAATGCAAACGTGGTCGATGCTGGTATCGCTGCAGGCGACGGTGATCAAGGAAATTGGCGACACACTTAAAGGCATCATCCAGAAATCGGCCTGATGCCAGGCGAGGCTCGATGACAAAACGGTTTGGCATGCACCACGTCACGCCTAGCCGTTTTAAACGCTGGCGTTTTAAAACGGTTGGCCGGATCGAGGCAGCCGTCTTTAAAGATTTCGTCAGACCGGCGCGGGCGGAGTCTTACTCGCCAGCAACCGGTCGATCCAGCCACGCAGCGCATCGACTTCGACAGGCTTGTGCAGCAATGGAATTTCCCGCTCGGCAGCTTGCGTGAGGCGCGAGGGATCGGTGTCGCCGCTGACCAGCAGCACCGGAATGTCGGGGTCGTTGTATTCCTCGCGCACCCGGTCAATCACCTGGATGCCGGTCTCGTGATCGCGCAGCCGGTAATCGCTGACAATCAACGCCGGTTTGTCACGCATATGGGCCACCTTGTCGAGCAGGCTGTTGCCGCTCGCGGCCGCCACCACCCGGTAACCCCACCCTTCCAGCAGCAAACTCAGGCCTTCGCGGTTTTGCGCGTCGTCGTCCACCACCAGAATCAGTTGCCCCGCATGCCGTTTCGTTTCGGCCAGCTCAGCCGCGCTGGCCTCGTGCAACGCGGCGGCGGCGGGCCATTGCAACGCCTCCGGTGCCGCACGCGCCACGCTCAGCATGAACACCGTGCCACGCCCTTCAGTGGAACGCAGTGTCAACGTATGACCGAGCAGCGCGGCGGTACGGCGCACGATCGCCAGCCCCAAACCCAAACCTTTGCCCCGGTCGCGCTCCGGGTTTCGCAACTGGTGAAACTCAAGGAAGATCCGCTCGTGCTCGCGTGCCGGAATGCCCGGGCCGGTATCCCAGACCTGAATCTCAAGCCGCTCGCCACGGATGCGGCAGCCGAGCAGCACCCGCCCGCGCACGGTATGCACGATCGCGTTGCTCACCAGGTTGCGCAAGATGCGATCGAGCAGCATCGGGTCCGAACGCACCACCGCATGGCTGGGCCGCACATGCAGCGACAAACCCTTTTGCTGCGCCTGCGGCGTGTATTCGGAACGGATCTGGTCAAGCAGTCCATCCAGCGCGAACGCTTCGATCCGTGGGTTAATCACACCGGCATCGAGACGCGAAATATTCAGGAGCGCATCGAACAGATGCCCCATGGCCGAAGTCGCGCGCGTAATGTTCTCGACCAGATAGCGGCTGCGGCTGGAGAGTTTTTCGAGCGCCAGCAAGCCTAAAAAAAGACTCATCGCGTGCACCGGCTGACGCAAATCATGGCTGGCGGCCGCGAGAAAACGGGATTTTTCGAGGTCGCTGCGTTCGGCGGCGTCTTTTTCCAGCCGCACCTGATCGAGCAGCGCGAGATTCTCGAAGCCCAGCCGCAAGGCATCGAGATGCGTTTTGTTCATGCGGTGAATAAAGGCCAGCGTGGCCACCAGATAAGCGCTGCCAGCGATCACCAGCGAAAAGTTGAGCGCGGAAGGCTGCACGGCCAAGGCCAGGAACGGCGGCGCGAAGGCAGGCACTTCAAACGCGTACACCACCGGCAACACCATGTAATTCGAATAAATGGCCCCGGTGCCGAGGCCAAACAGCACAACGATAAAAAACAGCTGGTATTCGAGCGGAACGAAAAACGTCCAGTACGCAAACGGAAACCCCCAGAGCGCACCGGACAGCAGATTGCCGAACATCATCTGTCGCAGCCAGCGCAATGACGCACTGGGCTCATGCCGTGTGCGGTCGTAATACAGCATCGCCAGACAACGTGCGAGCGCGAGGCAAAGCATCAACACCAGCCAGCCCATGACTTGCGGCAACGCCACGACGTCGCGCATCACCGCCGCCACACCGCACGCGGAGAGCACCGAGCCGGTTAGCGCAAACGGAAAACTGCGACGTAACGAAGAAACCTGCACAGCCGCGATCCGCTCACTGTAAACGGACGGCTGTGCAGGCCGATCAGGAAAAAACCGGATCACAACGTGGCCTATTTAGAAGCCCATGCAGCAAAACGTTGTTCCAGTTCGTCCCCGTGGTCGGTCCAGAATTCACCATCCTGGCGCACGGCGTTCTTGATGTTTTGCGGCGAGTTGGGCAACAGCGCCAGGGTCTTGGCGTCGAGTTTGGCAATGCCGCCATTGTTGACCGGACCATAACCGATGCGTTTGGCGAAATCCGCCGTGGCGCCCGGTGACGTGGCATAGGCAATGTACTTGTAGGCGGCGGCCAGGTTCGGCGTGCCCTTGACGATGGCCCAGTAGTCGAGATCGTAGATGCTGCCATTCCAGGCGACCTGCAGGTTCTTGCCATCCTTGCGCGCGGCGTTGATCCGGCCATTGAAGGCCGACGTCATCACCACGTCACCCGCCACGAGGAACTGCGGCGCCTGCGCACCGGCTTCCCACCACTGGATGTAAGGCTTGAGTTCGGTCAGCTTCCTGAAGGCGCGATCAACACCCGCCGGCGTGGCCAGCACGCTGTATACGTCTTTAGGCGCAACGCCATCGGCCATCAGCGCAAACTCAAGATTGCCGCGCGCCATCTTGCGCAGGCCGCGCTTGCCAGGAATCTTCTTCACGTCCCAGAAGTCTTTCCAGCCTGTCGGCGCGGTTTTCAGCGCATCGGCGTTGTAGGCTAGCGCGGTCGACCAGACAAAGGCCCCCACGCCGCATTCGTCGATCGAGCCTGGAATGTAATCGGCGCGTTTGCCAATCTTCGAGAAATCCAGCTTTTCGTACAGCCCTTCGCTACAGCCGCGCCCCAGATCGCCCGATTCCACATCGACCACATCCCACGAGATGTGTTTGGCTTCGACCATCGCCTTGACCTTGGCCTGCGAGCCGTCGTATTCGACCACCGAAACCTTGGTGCCCGACGCCTTCTCGAAGGGTTGGACAAATGCCGCGCGCTGCGCATCGCCATTCGCGCCGCCGAAGTTAACGACAGTCAGGCTTTGCGCTTGCGCCGCGCCTGCAATCATCATCAGACCGGTGACCGGCCATACGATGCTCTTCATCATGAGTCTCTCCTCGCACCTTCAGTACTTCAGTATTGGACTGCTTCGGTACTGCTCCTGTTTTACTGCTCCTGTTTTTATGCCTGCTTGCCCTGTACCCCGTGCCACGCGCGGCATGTCGCGGCGACACGAGCGCCACACACGCCACACACGCCACGAACGCCACGGCTGTTACGCGTGAGCGCTCACCGCCAACGTCAGCGCGCCATCGAGCGCATCCAGCAAAAGGTCAGCATGTTCTCCTGAAAACGGTAGCGGCGGGCGAATTTTCAATACATTTCCTTGCACACCGGTGGCCGAAATCAGCACGCCCGCCTCGCGCATGCCATTGACCACGCGCGCGGCAAGCTGCGCGACGGGCTGTGACGCATCCTCGGGGGCCTTCAGCTCGACCCCGGCGAAAAGCCCCGTGCCCCGTACTTCGGCAATCAGCGGGTGACGCCCTGCCAGCCAGCGCAAGCCCGCGTGCAGATGCTCGCCGACGTAAAGCGCGTTCTCACCGAGCTTTTCTTCCTCGAGTACATCCAGCACGGCCGAGGCGGCCGCGCACGACACCGGATTGCCCCCGAAGGTATTGAAGTAACGCACCGCCGCGCCAAACGACGCGATGATCTCCGCGCGCAATGCCACGCCCGCCACCGGATGACCGTTGCCCATCGGCTTGCCCATGGTCACGATGTCGGGCACCACGCCATGGCGCTCGAAACCCCACATCCGCTCACCCAGACGCCAGAAGCCCGCTTGCACCTCATCGGCGATCAGCACGCCACCGGCGCGACGGATCGCTTCGGCCGCGCCCGCAAGCGCGTCGCACGGATGCGAGCGCACGCCATCGCTGGAAAAAACCGTATCGACCAATAGCGCCGCCGGACGCACGCCATGCGCTTGCAGGTCGTCGATCGCCGCTTGCACGTGCCCGGCGAAACTGAGCGCGCCACCCGTGCCCGGCGCGGGCACGGTGCGTACCATCGGGCCCAGCGCCATGCCCAGCGATGGCGAGACTTCCGCCACCGCCGCCGTCACGCCGTGATACGCGCATTCGGTCACGATCACCCCCGTGCCGCCGGTAAAGGCACGCGCGGCACGCAGCGCCAGATCGTTGGCTTCGCTGCCCGTGCAAGTCAGCATCAGCTGATAACCGGCCGCCGGTAACAGCGCCAGCAAACGCTCCGCGTAATCGAGAATGCCGGTATGCAGATAACGCGTGTGCGTGTTGAGTTGCGCGGCCTGGCGCGCGATCGCCTCGACCACGCGCGGATGACAATGGCCTACCGCCGCCACATTGTTATAGGCATCGAGGTAACGCCGCCCTTCGTCGTCGTAAAGCCAGACGCCCTCGCCGCGCACCGGATGCAACGGGCGCTCATAAAACAGACGGTAAGCCGGCCCGAGCAGATGCGCGCGGCGCGCCAGTAAACTGGCCGCCGTTTCAGCCGCCGCCGCGGCCACCCGGATCTCGCGCGCTTCAATGACGGACATCGCAAACCTCCGTAACACAACAGGTATGAAGATAATCGCGCGCTTCATCGCGCGACAGTGTCAGAAGCCGGTGCAGCCCACGCCAGGCCAGCGCGTTGTTGCGCAAGATGTATGTGCTGTTTTCCGGCATGTGCTGGGCCCGCCATTCGGTGATCGCCACGGTCATCACCAGCCGCGCGGCGATCAGGTCGAACAGCACGTCGATCTCCGCCGCTTCGAGCGGCAGCACCGCGTGATAGCCCCGCACCATGTCAGCGACATGCTGCAGCGGATTGCCTTCGATACTGATGTGGTACGAACACGCCACGGCCAGGTCCTGGATCAGCGGGGCGTAGATGATATCGCCGAAATCGAGAATGCCGGACACCGTTTCTTGCCTCGCGGTATCCACCAGCACGTTGTGGCCATTCATATCGTTATGGATCACCTGAGCGCGCAAGGCAGGCAGCACGGGGTTGGTGTAGCACTCGAAATTGCGCACGAAGCCCTCCGCCATGCTGCGCCGCTCGTCGCCCTCAAGCCGCTCGACTAGCCGTGTCAAGGCCTGCATGCGCTTGACGTCCCACAACAACGGATAATTGGCCGCCGGATGAAAAAAGCCGCGCAACGCAAGGTCAAGCTGTGCCAGACTCATGCCCAGATTGCGGCGTAAAAGCGGGGTAGCCACAATACGATGCAGAGGTTCGCCTTGCAGATACGAAAAGAGTCGCACCACGCGCTGGTCATCCACACCAATTTCCACGACAGGCTCGTAGCTGCCATTGAGCCCCGGATACAGCATCGAAACCGGCAACCCCGGATCGACGCGCGCCACATGACGAAACGCTTCGGTCTGAAAGTTGACGACGTCTTGCGGCTCGCTGGGATGGGTGATTTTCAGCAGGTATTCGTGGCCGTCGGCAGTCTTCAGATGAAAGTTCTGGTCACGCTCGCCGGTCAGCAGTGTGACGTCTCCTGCCAGACCGAATACCGATACGGCAATATCGCGTGCGGCGCTGGCCGACACCTGGCCCGCTGGATTGAGCAGCGAAGCCTGCAAGGTCAGCGGATAAAGATCCGACATAGCACTCCCAATGCGTGATGAACGTGAGGAACGTGAGGAACGTAAAGAACGTGATAAACGTGATGAAAATATTTTTATCTGCCCCCCGGCAAGCGAATCGGGAACTTGCGGGAACTTGCCGGGGAAGATTTCCCAGCCATCGTAGCGACAATGGCGCGGCACGATAGGGCCAATTTCCACGTCTGATTGAGACCACCTCCCACAGAAGACCCCATGGAAGCGATTCTCCTCAGCGATCTGATCTTGCCGCAGCTCACCCCTGACAGCGGCGAATCGCTACAAAACCAGATTGCGCAGTGCATTCAGCGTTGCGTCCTCGATGGCTTGCTCAAGGTGGGGCACCGCATGCCCTCCACCCGGGCGCTGGCCAGCCAGCTCAAGGTGTCGCGCATCACCGTGCTGCGCGTGTACGAACGTTTGACTAGCGAAGGCTATTTGAGCGCGAGCGTCGGCAGCGGCACCTATGTCGCCGATACCTTCGCCCAGCGTGGGCCGCGTGAGCGCGTGGCGCCTGCGGCCACGGGCATTTCGCGGCGTGGCGCGCAAATCGTCTCCAGCACGCAAGGGCTGGTGCAACTGGAAGGCGCCTTCGTGCCCGGTGTCGCGGATATCTCGCAGTTTCCGTTTCATGTCTGGCAGCGCCTGCAAAACCGCTATCTGCGCAAGGAATTCAACATGCTGACCGGCTATGGCGCAGGCGGAGGCTATATGCCGCTGCGACGGGCGCTGGCCAGCTATCTGCGCATCTCGCGCGGGGTTCAGTGCGAACCTGAGCAGGTCATCATCACAGCGGGCACGCATCAATCGCTCGACTTATGCGCACGCATGCTGACCGATCACGGCGACACGGCCGCCACCGAGGATCCCTGCCACTGGGGCATTCCCACCGTGATGCGCGCGGCCGGTTTGAACCTGCTGACCTGCAAGCTCGATAGCGAAGGCGTGGTGCTCGATGAAGCCGCCCTCGCCGCCACGCCGAAGCTACTGGTCACCACCCCTTCACATCAATATCCGTCGGGCGCGGTGATGTCATTGCAGCGGCGCACCGAACTCCTGCACCTCGCGCACGAACGTGACTTCTGGATTCTCGAGGACGACTACGACAGCGAGTTTCACTACGACGAGCGGCCCTTGCCGTCGCTGCAAGGCCTCGATACCCATGGCCGGGTGCTGTACATGGGCACCTTCAGCAAGGTGCTGTATCCGGGCTTGCGGATGTCATATGTGGTGGTGCCGCCCGCGCTGGCCGAGGCTTTCGCCACCAGCCTCGCGCAACTCTTTCGCCCAGGGCAGATCACCACGCACGCGGCGATGACGGACTTCATCACCTCAGGGCATTTCTCCACTCACGTGCGCACGATGCGCGGCGTGTATGCCGAACGGCGGGCGGCGCTGCTCGATTCGTTCGCGCGGCATCTGGAAGGCGCCGCGGTGCTTTCGGGCGGCCGCGCCGGGTTGCATCTGCAATGTCATTTCGACCCGGCGCTCGACGTCCCGGCGCTGGTTGCCGCAGGCGCCGCCGTCAAGCTTTCGCTGCGCGAACTGCAGTACTACCAGATCGAGCCCGGCCAGCCGAACGGGCTAGTGCTTGGCTACGGTGGCGTGCCGACCTCACAGATCGACGAGAAAGTCGCGCTGCTGGCGCAATGCCATCAGCAGTTGCACCGATGAAAAAGTGACAAAGCCCGGGCGCAAGAGACGTTCCGTTCAGGACCGGTTCGAGGCCCGAGCTGAAAGCCCCCGCGCAGGGTTGACCTGAAGCGCGCGAGCAGTGCATCGGGCGTGGCATTACAGGCAGGGTATGGCTTCAGCGGCAAGTGCGAGACGTAACTCACGGCGTGGTTCATGACGAGGTTCACGCCGCACCGCCACAGCCACAGCCACAGCCGCTGGTGCTGGTGCTGGTGCTGGTGCTGGTGCTGGTGCTGGTGCTGGTGCTGGTGCTGGTGCTGGTGCTTCGGCTTGAACCGCGCTATCGCACAAGCCACTTTGCACCGCGAGCAGCGCGGCCTGGGTACGGTTCGGTACGCCCAGCACGCCGAAGATCGAGGAGATATGGTTCTTCACGGTTTTCTCGGTCATCGCCAGACGCTCGCCGATTTCGCGGTTGCGCAGCCCCACGCCAATCAGGCGCAGCACGTCGCACTGACGCGAGGTCAGCCGTCCAATCACACTCGTGGCGGACGTCGCGGCCGCAGCGCGCGTGGGCGCATGCATGAGCAGCAAGCCGCGCGCACCGCGCGCGACCCGCGTCATGACGCCGAACAGTTCATCGCAATCGCAGGATTTATGCACGAAAGCACTGGCTCCGGCAGCAAACGCTTCATGCGCATCGCGCAGGCTATCCGTCGAGGAAAGAACAATCAGGGGGGCATTGCGCGCCGCCGCCCGAAGCCGCCTGATCAGATCCGCACCGCCCAGATCGGGCAAGTAATAATCGGCGACGATCATCTCGACGTCCGGCATGCGGCTCAGCCGGACCAGCGCTTGCGCCCCGCTCTCCGCCATCAGCAACTGCAGCTGTGGCATCCGTGCTCGTAACGTCAACGCCAGCCCTTCCCTGAACATGGCGTGGTCGTCAATCAGGCAGATTGTTCCCATTGCATCACCCCCGTGATTGCCGCCTGTCGCTGCCGCCTCAACACCTTTGCGATATGTGCCAAAAACTCACATTGCAAATCACGCTAGCGGTCATATTCAGGCAGCTAGATAAACCTGTTGCATCTGGTCTTGCGAATTTTTTTGTCGTACTGAGTCTTTGGTGGGAATTCTAATTCGCCAGATTGCAAAGCTGTAAGGCCAATTCAAATCGCATCGTATAGCCAACCCAAATTTTCCTGATGAGGGTCATCAGCGAGACTAATACCGCTACCGCTACCGCCACCGTTACCGGCTATGGCTGAACCCGCGACGCGTGCTGCCGCCAGGTTTAGTTTTCGGCACAGTCCGGATAGCCGGCCAGCGCGCCTGGCATAGCGTGACGCCGCGCCAGGCGCTCGCCCGCCACGTGCGGCGGCTCCGGCGCCAGCATATCGAGCCGGTAGCCCAGCGCATACACCGTGCGGATATTGCACGGCGCTGACGCCGAGAGCGCGAGCTTTTTGCGCAGCATATGAATGTGCTGCTCGATCGAACGCGCGGCAATCTCCTTGCCCGCATCCCAGACACTCGCGGCGATTTGCGCCCGGCTCAGCAATTTTCCGGGGTTGGAGAAGAACAGCCAGGCTAGCGAAAACTCGCGTGCCGTCAACGCGACCTCGACGTCATGCACGAAGAGCGTCCCCACGCCCCGGTGCAACGTATACGGCCCATGCTGAATACAGTCGCTCAAACCACGACGCCCTTCGCGCTGCAAGATCAGATACACGCGAAAGCGGATCTGCTCGACGTCGTCACGATGCACAACGTCCTGTGCACCCGCATGCGCCAGCGCCAGCAGGTCAGACCAGTCTGGATGGCGCGTCAGCACAATCACGGGCGTAAACAGGTCCGGATTGGCATTGCGCCACGACAGCAACGGTTGCGCGGCAACGGTGTCGTTCTTCACGTCGATCAGCACCATGTCGTAGCGCCCGCCACGCATTGCGTGCAGCAACTTGCGATCATCGCTGTAGGCATCCACCGCGACACCATCGTGACCCAAACATTCTCCGATGCCGTGTATCAATACGGCATCACCACTCGCTATCCCCACTCTCACGCGATTCTCCATAACGATTTTTATAGATATTGAAAAATGACAAAGCGGCAGTCATGCACTTTTATCTTGCTGATTTGCACCATTTTTGTGCCATGACTCAACCGCTGTTTTAAGTCCAACTCCCGTTAGTGCAATAAAAAGCGAATCCGGATGCATCACAAACGAAATTTTTACTGGATATAACGTTTTATTCAGGTGCGCCTGAATTTTCTACTGTCACACTCCAGCTATTGAATAGTTCATTGAATGCAGGCTGAATGAAATAATTCTTTATTCAAGGAACCAGGCGCCATCACGCAATTTCTCTATCCAGCTAATTCTGGAAAAACGACAATTCGCTACACATGAAAAATTCCATGTATGCTACCGTCCGCGCAACAATTTATTTTCGTTCAATTCTTCTTCCAGTTAGCCTTCTCCGAAATTACGTCATGGCTTTATCCGCGGCGCGTTCACATTAATTACACAATGCGTTCCACCCTGCGCTGCAGGGTTTTCGTGAGCCGTGCATGGCATGCGGCAATCCAGCGATTACATGGCAATTCAATACGTTTCGGTTCAACTGGAATTATGGCTAGCAAAGAAATGCGTTGTATTAATCTGCTTCGTGTGATGCCGATGTGCTGCATCGGTTTTGGCAAAACCGCTTCACTTCCGTCACCCTTTTTGTACGCCTCAGATCATGCGGGGTTTTTCCTGTGTCACGGGCAGCCCAATGTGTCGCAACGGATCTGTATTCATCGCGGCCGTAGCGCCTGGCACACCCGCACTGGCTACATGGCGCCCGTTTGTGCCGCCACCGATATCCGGCTCTATCCCGCCTCGCAGGCTTCGCTCGCCTTGCGTGCTGAAGGCGCTAAAGAGGCCCCTCTATCCACCGATACCGAAGCGCTTTTGCTGCAACGCATAGCGCGAGGCGAAAGCGCCGCGCTCAGCCAGTTGCACCGGCTCTACCAGCCTCGGCTGGCACGATATCTGGCACGCCTGACACGCAAGCAACACCTGATTGACGAAGTCATCAACGATGTTTTGCTGGTGGTCTGGAACAAGGCGGTGCATTTTCGCGGCGAGTCGCGCCTGTCGACGTGGCTCATCGGCATCGCCTATCGCGCCATGCTCGGCGCGCTGCGTCAGGACGAAGCCCATGCCTGCGAGCCACTCACGCCCGACATGGAAGAAACCTGTGACCTGGCACGGCCCGATTCCGAAGAGCTCAGCGACTGGTTATACAAGGCGCTCGAACAGCTCAACGACGAGCATCGTCAAGTGATCCAACTGGCTTATGTGCTGGGCTATTCGACAGAAGAAATCGCCGAGACCCTGCAATGCCCCATCACCACGGTGAAATCCCGCCTGGTCCATGCGCGCAACCGCTTGCGGACGATCTTGCCCACGCTTTCCGGCCGGCCCCCCATGACGCCCGAGCCGCTCACTCACCTGCCGTGGGGCCCGGATTCCAGCACTGACTGGGCGCCAGACAAACGCTGAGCGGCGCCCGGCGCAGCCGTCCCACTTCGCTCATGCACACCGTATTTCGCTAGCACACTGCACGCGATGCCCTGTGTCCCTTACCTTGCAAAGCGGGACAGCCACCTGGTGGCTGTTGCGCGGCCATTGAAGTCTTGCTGCAGATCCGGCCCACACGCTCCGGATCTGACCCACCATCACTTACTGCAAGAGGCATTCATGGAACAGAGCATCATCGCGTACCACCGCCCGGGTGCGGCAACCCCCGCCCTGACAAGCGCTAACGCCCGCGGTGCCGGAGACGACCAGCAGGCGAACATCGAAAAAATGCTGGAAAACATCCTGGCGATCCTGCAGCAAAAACTGCAAAGCGCGTCGCAAGACTCCGCGGCGGCACCCTCCATCCAAGGCGGGCTGACGGCAACGGATGGCGGCGCTCAGCCAACGGCTGCGGCGCGCTCAGGAACAGGAACAGGAACAGGAACAGGAACAGAGACAGGGACAGGGACAGGGACAGATATAGGTGCCGGAGCCGATACCAGCAGCGCGCCGGAAGCGGGTCCAGCCATGGGCACCGGGTCAGCGGCTTCGACACACGCCGCCTCGGGGCAACAGCTTGCCATCTCGCACGAACAGATTGCCGCGATGCTGCAACAGGTTCGTGAATTGCTGCAGCAAATCCAGCAGCAACCTGCTGGCAGCGTCGGACAGATGGATCCGCAAACCGCGCAAATTCTCGATGACGTCTTGCAGTTGCTGCAGCATCTGGAAGAAGGTCAGCCAGGTGGCGCGCAACCCGCGGGCGGCGCTGCCGCAGGAGGCAGTCCGGCAAGCGGCATGCAACCCGCAGAGGCACCGCCCGGCAGCCCTGCGGAGGCCAAAGCCCAGTTGCCATCGACCCTCATGGCCTTGGCCGGCGATGTCATCAAGCTGCTCTCCGAGCTGAAAGCAATACGGGGTGGACACGCCGGTGGCACTAACGGTGCCGGTGGCGCCAGTGGCCCAGGGAGCGCAGGGAGCGCGGGCGGTACGTCCCCAGCGGGGAACGCAGGCAGCGCAAGTCAGCCGTCCAAGGGCAGCTTCGCCCAAAATCACCCCAACCTCCAAGCGCTCTTTAACCTGCTAACCAAGCTCGCGCCGATGATTCTCCAGTTCGTCAAGCCACTCGCACTAGCGATCTAACGCGAACGCGGCCATCAGACACACGGGCACGGCGAACTGCATTGAGCCGTATTGCCCGTGTGCCGTATTCATCGGCCATGTTCGTGTCGCCCCGGATGCCACGCTTTAACGCATTTAACGTGCTGCATTGAACGTGTTGGGCATGGCATCCGTCCGGCTCGCAGCAGCAGCGGGCGCGGCCAGCGCAACATCCGCACCCTCAGCCGGAGGCTGCGCCGACAAAATGCGTGGCGTCAGCAAAAAGAGCCGCTGAAAACGCCGCCCCTGGCTATGACGAAAGCGAAACAGGCCACCGATGAACGGGATCTGCGACAGCCACGGCACAGCGGTTTCGGAATGATCGTTCTGGTCGATGGAATAACCCGCGATCAGCAGGCTCTCGCCTTCGTTCATCAGCGCCTGGGTGTCGATGGTGCTGCTCTCGATGACAGGCAGCGGGCCCACTTTCTGTTCGGTTAGCTTGCCGTCTTCGATATGCATGTCGAGGCGAATCTGCCGCCCAGGCGCAGCCGTCACGATCGTGGGCAACACGCGCAGGGAAACTCCGGCCGAAACGCTGTACAGATCGCCCGACTGATAACCGCCCACTTCCACGTAGAACGTCTGCTTGTTTTCCATCACGGCCTCGACGTTATCCAGCGTCTCCACTTTGGGGCTGGCGATGATGCGCGCCTGGTCGCTTTGTTGCAGCACGCTGATGCGGCCCAGCAAATAGCGGCCCGAGCCGCCAATCACGGCAGTCAGCACGCCGCCCGGCGCCAGCAGCGCGCCACTGGCATCGCGCTCGCCATTGTCCAGCCGTCCGGTGCCGCTGCTGCCATGCACATGGCTGCCATGCAACTGCCAGTCCACGCCCAGTTCCTGAAGCGCGTTATCGGTGATCTCGATGATGCTGGCGTCGATTTCGAGCACGCCAGGGCGCAAGTCCAGCGAATGAATCAGCGCGCCAAAGGCCTCCATGTTTCCCGCCCGATCGCGCACAAGAATCGAGTTGCTGCGCGTATCCGCCTCAATCATGGGCACCTGGGGCGAGGTCAGCGCCTCATCGGCGGCATCGTGTGCGCGACGCGGAAAGGCCCCGCCTGAGCTGCCTGCCCGGCCCGCGTCGAAGCGCTCCCCGAACCCCACCGGGCGGTCAGAGGTTTCATCGAAACGTTCAGGCCATGACGCGCTGCCGGCCTCCCCACTCAAGCCCAGGCCCCCGAGCCCAGGCAACGGCGGCATCCCACTCCCCCCGGCTTGCTGTACACCGCTGGCCACCCCTCGCGCCTCTTCGCTACGTGCACTGGGCATGCGATAAGCCGAACGCTCGGGCGCGGCCAGGGCCGCTATCGCGCCATCGTTTTGCCCATACAGGCTGCGCAACACCGCCGCCACTCCGCGCACGGTCACCGCGCGGCCATTCACCGTGATGTGCCGGTCCGTCGCCCATGCGTACTGCAACGGAAAGCGCTGCACGATGACACGTGCATCGGGCACCGAGGCGTGATCGATCAGCGCTGCCACGCTGGCCACGAGCTCAACGTAGCGCGGCGGCCCAGACACCAGCGCCGTGCGCGACAAGCTGTCGTAGCGCACAGGAAAACGCGGATCATCGATCTTCAAACGCTGCAACGTGCCACGCAAGGCCTCGACGCTGACATGGGCGAGACCGACCGTCGCGCTTTTCGCCTCGTTCGCACCGAAAATACGCAGCACGGCGCCGTCGTAATACCAGAGCACCCCAAACGAATTCGCCATCTGCTCCAGAAAGCGCTGCGGACTCGAGGAAAAACTGCCGGACACCGTGCCTTCGACGTTGGGCGAAATCCAGGTCATCAGATGCTGGCTAGCGCTGAAATCGCGCAGTACATCCTTCAGATCCTTGTGCTCGGCGACGTACTCGAAGCGGCTGCTATGCCATGCAATGGGGGCAGCCAGCGCAGCGGCAGACAGCAGGCTGGAAAGACAGGAGAGCGTCGCGCAGGCAACACGGACGCGGCGCAAAAAAAATATCGTCATGAAACCCAGCGAGGCAAAGAGCGAAAAACAGGAACCAGGAGCCAGGAGCCAGGAACTGGCCAGCGGCAGCATGGGGCCATGCCGGCCACCCTGCAGCGGCTCTGGCAAGGTGGCATGGGCATGACCGCGACCGCATGACAACCTGACGACGCGGCAGCTTGAACGCGCAAACGCGTGCCTATTGGCCGAGGGTCTCGGAAGGCGACTCGTTGAACTGCTTGCGATAGCCCTTGGCGAAAGCCGAGCGGCTTTTCACGCCCCAGCGGCTGGCGGTATCGAAGATCGAGGCGTCGGTGCAATCTTCGTTGAGCAGGTCATCGCGGATGCCATCCAGACGCAGACGCCGCACCAGGCTGCCAGGCGACATCCCGAGCGAACGCTTGAAGGTGAGCTGCAAGGCACGCTCGGTAACGTCGATCTGCGCGGCGATTTCGCGCGTGCTGAGATCGCTGCGCTCAAGGTTATCGACGATGTAGCGATACGCGCGGCGATACTTCGGCGGCAAGCGCACAGAGATATCGTCAGTGGGCGGCGCCTGGCGGCTGTGGCGCTGCAAGGGCCCAAGGGTTGGGGCTTCGTTGCGCAAACAGCGCAGCGCCTCGGAGGCATAACTCGAATACAGCTTGAGCGCTTGCACCGCATCGCCCTGGCGTGATGCGACTTTCGCCGCGCAATACAGGTAATCGAAATTGCAGCGGCGGGCATGCCTATCGGTTTCGGTGCTGGCGAGTTTGGCCAGCACCGTATCGGCCAGTTCGTCGTGACCGCCCGCTAGCGCCGCGAGCAATACGTCAAGCCGCGCGAGAAAGATCTGGCCTGGCGCGCTAGCGCCTGGAGGCTGATGCAGCAACGCCAGCAATGCGCCATTGGGCAGCGCTTCGCCCTGGGCCAGTTGCGCGAGCTGCTCCAGATACGCATGACGCTGTGTCAGCAGCAGCGGTGGCGTCTCGGACACCCCGGTGGCGCTCAATTGCTGCGTCAGCACCGCGCGCTCGGCTGGGCCGCACATAGCCGCCGTGCCCGCCGAGCGCCAGAAGGCGTGGTCGCTCAGCAAGGTAGCGTTACGGATTTGCAATTGCACTTCGAACTCGCGCGCAAGCAAGCCGACGACCTGGCGCCAGAGCGGCTCATCATGCCTGTCCGCCAGTTGTGCGGCGTGCAGCAGCGTGGCATCGGCTTCACCTTGACGGCCCACCTGATGATGCGCCAGCGCGAGACCTAGCAGGGCTTCCAGCGTCTCACCCGGTTCTGGGCTGGCATCGCGCGACATGCGTGAAAAGCAGTTCGCCATGGCGCCGTATCGCTCGCGCATCATGAGCTGCCAGCCCGTGTTGCGGCATGACAGGCTACGCAAGCGCGAATCGTTGCCCACCACGCGTTTTTGCGCACGCCGGTACAACTCCTCGGCGTCTTGCGCCGAACCCAGCAACAGCGATACATCAGCGGCGGCGACCAGCCGCACATCATCTTGCGCCTCGAACTTGCGGTTGCGCTCCAGCACATCGTCAACGAAGCACCAGGCGCGTTGTGGCTCGCCATCGAGCATCGCCTGGCAAAACGCTGGAAGCTGCCGACGCAAGGCAAGGCCCGACGACAGCGCGAAGTAAACACCTGAGAACATGGATCGGCACCTCTGTAAAAGCGTCCAGCTAGCGCTTTAAACGCTGGACAGCGGAGACGAGTCATCATAAGCAGAGTGCCGCGCGCAATTTTCAAATACGCGCAGTGCGATCTACAACAATGCTCACTACACATGCCCTCACTACGTTTGACGTCAATGCCCCATGACCTGCGTTGCTGCCGGTGCTACTGCGGGTGCTGCTGCGGCACCGGCTGACGTCGAGGTCGAGGTCGAGGTCGAGGTCGAACCCACCATGCCTTGCGCAAAATCCCTGGCGAAGCCGCCCAGTGCCACGTCGCCCAGCACCTGCGAGGTGAAAACGCTCACCAGCACGATCAGCATCATGAGACCCAACACGCCCCGCAGTGGCTGCGACAGCGAATTCGGCGCAAGCCGGTCAGCCGCGTGCGCGATCACGCCAAAGCCAAGATCGACCAGGAGCAGCACCAGCATGAAGGGGGTGGCCAGCCGCGCGATCATCATCCACATCGAATCGCCACGCTGCAGCAAAAAGGTTTCGGCCATCTGCGACAGCGATGGCCAGAGTGCATACGGTGGCCACCAGCGAAACGACTGGAACAGCGCACTGAGCAAAAACAGCATGCCGCCACCGAGATAGAACAGCGCCACGCTCAACTGCAGCAAGATCGTCGCAACCGGTGTGCTGGAATCCCCGCGCAACGGATTGCTCATCTGCACACTGTTAAAGCCGGTGAGTCCGTCGATCAGCATGCCGACACTTTGCGCGACCCAGAACACGGTCGATGCCACATAGCCCAAGGCCACACCAAGAAATGCTTCCTTGCCCGCCAGCACCAGCAGCAGCGCGCCACTGAGATGCTCGAACGGCTCAAGTGGCTGCCCGGCTGCGACGAAGTACGTCAGCAAATACACCACGCCATTGCGGGCGATGCCGGGCAGCACGATATCGCTGGTAGCGGGCAGCAGCATGAAGGCACACAGGATGCGTACGCCAAACAGCAACAGTGCGACGCACAGGCTTTGGTAAGCGGCAAAACCGTTCAGCAGAGCCTGGGCCACGGCACTCCAGCTCGCGTCCATGGGCTAGCGCGGCTGAAGGGCACGCCGCGCCCATGCCAGATCGAGGGCCTCGTCTTCGGCGCGGCGCTGGGCCGTGCGTGCCGCGCGCAGGGTAAGACGGCGCAGTTGTGCTGCGCCAGCGTCGCGCCGGATGTCGGCACGCACCAGCGCCAGGCGTGCCGAGGTCAGTTCACGCAGCGGCGCTTGCACGGCGCGGCGCGCTTCGTCTTCGCGCGCCAGGGCCTGTTGCAAGGCGTGCCGTAACGGCTCGCCTTGCATGGCGTAATGCAAATACCGTGCCGCGGGCAAGGCGCGTCCCGTGGCCAGCAGCCGGTTCATGTACGCCTCGTGTTCGCTCACTTGCGCATGCGCCGCCAAGCTGCACTCACCAGCGGCTTCCAGCGCGGCTTGCGCTTCGGCATGGCGACGCTGGGCCTCGCGCAATTCGCGCTCAAGCCGCGCGCGGCTCTGCTCGCGCGCCGCAAGCAAGGCGCGCCAGGCTGCCATCGTGGCTGTCGCCGACGTCACTGCCGCGCCGCTCATCGCAAGGCAAACGCCGTGACGGCTGTACGCGTGGCATCCATGCTGGAAATTTCAGCCGTGTCCTGGTTAAACCATGTTTCGATTTCGGCATGGCGTGCAATCGCCTCGTCGGCAAGCGCATCGCGCCCCGTCTGATATTCGCCGATCTGCAATAACAGTTCGACTTCCTGATAGCGCGCCAGCAGCGTGCGTATCCGCGCCGCCCCCGCGCAATGCAGTGCTGACGCGACCTGAGGCATCACCCGGCTCAGGCTACGCAACACATCCAGCGCGGGATAACGGTTGCGTGCCGCTAGCGTGCGCGACAGCACGAGGTGGCCGTCGAGCAAACCCCGGACTTCCTCGCTCACCGGGTCGTCACCGTCATCGTCTTCGGCTAGTACCGTGTAAAACGCGGTGATCGAGCCCTGCCCCGCCATGCCGGCACGTTCCAGCAAGCGCGGCAATTCAGCGAACGCCGAGGGCGGATAGCCGCCGCGCGCAGGCGGCTCGCCCAGCGCCAAGCTCAGTTCGCGCCAGGCCCGGGCAAAACGCGTCAGCGAATCCATCAACAGCAGCACGCGCAAGCCCTGATCGCGGAAGTATTCCGCCAGCGCCGTACCGCTTTGCGCCGCGCGAGCACGCTCCAGCGCGGAACGCTCGGCCGTCGCGCACACCACCACACTGCGCGCCATGCCGGCCGGCCCCAAAACCCGTTCGATGAATTCCCGCACCTCGCGGCCCCGCTCGCCGAGCAGAACGATCACATTGACATCGCAAGCCGTGCCGCGCGCCAGCATCCCCAGCAACGTGCTTTTACCCACGCCTGCTGGCGCAAAAAGGCCCACGCGCTGGCCTTCGCCGATCGTGGCCAGGCCGTCGATCGCGCGCACGCCGGTGGCCAGCGGTGTGTCGATCAAACGGCGCGTCATGGGCTCGGGAGGCTCGCCTACGAGCGGCCGCCAGCCTTCGGCTGGCACCGGGCCGCACCCATCGAGCGGTGCGCCAAACGCATCGACCACGCGGCCCAGCAAGCCCGGCCCAACCGGCACCGAGACCAGGCAGCGCAAGCCCGCCACGCGGGTCACCCGCGACAGGCCCGCGATGCGGCCAAACGGTGCGAGCAAGGCGAACTGCCGCGTAAAGCCCACGACTTCCGCGCGTTGCAGCAAGCTGCCATGGACGTCATAGAGTGCGCACAACTCGCCCAGCATCACGTCGAGTCCACCGACCTTGAGCAAGGTGCCCAGGGCTTCGATCACCTTGCCGTAACGCACCGGTGCAGCGGCGTGGGCCAGGGCGCGATCGAGCGCGGAGAAATAGCTATCGAGTGGAGCTGAGGTGGCCTTCATCGTCACTTTGGCGCGAAGGCGAATAGCGCCGGGACGTCGTCGGCGGCGCCACGCGGCGCTGACGACACTGACGGCGCTGACAGCGGCGGCTCGGGCATGACGTCGGCCAACGCCTGGGCGAGAGCACGCAACTGCGCTTCGAGGCTGGCATGCAGCACGCCATGATCCCATTCGCACACACAAGTGCCCGCCGCCAGCGCTGGATCAGCCTGCACCTTCGGCTGCACCAGCCAGCGATGCGCGAGACACACCTCGGCAAACGCAGCCGCGGCCAGCGTGCATTCATCAGGCGCAACCGTAATGTGCAGAAACGATGCCGCTTCGAGATGCAGGCCCACGGTGCGGGCCACGTGCGCGAATACGTGCGCGCGCGGGACCTCGCCGACAATCTGCGCGACAGTCTGCTCAACGATTTGCGTGATGCGCGTCTGGACGTCTTGCAGCGCTGCCTGTCCGGCCATCACGTAACGCAGGTGGGCCGCATGTTCATGCACCAGGGCGCGCTGCCGCCCGCTGTCTTCACAATGACGGGCATGGCTATCAGCGCGAAGATGAGCGAGATCGAGCACGCAAGCCGCACTCCAGTGCGCGCGACGCACAATCGCATCGGCCTCGCGCTGTGCCTGCTCCCGTTGCGCCTCGGCCGCACGCGTGGCGTATCCGGAGGCCTCGTCGAGCCGCACCAGTTCGGCCCAGTCATGGGCTTGCACGACATCGTCGGCCAGCGCGACGCTCGCATGAGAGGTTCTTAGCCAAATAACCATTGCAACTCCGGAAACAGCAACGGGACCATGGCAAGAAAACAGGCACTTTCAGCGCCAGGTGGCGCCACGTCAGCGTGGCCTGTGCCGGGGTTCATGCTGATGCTGATGCCAACGCCAAGGTCAAAGTCAAGGTCAAGGTCAAAGCCAAAGGCAAGGTCAAGGCCAGCGCCAGGATCCGCACCCAGGGCTTGCAACGTCGAGGTGATGAGCGCCTCGGCCATGGCCACGGGGCAAGCCTGATCGTGCTGAATCCAGCGCCAACCCAATCGTGCCAGCGCGAGCGGCGTGCAAACGTCAGGCAAGGGCCGGGCGCGGCCAGGCAACGCGCGTGCGCTCAGTTGCATGAGCGTGGTGAGCGCAGGCTCGCCGAGCACGAGGCTCAAAGCCTGGCGTTGCGCACGGGCAACCACGAGCCGCAAGGCCGCGCGCGAAGCAAATAGCGCCCGCGCCGCTAGCGCCCGAACGAGCCACTCGGGTTCGAGCAACGCGAGGCGGCTCGCTTGCGGCACCAGCGCACCAAGCGAGACCGGCGTGGGCAGCAAGGCCGCACGCAGCACCGGCCACTGTGCGCTCGCCGCGGACGCTGCAGGACAACGCCCCCATGCATGGCACTGCTGCGCGATAAGGTACTGCAGCACGGCATGCACACGCGCCTGGTACGCGTGCAACCAGGGAATCAGCGCTGCAGCTGAAGGCCCAGGATCGCTGGCGGACGGCATCACGTCTGGCGGCGCATAAGCCCGATGCACCGCGTCATCCACGAGCGCTATCTGCCTCACACTCATGTTGTGCGCCGCCCGCGTTGCAGCCGTTGCAGCAAGCGCGTCCGTTGTGCGTCGAAGCTCCGGCGCAAAGGCGCGTGCCAGCGCCATGCCAGCACACCCGGCAAGATCAGCAACACCCCGGCTGCGCCCAGCCACGCAGCCATGCCCTCGCCCCATGCGTCGTCCCACGTCCCGCGCGCAGCGCCCGCTGCCCGCGCGACAGGCGGCTCAACGCCGGGGACCATCGTGACGCTGACGTTGTCGTAAGTCAGCCCCTCGACCGCATGCACGACGAGATTTTTCAGGCCCGGCGTAAGCGTCGTCACATCCGCTCCGGGCAGGTACTTGATAAACACCGAAGCCGACGAAGGCCGCGTCACCGGTGCCAGTGGATCATTGTTCGGCACCACGATCTGAACGTTGGCATACACCACCCCGTCGATTCTCGAAAGCACTTCCGAGAGCTGCTGCGAGACGCCATAAATAAAACGCACGCGCTCTTCAGTCGGGGTGGAAATCAAGCCTTCCTTTTTAAACAGTTCCCCGAGGTTCTGATAGCGCTGATGCGGCAAGCCATGCGCACGCAACACGTTGAGCGCGCGTGAAAACTGGTTATCGCTGACCGACACCGCCCACGTCTTGCCCTCTTCCTCGCTGTCCTTGGCCGCGCTGATACCCGCGTCGAGCAGCACCGCGAGGGTATCGTTGGCATCGGCTTCGGAGAGTTTCGTGAAGAGCGTCTTGCTGCAGCCACACATCATGGTCAGGGTCAGCATCACGAGCACGCCCGTGCGCCACCCGCCGCTCCAGCCATGCCAACGCATCCCGCAGATACCCGCGAGGGCCTGACGCAGGTTTGTTCGTGCCACAGGGCATCCTCGCCTACTGGTTTTTCATCAAGGTCTGAATCGCGTTCTTGCTGCCTTGCGCGACGGTCTGGCCGAGATACAGCCGGGCCGTCATCGCCGCGACCTGGAACTGGATCTTCATTGATTCAGCCACGGCTTCCTGGGTGCTCATCATGTGCACCGTGCCGCTGAACTGGTTGACCTCGCCATTGAGCGCGCTGAACGCATGATCCTGCTCAGCGACAATCCGCGCCACGGCGGAAGGCCCATGGCCACCCGCCGGATGTGACGTCACGCTCGCTCCAGACGGCATGGAAGAGGCCAACGTCGCTGAGGCCTCGCGCGCAGCATCCAGGCGGCTGCGAAAACGCGCGATGGCATCAGCCTCGGGCGCCTGCCCGGCAGCCAGCTCCGAAGGCGGTGCGATATGTCCGGCCGGGGCCGCGGCCCCGGCCATGTGCCACGTGGGCGGCAGCGGCCCAGCTACAGACAACGGTGGCAGCGCCTGAACGGCGGCAATCGGTAGCGTCATCCATCGCTCCTGGGTTGGGCTTGAGGACCGTTAAAAAATGGCATGCATACCTGCGGCATGCCTCTGAGCATCGGGCAGACAGGTAGCCGCTCAGGCGCGCAGATGATGCCGCTGCAGCCGATGATCCATCACGCCTCCCGGCACCCGCGCGGCCTCTCGTGTCACGGCCAGCGGAGCGGCAGTCTCGCGCGCCTGGTGCTCTGTCTGCAGGCCCAGCAACGTCGCCACCAGTTCCACCGAATCCGGATCTTCATTGCCACTGACCACGTCATGGGCATAGACATGCCATTGCGGATCCTCCATGCCATACAGGCTCACCGCGATCAAGGCCCGGACATAAGGCGCAAACGTGCCGCGCAAGGGCTGATGCTCGAGCTCGCGCAGTACCCGCACCGCCTCGCTGTAGCGTGAACGGCGAATCAGCATCCAGCCGTCGTAAGCCCCCAGTTCGATGAAGTTAGGCCGTAACACACGCAATGCGGCGAGCAACCGTTCCGACTGTTCGAGGTGCCCCAAACGCGCACCATGCATCAGCACTTCCAGCAATGCCGTCACCAGCGTGTCATTGCACGCCATTTCGTTCGCCACGCTCATGCGCTCGTCTCCTCGCTCGATGTGATCCGGGCAGCGCGTGCTTTTTCCTGAAGCGGCACTGCATGGGAGTACGACCGTAGCGCAAACGTGAGGCGCGGCCCTGCCGCGCAGGCGAACTGGCAACGCGGCAAGCGAACTGCTTGCCTGTCATCCCTCGCACTTCGTCCTGGCGCGCGGGATTTCGCTTGTGCTGCCGCTCGCATCCCATTCCCCCAGCACACTGCGCTCCGTCTTCTCCTTCCTGGTCGTGCACACCCATGTCCGAAGAAAAGGCCGAAGCCCCCACCGCGAAAAAACTACGCGAAGCGCGACGCGATGGCAAAACCTCGAAAAGCAGCGACATCCCTTTCGCAGGCTGCCTGCTGGCCGCGAGCCTGGGCTTTAGCATCGCCGCGCCGCAGATGGGCGAACAGTTGCGTTTGCTGATGCAAGACAGCCTTGCCGTGAAGCATGCCAGCGCGGCGGATTTCTCCTTGCGCGATGCGCTGCTCGATGCTGGACGGCATATGGCATGGCTCGTCTTACCCGTCGTGCTCGGCGCGCTTGTGCTCGGGCTGGCGACAGTCATGGCGCAAGTCGGCTTCAGGGTGTCGTTCAAACCCATCGCACCCAAGCTCGATTCGCTCAATCCAGTGACGGGGCTGAAACGGATTTTCTCGCTACGCTCGGCCATCGATCTGGCGAAGGCCGTCATCAAGGCGCTGGTGATCGGCGCTGTGCTCTGGCAAACACTACTGGAACTCATGCCCGTGCTCGTGGGCGCAGCCTGGCAGCCACTCGCCGGGCTGGACCGCATCGCGTGGAGCGTGCTGTGCCAGGTGCTAGGCACAGCCGCACTGTTATTCGCCGCGATCAGCGTGCTCGACTATCGCTTGCAACGCTGGCTGTTTATCCGCGACCAACGCATGAGCAAAAGCGAGATCAAACGCGAATACAAGGAAACCGAAGGCAATCCGCTTATCAAGGGGCAGCGCCGCCGCCTCGCCCAGGAAATGGCTGCCGATAGCGTGATCGGCAAAGTCGCGCAAGCGCAGGTGGTGCTGGTCAATCCCACGCATGTGGCCGTCGCCTTGCGTTACGCCCCCGACGAATGCGGCTTGCCACGGGTCATCGCCAAAGGCGCCGACGCTCAGGCGCGGCGCATCCGGGAACAGGCCATGCGCTCGGGCGTGCCCATCGTCGGCAATCCGCCGCTGGCGCGCGCGCTGTTTCATGTGCCGCTGGAACACACCATCCCCGAGCCGCTCTTCGATGCGGTGGCCGCCGTGCTGTCGTGGCTCGAGGAAATGGGCACGCATATGCCCGAAGCGCCATGACAGCCGGGAGCGCCTCGACATGAAGACCTTCGTACTGCGCGACTTCGGTGGCGAAACCGCGATTGCGGCGCTGGTGATCGCGGTCGTCGCGCTGATGATCCTGCCGCTGCCGCCCTTCCTCATCGACCTGCTGCTAACCCTCAACATCGCCATCAGCATCGTGTTGCTGATGGTGACGATGTACACGCCCAACACGGCCTCGCTATTTGCCTTTCCTTCGCTACTGCTCTTCACGACACTGTTCCGGCTATCGCTGAATATCGCTTCGACCAAATCGATCCTGCTGCATGCCCAGGCCGGACACATCATCGACAGCTTCGGCAAGCTCGTCGTGGGCGGCAACCTGGTGGTCGGGCTGGTGGTGTTTCTGATCATCACCACTGTGCAGTTCATCGTCATTGCCAAAGGCTCGGAGCGGGTCGCCGAGGTAGGCGCGCGGTTTACGCTCGATGCCATGCCAGGCAAGCAGATGAGCATCGATGCCGATGTCCGGGCGGGCAACCTCAGCGCCGATGAAGCGCAGCGCCGCCGCGCCCTGCTCGCCACCGAAAGCCAGATGCACGGCGGCATGGATGGTGCGATGAAGTTCGTCAAGGGCGATGCCATCGCCGGCTTGCTCATCACGCTCGTGAACATCGTCGCGGGCATCGTGATCGGCATCAGCTATCACGGCATGAGTGCCGGGGAAGCCGCCAACCGCTTCTCGGTACTGTCGATCGGCGACGCGATGGTGTCGCAGATTCCCTCGCTGCTGATCTCGGTCGCGGCGGGCATTCTGATTACACGTGTCGCCAATGAGCAGGGCAAGCCGCGCTCGCTGGGGACGGAGATCGCGCTGCAGTTGTCGTCCAGCTCACGTGCGCTCTTTGGTGCGGCCGCGCTGCTGTGCGGTTTTGCCCTGGTGCCGGGGTTTCCCAGCCTGCTCTTCGTGCTGCTCGCGCTGATCCTCTTTGCCGCGGCCATGGTGCTGCAACGTCAGTTGGGCCACGCGGCGCGCACGAAAGGCCCGGAGTTACCCGCGCTGCACATCGAGGGCGCACGCGGCGAGGTGCCTTCGATTACCACGCAAGCGCCGCCTTTCGCGGCACCGCTGGCGCTCAAACTGTCGGCGCAACTGGGGCGGCGGCTCGACAGCAACGAGTTCAACCGCGCCTTCGAAACCATCCGCCGCACGCTGACCCATGATCTGGGGCTGCCGTTTCCGCGCATCGCCGTGTGGACCACCGATACGCTGCCACCTCTGGCCTATCAGTTACTACTCCATGACGTGCCGCAAAACGCTATCGAACTGGGCGAGCACGCCACGAACCTTGAACACACGTTGACGGGCGCGGTCTATCACGCGGTGCAGGCTAGCCCGCACCGGTTCTTTGGCTTACAGGAAACGCAATGGATGCTGGAGCATGCCAGCCGTGATTTTCCGGGGCTGGTAGCGGAAGTGCAGAAGGTGGTATCGACCTTGCGCGTGGCTGAAGTGCTCAAGCGTTTACTCGAAGAGCATGTCCCCATCCGCAACCTGCGCTCGATCCTTGAAAGCCTGGTGGCCTGGGGCGCACGCGAGAAAGATCCGTTGCTACTGACTGAATATGTGCGGGGCGATCTCGGCAGCTTTATCGTCCATCGCGCCACGGCGGGCAGCCAGCGCTTGTCTGCGATCGTGCTGGAAGCGAGCGTCGAGCAGGCGATCCGCGACTCGGTGCGGCAAACGCCAACGGGCAACTTCATCACGCTGGACCCCGAACAGATCGAGCGCCTGGTTGACGACACCGAAGCTATCGCCCAGGCGCACCCTGTGCCGCAACTGGCTGTGGTCACCTCGATGGATGTGCGGCGCTACTTTCGCCGCATGATCGAGTACCGCTTGCCAACGCTGCAGGTGTACTCGTTTCAGGAACTGGGCGATGTCGAACTGCAGCCCGTAGGCTGTGTGATGACGCGTCCGGCGGCTCAGGCTACGTGATGCGCCGCTATTTGCTGCATGAATTGCATCTGACACGCGCGGCAACGCTCGCCGATCCCTCGTTCATGCCACTCAGGCCACACCTGCCGCAACCGCATGAAACGCGGCACGCTCGCGCAACGCATCAGGGCAAGGCGGCCAGCGCCGCGCAACGCGTGTGGGCACAGCGCGATTGGCCCGAGGGGTTGGCTGAGCAACGTTTTATCGCGCTCTTCCATGCCCAGGCGGAAGACTTCGCTCGTGGCAGCACAGCGTGCCAGCACCCTCGCGGCAATGCCGCCGAGTCGCGTGCGGAGGCCGCCAGCCGACGGCTGGAAGACTCCATGGACTATGCGGATCAAAGTGCTGGCATCGATGACGCTCGCGGCATCGGCACGCTTGACCCGGATCACTCCGCCGCCCCCCGTGTCTCTTGCGCCTCGCGCTCCGGAGCCGGACGGGACACCCTGGACGCCTCGCATCTCGCCACCCGGATCGCCTCTTTTTGCCAAAGCCCAACCGCATGCAACGGCGGCAACTGGGATATCTCGCTCGAACTCGATCCTGCCATCGTGCCGCACACACGCTTGCACCTGAAGCTTTCGCCTGGCGCCTTACTGCTTCGCTTCGACGTGCGAAGCTCACACGCCTGCACCCTACTATCGAACGCCCGTGATGCGTTGGGCGCGCATCTCGAAGCCCGGCTCGAACGGCGTATCGAGATTGAAATCGACCCCCTGGATAGATAAACCGTGTCTGACTGTCTCGAAGTGCTTCCCGCGTTTGAACCCCTGGGGCCGTGTTTGCGAACCTACACACCGGCGCTGGCCCGCCTCGCGCGCGCACTCTTTCGTGCCATGCCCGATACGGCTCCGGCAAGCCATGCCGGACAACGCTTCGCCGCGCATGCCTTACGCGATCTGAGCCAGGCGTTCATCGTGCTGCAGCGCCCGCTCACGCTCGTGTTCGATACCGCAGATGGCGCACTCATCGTGCAGCTCGATGCGAGCCGCCATCTCGCACTCGAAGCCATCGCGCTCGAAAGCGATGCCCAGCAACGTCACGCGCTCGCCACACTGTGGCTCGCCGAGGCCCTCGCCGTACTCGCCGATGCCGGTCTCACTCACGTCACGCTCAACGAATTGCGCTACACCAGCACGGCGCAACGGGCTCAGGGGCTGGTGCTGGAGTACAACCTGCGTGCGGCCGAGAATGCGCCCGGTAGTGCGGCCGGTAGTGCGCCCGATAATGCGCCCGATAATGCGGCCGACAACTTGTCCAGGCTACGCGATGTTCTCGTACTGCTCACGGTTCCGGATGCGCTCGCCGCGCGACTCGAACACAACCTGCACGGCCTGCCAGCGCCATCCGCTCATTTCGCTGACCTGCTGCTGCCGACGCGGCTACGCGTGCGCAGCCGTCATTGCAATCGTGCACGGCTCGCGGCCCTGCGCGAGGGCGACATCCTGCTGGGCTGGCCGCGCGCGCGCGGCTACTGCGATGGCGCCCCGCTCCATGGCGTCATGCTGCACTGGGGTGCCGCCAGCGGCCACAGCATCAGCGCACGCGCATGCGTTATCAGACGAACTCTTTTGCTCGAAACTTTCCCCCACACCATGCGCTACCCTCCCGACGACACCCTGCACGAAACAACCGCGAGCCACACGCCCCACGCCACCGGCATCGATCTCAATGCCCTCGAATTGCCCGTGCATCTCGAAGTGATCTGCGCCAGCTTGCCGCTGTCGCAACTCAGCACGCTCGCGCCTGGCTACGTGCTGGAACTCCCGCTGGCCCTCGCCGATGCCCAGGTTCGACTGGTCTCCTACGGCCAGACCCTGGCCTTTGGCGAACTCGTCGCAGTAGGCGACCAGCTTGGGCTGCATATCCAGCGCATCACACATCCCGATGAACGGCACACCTGAAATCGCCTCGCTGCTTGTCGCCGCGCTAGCACTCGCGGTACTGCCTTTTGCCGCGATGGTCGTCACTTCGTACACCAAGATCGTCGTGGTGCTAGGCCTGTTGCGCAGCGCCCTGGGCCTGCAACAGGTGCCTCCCAGCTCCGTGCTGAACGGCGTAGCTATTCTTGTCTCGTGTTTCATCATGGCGCCGGTCGGAATGGAAGCCGCGCAGCGGGCCCATCTGAGCAGCGAGCAAAGCGCTGGTGCGCAAGTCATGCCCCTGCTCGATGCCGCACGTGAACCGTTTCGCGTGTTCTTGCAAAAACACGCCGCGGCCCGTGAAAAAGCCTATTTCATGCGCGTCGCCCACGAGATCTGGCCGGCCGCCCGCGCGGCGGCACTCAAGCCGGATGACCTCATCGTGCTCGCGCCTGCATTCACGTTAAGCGAGCTCTCGGCCGCATTCAGGATCGGTTTTTTGCTGTACCTGTCGTTTGTCGTGGTGGACCTGGTGATCGCCAATATCCTGATGGCGCTTGGCTTGTCCCAGGTCAATCCGACCAATGTCGCCATCCCGTTCAAGCTGCTGCTGTTCGTCTCGCTCGATGGCTGGTCCACGCTGATGCACGGCCTCATCACCACCTATCGCTAGACGATGAGCTATGACGCCCTGACCCATCTGACCACGCAGGCCCTGACGCTGTGCCTGCTGGTATCGCTCCCCGCGGTGGCCGTCGCGGCTTTCAGTGGCCTCGCTATCGCCTTCTTGCAGGCCATCACCTCATTGCAGGATTCGAGCATTGGACAAAGCGTCAAGCTAGTCCTGGTCACACTGGTGGTCGTGCTAAGCGCGCCGTGGGGCGCCGCGCAGATTCAGAACTTCGCTCACGTAGTTTTGCAGTTGATGTTTATCTGAGGCTCAACTTAAGTTCAGCGGGCAAGCTGCATGAAGCGGCATGACGCCTGATGAACAGTCACATGAACTGCGCGGAAAAATATCCGGAATTTTGGAATGCCAGGTTTTCATGCAGGACAAGGAGTTCGCAAGGAGTTCGCTCATGATCCGAGAATTTCGCTTGTTGACCGGAGTTCATGCCGGTGCCCGACTACAGTTCAGCGATCAACCCATGACGCTTGGCCGCAGTGCTCACGCCGATATCGTCATCAACGACTGGGACGGGCCGGATATGCAACTGGTGCTGGAACCCGAAGGACGTGTCACCCTGGGCGTAGCGGACTGCACGCAGCCTGCTGTGGTGCTCGAAGACCTGGTGCCACGGCGCTTCGGTGACATCGTGCTATGCGTGGGCCCGGCTGACGTGCCCTGGCCTGGCGAGCTGCAACTGTTGCAGAACCTCCTGACACCGGCCAAGGCGTCTCATGCGGCTGCACGCGTACAAGGCGTGTCTCGCTCACGTCTCAGCAAAACGGTGCTGGGCGCGGGTGCGCTTGGCGTACTCGCGCTGGTATGGAGCGGCCTCGCGCCACAAGCGGCCAACCCGCCACTGCAGCATGCATCGCTAGCCGAATTACGCGCCGGACTGGCACGTCTGCATCTGCCTGATATCGAACTCCGTGATGAAGCCCATGGCTTCAGCGCCCATGGCATCGTCGCTAGCGCGGCGCAAGGCGATGCGGCCCAACGCGCACTAAACACGCTGGCTGGCACAACGCTGGCGTGGCATGTCAAAACGCAAGCCGAACTCACGCAGCAGTTGCAGGAATCGCTTCACGACGAACCGAATGTGCAGGCGAGCTATCTCGGACAACGCCGTTTCGCACTGCACGGAGAGGCCCTTCACCCCGCGCTGCTACGTCTTTCCGCGCAACGTTTTCGCGCCGATCTTGAACCGCTGGTAGCCGATGTTGCGGTGCAAGTCAGCCGTAGCGCGCCAGCCTCGGCCTATGGCGAAGTTGAATCCGTGCTGTCGAGCTCCGACGTGAGGTACGTCGAATCCAGCGACGGCGCGAAGCACTTCAGCCAGGACACCGCCTTGGCTGCAACGCCTTCCTTATCGGTTCCCGCGCCTTCCCTACAGCCCTGAAATGCCCACCATGTTCGAACTGCTCAACGATGCGCTCGTCAAGACGCTCAATGATTTGCCCCACCATGCCGGCCAGCCTCATGCCCGGGACGCCCTGTTTCAGGCAGCCAGCACACTGGAACAGGCCGCACGCGCCTGTCTCAATGCCAGCAGCCCGACTCAGGCAGCCGCGCATCGGGTGGTAGCCGATGGTCTGAATGCCGCCGCCGAGCTCTGCCGCCTGGCCGCTGCGTAAAGAGTGTCGTGCGCGGGCCCATAACGGCCAGCGCACCGCGCGAAACCCCTCACGGGGTTGTCTTTCCTGTGGTTAAACCCTGATCCAAGGAGATGTGAAATGGAAGCACCAGGCATATCGGCTAACGTCAAGGCTCAAATCGACCAGATGCAAAAAGCTTCAGATGATGAAAACGCGATGAATCTGGCAAACACGCAGGCCAAGTTGGCCACCATGGGTCTCAAGGCGGCCAAGGAACTCGTCGGCTAGCGCTGTGCGGCACGCCACCCGGGCCGCGCGTGGCGTGCTGCGCCAGCCTCATGCCTGCCTGCATGCATGCCGCACATCGCGCCATGCAGCACTCACGCACTCACGTTTTAATCACGTCCATCCTGCCATGTCCGCGATCAACAGCCATTTCCCCGTCTCACCTGATGACACCGGTCACCAGGATGACCAGGCCAGTACCAATGCGAAAGCACTCGAAGCCGCACTCGAAGAATTCGTCTCGAGCACCGTGCTGCGAATTTTCATGAGCACCAAGGCACGTCTTACTGAAAGCAATCGAGCGTTCAATAACGACGACTGAAATCCGTTTGTGCCGCGCATCGGCCACCGGATCAGCGTGGGCCCAGTGCGAGCGTTTTGCACAACCACACCGTTACCAGACAAGGAACACCACGATGCAATACAACGTCGGCAATCCAGGTTCTCCCCTTTTCAATCACTACACACCCGGGTTTTTATCGCAAGACGACCCGGTGTCCAACACGGCGCATGCTCAGGAGGCATCCAGCACGTTGTCGGCGTACATGAAGGAAAACAGTCTGGCGACCGTGCATCTGGAAGACCTGTATCACCTGGCTAACGATCAGTCCGCGCCCGACGCCGTGCGTTCGGCTGCGGCGTTCATGCTGGGCCACCCCAAGATCTATCAGACCATCGAAACCCATGACATAGCGGGCCAGGATGGCATCTCCGGCACGGACAATTTTGACTGGGCCAAAGGGGAGCACGGTTCGCCTGGAAGTACGGCTCCGGCTCCGGCTCCGGCTCCGGCTCCGGCTCCGGCTCCGGCTCCGGCTCCTGCTCCGGCTCCGGCTCCTGCTCCTGCTCCTGCTCCTGCTCCTGCTCCTGCTCCTGCTCCTGCTCCTGCTCCTGCTCCTGCTCCTGCTCCTGCTCCTGCTCCTGCGCAGTCTCCAATATCCGGGATGACATACCAAGCCGCCTCGACCACGCTACTCGCGTACATGAAGCAAGCGAACAAAGCCGTCGTCAATCTGAACGATCTGTATCACCTGGCGACGGATTCTTCCACGGCAAATGCGGTGCGCTCTGCAGCGACGTTCATGCTGCAGCATCCGGACATCTATCAGAAGATCGAAACACATGATGTCGCAGGAAACGATGGCATCTCGGGGCGCTCGAACTTCGAGTGGGCCGCGAAGATCGAAGCCCGCTCACCCGAGCAAATTCTGCTGGAGAGCGAAACCCAGGAGGCTGCGGAAAACCTGCTTGCCTACATGCAGCAGGCGAACAAGCCGGTCGTCAATCTGAAGGACCTGTACCAGCTATCCACCGATGCATCGCTCAGCGATGCGATACGTGAGGCCGCCACGTTCATGCTGCAGCATCCGGACATCTATCAGAAAATCGAAACACACGATGTGGCAGGAGCCGATGGCATCTCGGGGCGCGCGAACTTTGAGTGGGCCGCGCACGGCGGAGCATCACAAGCCGGGACCAACGGTATCAGCCCCAACGTCGCCAAAGCGATCGCGGCCATGGAACAGGCCACACGCGACGAAAACGCGATCAATCTGGCCTCGACCCAGGCCAAGCTGCATGCAATGGGAATGAAGGGGGCCAAAGATATCGTCGGCTAAGCATCAGGCATGTCCGTACCGGGCACTTCACGTTGCTCCAGCGTCAAGTGCCTGGAAACCCGGCCACGCTGCGAACGTGCGGGATCGAGCGCATTGCTGGCAGCGCCGCTCATGCACGCTTCATGCACCACTCAGCTCACGGCCCACTTCGCGCACTATTTCAAGCCAGGCACGGCCTGCTGGCGCAGGCTGGGAATCAGCACGCAGCACGATACCCACTGGCTCATCGGTCGCCACCAAAGGCAAAGGCAAACGTGTCAACGCACCGTATGCCAGGTCATAGCGCACGGCACTGGCCGGCACGAACCAGACCGCATCGTTCTCCAGCGCCAACGCGCGGCCAAGCGAAACCGACAACACTTCAACCACCGCCTGCAAGGGCGGCTCGCCCCACGCCCCGAGCAAGCTCTGTGCCGACTGCCGGATCAGCGTGCCCAGCGGCGGCAACACCAGTGGAAACTGCGCTAGCAACGCAGTGGGCAACCCTTCGTGATGCAGCAGCGGGTGGCCAGGACGCACGACCGCGACCAGCGAATCGCAGTAAAGCTGCTCAAAATTGAGCCCCACCATGCGCTCCGGCTCGGCGATGCGGCCAATGGCGAATTCGATCACACTCGCTTTCAGCTGCTCCAGCAGCGCGTTGTTGGCGGCGGTTGTCACACGCACCACGGCATGCGGCCAGCGCGCAGCGAAGCGCTTCAGCACGAGCGGCACCAACGCGGGCGCAACGCTTGGCAAAATGCCAATTTCCAGAGCCGCCGCCGAACCATCACCTCGCGTCAACAGATCGACCCCCTGACGCAATGCGCTCACGCAGGCGTTTGCATGTGGCATAAAAAGCGCGCCCTCGGGCGTCACGACCGCGCCATGCCGGCCGCGCTCAAATAACGTCACGCCCAGCATCGTCTCAAGCTCGGCAAGCGTCTTCGAGACGGCAGGCTGGGTCAGCGAGAGGCTGGCCGCCGCCTTGTGCATGCTGCCCAACTGCGCCACCGCCAGAACACACTGGAGATGACGCAGCTTGACGCGATTATCTATACCCTGACGTTTCATAAGGAATGGTTATGGATAAAGCGAAAAAACATCATTTTGCATAACTTTTTGTTTTAGATAAAGTCGCACCATCCTGGAACTGCCCCACCCGGACACAACCACAACCACAAACAGGACAATCCGCGATGAACGACCCTCAACTGAGACCCCGCGATTTCGCTTCACACCCCGCTTACGTGACTCCAGACTACCGCTCGTCCATGAAGCGCGGCCCCACGCAAGCGTTGATTCCGCTGCGGGAGCGGCTACGCAATCAGCATGTGCCGGTCTATGGCGCGCAAGACCTCGGCGCACTCGACCATGATCTGACACGCAACGCGGTACGCAATGGCGAGCCATTAGGCGAACGTATCATTGTGACAGGCCGGGTGCTTGACGAAGATGGCCGGCCGGTACGCCATACGCTGGTGGAGGTGTGGCAGGCGAACGCGGCGGGACGCTATGTGCACAAGACAGACCAGCACGGCGCGCCGCTGGATCCCAATTTTCTGGGTGCGGGACGCTGCCTGACAGACGACACCGGATGCTACCGCTTTCTCACGATCAAGCCTGGCGCCTACCCGTGGGGCAACCATCCGAATGCATGGCGTCCCAACCACATTCATTTTTCACTGTTTGGCGAGTACTTCGGCTCACGCCTCGTGACGCAGATGTATTTCCCGGGCGATCCACTCCTCGCGTTCGATCCAATCTACCAGGGCACACCGGCCGCTGCGCGCGAACGTCTGGTGTCACGCCTGTCGCTGGATGCCACCGAAGAAGGTCATGCACTCGGCTACCAATTCGATATCGTGTTGCGCGGCCGCGATGCCACGCCGATGGAGCGTTAAACCATGACTGCATTTAAGCAAACCCCGTCGCAAACAGTTGGGCCGTATTTCGCATATGGTCTGTGCCCGGAGCAATACGGCTACGATTTCAAAAGCCTGCTAACGCCCGCACTGGCCCGCCACGACACCCCTGGCGAAGCCATTGTGATTATCGGACGCGTGTTTGATGGCGATGGCAACACGATAAACGACGCAATGCTCGAAATAAGCCAGGTGGATAGTCAGGGCCACTACCCCGCCACGCGCGAGGAGGTGGCTACAAGCGGCTTTCGCGGGTTCGCCAGGACCGGCACTGGAACCGATCCAGAGCAGCGTTTTATCGTAGAGACGATTAAACCAGGTGTTGCACCCGAACGCGTGGCAGCGGGCGAAGCGCCTCATCTCAATGTGATTGTGACCATGCGGGGCCTGTTGTTGCACGCATTCACGCGGATTTACTTCGGTGACGAAGAGGCCGCCAATGCACGCGACCCGGTGCTTTGTTCAGTGCCTGCTGCGAGGCGCGCCACCTTGATTGCGCAAAAGGACTGCCAGACAGACCAGACGGTGTACCGCTTTGATATTTATATGCAAGGTCCGCTTGAAACCGTCTTTTTTGATTTATGACGCAACACCTGCGTTGATACGCAAGGCCGCAGCCGCGGCCGCGGCCGCGGCCATATTTCCAGGCAAATATGGAATCAGCAGAAAAACGTAGAAAAATGTAAATGCATGCAGTAAAAAAGTAATAGCTCGCTACCTGCGGGCTATTACGCATTATTACGCATTTCGTATTTACAAATAACGATGCTTATCGGTTTGGCTTGCCAGACTAGCGTCGCAAAAATGAATTCAGCACCGAAAATGTTCGATATTTTGTCCAGCGTGAATTGCACGGGTCAGCCAGTCTGGCCGATCCCCGTTTCCATCCCATACATTGCCATAGGCATCACGATACTTTGGCTTTGCTGCTTCGATCTCTATCGCTTCGGATAAAGCCTCAAACGTAATGCCAAATTCGTCCATACGCCGCCGTATCCACAGAATCAAACGCTCACGCGCCTGCCCGTCGAGTTCCAGCACTCGTTGTTCCTCTCGCTGTTTCATAACATACCGGTTTCGCGGCGACCCTGCGCTCGCACTAGAATCAATTACCTTGCGCCTTTCAGCGCAACCTGAATTCAGAATAATGGACCCGTCAATTAAACTCACATTGTTCACAATGCAGTTGCAAAGATGAGCCATATGCACGACGACGTTTTGAATGCGTCATTTCGACAGTGGGTCAAAATTCACGTCCTGGATGGGTGGCATTTTTGCTGTCGATGCCCGTGCCGCGAAAACTCATGGCGCACTGGTGACAACGCTGATCCGAAACGAATTCTAACACTGCTTCCCCCTTGCTAGTCACGCAGTATTTACCCCAGCGGCCAAAGGCCATGCGCCTCGTGCCATGCCAGCCAGCATCAACGGCTGGACCTGCCCCTATCCAGAAACTCAGAGCCGGGAAAATAAAGGCCTGGCGACCGGTGACGGACTGAATGTGTGTCGTTACACAAAATCTCTTGACGCTCAAAGCCTTATCCGGTTAAGGTGCTCCCTGAAGTTCAAGAAGTTCGATTGTTGCTCATCAATTCCCCGCATTCCAAGCGGTATTCGTTGTCCTCTCCCTCCTTGATGCTTCTAGCGCTCCGCTCTGGAGCTATATTTCTTATTTTTCAGGATATTCTATGGATACCGGTACCGTTAAATGGTTTAACGACAGCAAAGGTTTTGGTTTTATCACACCTGATGCAGGTGGCGACGACCTCTTTGCTCACTTTTCTGAAATCAGCGGCGATGGTTTTAAAACACTCGCTGAAAATCAAAAAGTCAGCTTTGAAACAAAGCAAGGCCCGAAAGGCTTGCAAGCAGCCAATATCAAACCGCTGTAAGTTTTACGATTAGTGTGACAAATTCGGGCCCACTTCGATGGGTTCGGATGCAGCGACCTCCCTTGCGTGGAATTTATCCCGAATCCACCATCTTGTTGACTAACAATTAAAACAAAATAACCATTTTTATTTGATTCAAGTCAACCGCATCGCTGCGCTACTTTTTTCAATTCCTTCCAGGAAAAAGCTTTTCCGGCTTAAACCTTTATTTGTACCCTGATGTGTTGCAATTGGGAGCGGGGTACTGCGCTATATTAAAAAATAATATGCAAAAAAATCATACTCATCACTATCAAGGTTATGCAATTCGCCCTTCGGCGCACCAGCTACCCGACGGCTTTTTTTCATCCAATTTATTACTGGAACGTCCTGATCACAGGATGAATGCACAACGCTACCAGTTTTATTCACTCGATTATTTCAAAAGTGAAGAACAGGCACTGCAGCATTCATATATATGGGCACGCAACTGGGTCGATACGCGCGGCTAGCCAATCACTCATTCCCAATAGAAAAAGCCACGCTGTGTTTGCGCACAGCGTGGCTTTTAATTTTTGGTGGGCCTCCCGTGAGTCGAACACGGCACCAACGGATTATGCGTACCAGCTACAGCTTTCGCTGCCCCTTTCGGGTTTGTGGTCTGGACTGTCTCTTGTCTTTACGACTTGCCCGTACAGTCTCTACACGTTCTCCCGATTTCCGGAGAGCTTCGCTCGGGATTGCCACGGCTTGTACCGCTTGCACCTATTGTATAAGCCAGAGGTTTCCCCGAATTTGAGCAATTCTACCAAGGGGCAGAGTGAACTTACCCCAAGGCAACCCATCTGGTGTTTTCCGTGCTCAAGTACTGCAAAGCCGTACTGCAAAGCCGTACTTCAAAGCCTTAGGAAAACAACCGGTCAAGTCCGCTGCTCTAACCAGGCATGAGCTAGAGGCCCTGATACCTTAACTGCAGCCAACCCTCCGGCAACAATTAACAGGCTGCGAATATTACACGAAAAAAATCATCGAAGCAGCAATTGTGTATATGCCACAACGCCAGCAGAAACCTCATTCACCGCCTGTCACCCGGAGGGACCCTGTATGCCCTCTCTCGGCGCACCATCCGCACAACCCTCGTCACGCCGGTCATGCGAATGCTGCAATGGGTTTTAACTTAACTACCCTCGAGGAACGATTTCAGCTTGTCTGAGCGGCTTGGATGACGTAGCTTGCGCAACGCCTTGGCTTCGATCTGGCGAATCCGCTCACGCGTCACATCAAACTGCTTGCCGACCTCTTCAAGCGTGTGATCGGTACTCATCTCGATACCGAAACGCATGCGCAGTACCTTCGCTTCACGCGGCGTGAGCGAATCCAGCACATCCTTGACGACATCGCGCATGCTCGCATGGAGCGCGGCATCCGCTGGCGCCACCGTATTGGTGTCTTCGATGAAGTCGCCCAGATGGGAATCGTCATCGTCACCAATCGGTGTTTCCATCGAAATCGGCTCTTTCGCAATCTTCATGATCTTGCGAATTTTGTCTTCCGGCATTTCCATTTTTTCCGCCAGCGTCGCCGGATCAGGCTCAAGGCCTGTTTCCTGCAAAATCTGGCGTGAAATACGGTTCATCTTGTTGATCGTTTCGATCATGTGAACCGGAATGCGGATCGTGCGTGCCTGGTCAGCAATAGAGCGCGTGATCGCCTGGCGAATCCACCACGTCGCATAAGTCGAAAACTTGTAGCCACGACGATATTCGAACTTGTCCACCGCTTTCATCAGGCCGATGTTGCCTTCCTGAATCAGGTCGAGAAACTGCAAGCCGCGATTGGTGTACTTCTTGGCAATCGAGATCACGAGACGCAGGTTCGCCTCGGTCATTTCGCGCTTGGCCTGACGCGCCTTCAGCTCACCCGCGGCCATCTGGCGGTTGGTCTCTTTCAGGTCTTTCAGCGGCAGCACGACGCGCGCCTGCAAGTCGAGCAAACGCTGCTGCTGCTCACTGATCGCCGGAATATTGCGCGTCAAAATGGCGCTGTACCCATGCCCTTCGGCCACGATCTTTTCCGCCCAGGTCAAATCGGTTTCATTGCCCGGGAAACGGGTGATGAATTCAGCACGCGGCATACCGCATTTATCGACCACCGTATGCAGGATTTGACGCTCCACCTGACGCACTTCGTCGACCTGCGCACGCAGCGTGTCACACAGACGCTCGACCGTGCGCGCCGTAAAGCGGATGGTCATCAGTTCGGTCTGAATGGTTTCCTGTGCCTTCAGGTACGCCTTCGATTTATAGCCTTCTTTCTCGAACGCGCGGCGCATCTTGTCGAACCACTCGCTAATCAGCGCGAATTTTTCCAGCGACGTCCGCCGCAACGCTTCCATCTGCGCAGCGTTTGCCGTGGCCTGTGCCGCGCCATCGTCCTCTTCTTCGTCTTCTTCGCTTTCTTCCGCTTCTTCAGGCTCGCTTTCGATCGCTTCAGCCTCTTGCGGCGAGAAGCCATCGGCATCTTCCGCATTGGCGTCGATCAGCCCATCCACCAGCTCGTCGATGCGAATTTCTTCATTTGCGACGCGCTCAGCCATGGCCAGAATGTCGGCGATCGTCGTCGGGCAGGCGGAGATCGCCATCACCATATGCTTCAGGCCATCTTCGATGCGTTTGGCGATTTCAATTTCGCCTTCGCGGGTGAGCAGCTCGACAGTGCCCATTTCGCGCATGTACATCCGCACCGGATCGGTCGTGCGGCCGAACTCGGAATCGACCGTCGACAACGCGACTTCAGCTTCTTCTTCCACTTCATCATCCGATGAAGCAGCCGGCGCGTTGTCGTTCAGGAGCAGGGTTTCCGCGTCTGGTGCCTGCTCATAGACCGCCACGCCCATATCGTTGAACGTGCTGATAATCCCTTCGATCGCCTCGGTTTCAGCAAAATTGTCCGGCAGGTGATCGTTGATTTCAGCGTAGGTCAGAAACCCCCGTTCCTTGCCAAGCTTGATCAACGCACGCAACTTCGCGCGCCGTTCCTCGAGTTCTTCAGCGGTACCAGGCTGGGTTGAGGCAAAAGCGTCTTTCAACAAGGCCTTTTCTTTTGCACGGCGATCGCGCGCCTTGACCTTTTCGACCTTGGCGGGCACAACGGCAACTTCTTCGCCTGAGGGAGGAATGTCCCCGGCGGGTACTTCGTTCAGCTTTTTCGTCATGGAGTTCGCCGTACCGGCTGTAGTCTCGACTCGCGGCTGCTGGACAACAGCCGGTTGAACCGTGGATGCTTGCGTCTTGCGTACTGCCGTATCGTCCGTCACGGCAGCCGCTTCCCTGGTACTTCTTGAGCCCGGCCGCCTGGCGGCGGGCGCGGCGGCTTTCGCCGCCTTGTGCGGAGCCAGCGCTACTGAAACCGCTGTAGCCTGGGCCTCCTGGGATTCCGGGGATTCCTGTTGCGCAATCGCGGCCTTGCTTGCAGCAGACCCTTTCCTGGCGGAAGAAGCAGTTTTAGCCTGCGTGAGCGGTGCGACCTCTTTTACGGCCTCTTTCGGGGCTTTTTTTGAGCGGGCAGAACGCTTGCCAGCCCCAGCTGTCAGCGTCTTGTCCTTCACCTCGCCCGCCACGTCGGCCTCACTCATATCACCCGCTTTTCTCCCGCTGGTAGTCTTTGCCATTGCAATCGCCCTTTTTTGCCTGGGAATCCTGGAAAAATCCTGGAAATTATGGGAAGACCCTGGAAATATAACTACTGGAAACAGCTGAAAACCTTTAATTATAACACTGCGGCACCTCCCCCTCCTTCGAGCTCGCGTTTCATGGCCGCTCGCATCTGGTTCAGGCTGGTGTATTCCTGCAATTCTTCCGGACTATGTGTGGACTGCCTCGACAGAATTTCAAGACGCTTGCCACATGCGTCATAACGCATTCTGAGAATCGCCGCCTTCAGTTCCTCGCCGACAATCCGTTCCTGTTCCTGACGTTTTTCCGCGACCGCAGGATCATTCGGATTGGCCATCAGCAGGTCACGCACGTTTTCATCATAGTTCAGAATTTTGCGAAAAATTTCTTCAAAAGTTGCTGCATTTGCGCCATTGCGCAGCAAGTCCGACAACAATTGAAATTCCGCCGCATCGCCCAGCGCCCGGGCATGCGTCGTCACTTCTTCAAACAGTTCCGCGTGCCGGCCGATGCTCAGCAATGCCTGTTCGGCTTGCGTATCGAGCACCGCGACAATGCGCGGATACATCACCAGATTGCGCAGCGTGATCTCTTCGATGCCGGTCACACTGCGGCGATCCTTGCGAGCCGGTGCGTTACGAGCTACCGCGGCAATCCGCGCATCGACTTCGCATAACGCCGCCACCTCATCGAATGGCACATCCAGCCGATCCGCAAACAGATGCATGATCTGTGAGCGTAATGCATTTGCAGGCAGCGCTTGCAGCAAAGGTTTGGCGTCGAACAATGCTCGCGCCCGGCCTTCTGGCTGATCCAGCTGCTTGCCCGCCAGCGCCTCATTCAGCAAAAACTGCGATAGCGGCAACGCCCGCTCGACCTGCTCGCCAAACGCCTCGGCGCCAAACTCACGCACATAACTGTCGGGATCATGCTCGGCAGGCAGAAACAAAAAACGGATCGTGCGATTGTCCGCCGCATGCGGCAAGCACGCGTCAAGCGCCCGCCGCGCCGCGCGACGGCCCGCCGCATCGCCATCGAAACTGAACACGACGGTGTCCGTCTGACGAAACAGCTTGTGCACATGAACCGGTGTGCAAGCCGTGCCAAGGGTCGCTACGGCATTCTGAAAACCAAGCTGGGCCAGCGCCACCACATCCATATAGCCTTCAACCACCAGCACGTAACGCTGCTCGCGGATCGCCAGGCGGGCTTCGAACAGGCCATAAAGCTCGCTGCCCTTGTTAAATAGCGGCGTTTCCGGGGAATTCAAATATTTCGGTTCGCCGCCATCCAGCACGCGGCCCCCAAAGCCAATCACCTGACCTTTCACATTCCGGATCGGAAACATGATCCGCTCGCGGAAACGGTCGTACCGGCGTGCCTCACCCGGGCCGGTGGTCTTCTCGCTGACAATCACGAGCCCCGCTTCGATCAGGACATCATCGCGGTAATCGGGAAAAGCGGCTTCGAGATTTTGCCAGTTGCCAGGTGCGTAGCCGAGCCCAAAACGGGCCGCGATCTCTCCCGTCAAGCCACGCTGCTTCAGATACTGAATCGCGTTCGGCGCGCCACGCAACTGTTTGCGATAGAAATCGCAAGCCAGTTGGGTGGCCTCCGCCAGCGCAACCGTCACAGCCTTCGAAACCGGCGCAGCGTAAGCTCCCCCCTGGCTCCCCGTTCCACCCGCGCCTCCTGCGCCGCCACCGCGCGTGGGCGAAGGCTCTTGCGGCACGGTGAGCCCAACCGATTGCGCCAGCTCATTAACGGCCTCGGGGAAGCTCAGCCCCGCGTGCTCCATCAGAAAACCAATGGCTGTGCCATGGGCTCCGCAGCCAAAGCAGTGATAAAACTGCTTGGTGGGACTCACGGTGAACGACGGGCTTTTTTCGTTATGAAACGGGCACAGCCCCATAAAATTCGCGCCGCCCTTTTTCAGTTGCACATACCGCCCGACCACATCGACGATGTCGATGCGGTTTAGCAGATCCTGCAGAAACGAGTGGGGAATCACAGCCGGGCACACCCTTGAAAACGAAGCGGCACGTCGCAACGTGCCGCCCTGAAAGCCAAACAGAAAAACTAGCCGGCGAGTGCTGCCTTGACCCGTGCGGAAACGGCTGTCATGTCAGCGCGGCCAGCCAGCGCGGGCTTGAGCACACCCATCACCCGGCCCATGTCCTGCGGGCCCGCCGCGCCCGTCTGGGCAATCGCCGCGGCCACTTCAGCCTCCACTTCGGCCGCGGAAAGCTGGGCAGGCATATACGCGGTCAGCACGGCTAACTCGGCGTTTTCCTGGGCCACGAGATCCGTGCGCCCGGCGGCCTCGAACTGGCTTATCGAGTCTTTGCGCTGCTTGATCATTTTGTCGATGACGGCGGTAACCGCGCTATCGTCGAGCGTCACGCGCTCATCGACTTCGCGCTGCTTGATCGCCGCCAGCACCAGACGGATCGTGCCAAGACGCTCGCTATCGCGGGCGCGCATGGCGGCTTTCATGTCATCGTTGATCTGGTCTTTAAGACTCATCGGGCTCACCTTTCACCTGAATGCATGGAATTGAAAAAGCGCGCGAAACATTGAAAATTCGCCGAAAACACAAATAATGTGCAACACAAACCACAATACAAACCGCACACAAACCGCACACAAACCGCACACAAACGTTACGCATCAATACAAAAACCCGCTTGGGGCAAAGTCCTCAAGCGGGTTGATGCAAAGGCCGGCAAGTATACCAGAGCAACCGCATTTCACGGCACTCAACGGCCAAGCACACCCTTTCCGGTACGTACCTGTGCGTTCATGCGCCCATGCCGCGCGGCCATCTAGTTTGTACTGGAGAGGCTGCGCGTGTATTCAGCCGCGGCCTCGCCTGCCGCCACGCCCGAAGCCCAAGCCCATTGAAAGTTGTAGCCGCCCAGCCAGCCGGTCACATCGACCGCTTCGCCAATGAAATACAAGCCCGGCACCCGGGCGCTCATCATCGTCGTCGACGAAAGTTCGCGCGTATCCACACCGCCACGCGTCACTTCGGCCTTGCGATAGCCTTCGGTGCCATTCGGCGTGAGACTCCAGCACGACAGCGCCGCGCCGATGTGGCGCAAGGTCTTGTCTGGCAAATCCGCCACCCGGGCTTGCGCAGGCACGCCGTGCGTTGCCAGCCAGGTGTCCGCGACTCGCCCCGGCAGCCATTCAGCGAGCAGGTTCGCCAGATTGCGCCGAACGCTGGTTTTGGCCTCCAGCAACGCTTGCACCGCATCGCGCTCAGGCAGCAAGTTCACCTGGACCGGCTCGCCAGGCTGCCAATAGCTCGAAATTTGCAATACGCCAGGGCCTGACAGCCCACGATGGGTAAAAAGCAGATCTTCGATAAATTCGGCTCCGTTGCGGCCCTTGCCCGTCGCCATCTGCACCTCCATGGAGACGCCCGCCAGCGCGGCAAATGGCGCCCAGTCGCTCGCGGCAAAGGTCAGCGGCACGAGTGCCGGACGGGTATCGACCAGCTTGTGGCCAAACTGCCTGGCCACGCGAAAGGCAAAATCGGTCGCGCCGATCTTCGGGATCGACAAGCCGCCCGTGGCAATGACAAGCGCACGGGCTTCGATGGGCCCGGAAGGCGTATCCAGAATAAAACCAGCGCCCTCACGGCGTCTGACCTGGCTGACTTCAAGCGGCCTGCGCCAACTCACCTGGCCCGCCTCGCATTCGTTTTTCAGCACGTCGATCACGGCATCGCTCGACTGGTCGCAAAAAAGCTGCCCTTTATGCTTTTCATGCCAGCTCACGCGATAGCGCTTGAGCAGCGCAAGAAAATCGCGTGGCGTATAGCGGGCCAGCGCCGAGCGGCAAAAATGCGGGTTGGCCGAGAGGTAATTGGCTGGCCCGGCATGCAGATTCGTAAAATTGCACCGGCCACCGCCAGAAATGCGGATTTTCTCTGCCAGACGCGAGGCGTGGTCAACCAGTACGACACGCCGCCCGCTCTGCCCCGCGACTGCCGCGCACATCATGCCCGCCGCGCCCGCGCCGATTACCGCAATATCAAATACTTTCATGGCGCGGATTGTACCCGCGTACCCGCCTGTCCGCGGCGCTCTCGCCCGCGCTGCTATACTCTGCAATTCGGTTTTTGGGCAATGCCGGTTTTTGTCCACGCCGCCCTCTTTTTTCTGTCTTGCCTTCCTTCCATGCTCGTTCTCGGCATCGAAAGCTCCTGTGACGAAACGGGTCTTGCGCTTTACGACACAGCGCGCGGCTTGCTCGCGCATGCCCTGCATTCACAAATAGCGATGCACCGCGAATACGGCGGTGTCGTACCGGAACTCGCTTCCCGCGACCATATCCAGCGTGCGCTGCCCCTGCTCGAAGAAGTACTGGATCAAGCCCGCATCACACGCGCGGCAATCGACACGATCGACGCGATCGCGTTCACCCAGGGCCCAGGGCTCGCGGGCGCGTTACTGGTCGGCGCCAGCATCGCCAATGCGCTCGCCATGGCATGGGATAAACCCGCCATCGGCATTCATCATCTGGAAGGACATCTGCTCTCGCCGCTGCTAGTGGAGGCTCCTCCGTCCTTTCCGTTCGTCGCGCTGCTAGTCTCAGGCGGCCACACGCAACTGATGCGCGTCACCGATGTCGGCCTGTACGAAACACTCGGCGAAACCCTGGATGACGCCGCAGGCGAAGCCTTCGATAAAACCGCCAAGCTGCTGGGCCTCGGCTATCCGGGCGGGCCGGAAGTCTCGCGCCTGGCGCAGTTCGGCACCCCAGGTGCAGTCATGCTGCCACGGCCCATGCTGCATTCAGGCAATCTCGACTTCAGCTTCAGCGGGCTCAAAACCGCTGTGCTGACGCAGGTGAAAAAGCTCGGCGCGAATGTTTGCGAGCAGGACAAGGCGGATCTGGCGCGAGGATTTGTCGATGCGGCGGTTGACGTGCTGGTCGCCAAATCACTCGCTGCACTCAAGCAAACGGGACTGCGACGCCTGGTCGTGGCAGGCGGGGTCGGCGCCAACCAGCAATTGCGCGAGGCCTTATCGGCAGTTGCCGCGCAACGCGGCTTCGAGGTGCACTATCCCGATCTGGCGTTATGCACCGACAACGGCGCCATGATTGCGCTGGCCGGTGCGCTCAGGCTTCAGCGCTGGCCGGAACAGGCTGACGAACAGGCTGACAAGCGCTACGCCTTCACGGTCAAGCCACGCTGGGATCTGGCTGCACTCGCACGTTAAACCTCTCTAGCCCCTCTACAGGGACAGCAGAAAAGCCAGGGGCCGCTCTCATCAAGCGGCCCCTGGTTTTTTATAGCGTTGCAACAGGAACGTGGCGCCGTCAGGCCGCGATACACCGTTTGTCGTGTTCGATCAGCGCATAGGCGCTGTGATTGTGAATCGACTCGAAATTCTCGGCTTCCAGCACGTAAGCCACAATCCGTTCGTCGGCATTCAGACGCTGTGCGACGTCGCGCACGAGGTCTTCGACAAACTTCGGGTTTTCGTAAGCGCGCTCGGTGACAAATTTTTCGTCCGGGCGTTTGAGCAGACCCCAGAGTTCACACGAGGCCTCTTCTTCGGCAATGCGGATGAGCGCTTCCACCGGCACCTCAGCCGTAAGTTCGGCGTCAATCGTGACGTGCGAACGCTGGTTGTGCGCGCCATATTGCGAGATCTTCTTCGAGCAGGGGCACAGGCTGGTAACCGGCACCATCACCTTGAGAAACACCCTCGTCACCCCAGCGCGCACGTCGCCAGTCAGGCTCACTTCGTAATCGAGCAGACTTTGCACGCCCGACACCGGCGCGGTCTTGTTCACGAAATAGGGAAAAGAGACTTCGATCCGCCCATCTTCGGCCTCTAGCCGCTGCAGCATCGCCGCCAGCAAGGTGCGAAAACTGGACAACTCGAGCGGCATTTTGTTTTCTTCGAGCAGCGCGATGAAGCGCGACATATGCGTGCCTTTTTGCGTTGCAGGCAAGCGCACATCGAGATTCCACACTCCCACCGTGGGCTGCACATCACCATTTTGCGTGCGCACGGTCAGCGGATGGCGCACGGCCTTCACACCCACGCGCTGGATCGGAATCTCACGCGTATCAACGGTGCTTTGCACATCGGGCATGACAAAAGCGGGATTCATCTGATTCATGTTCGGTCCCTGGCTTGCCGCACACACTGCAACCACGGCGCGCAACGGCAAGCCATTCAAAAATGGAAAACGTGAAAAATTCAGGTCAAAGGAGTGCTTAAACCGAGCGCACGGATTTTAATTTAGGCGCGGCTGTGCGACTAGCCGATTGCGCCACGGCAGCGCTCGCACGATCGTCGAAAAAGCGCTCACGGATGGAACGCACGATGCCATCGGCGTCGAGACCGCAATCGGCCAGAAGCTTCGCCGGTTCACCGTGGTCGATGAAACGGTCAGGCAGGCCCAGTTGCAGGACGGGGCGAAGCATGCCCTGCTCCAGCAGCGCTTCGACGCAAGCCGAGCCGGCCCCGCCCATCACGCAGCCTTCTTCGAGCGTGACCAGATAATCGTGAGTCTCGGCAAGCTGACGCACGAGTTCGGTATCGAGCGGCTTGACGAAGCGCATATTGGCCACCGTGGCATCCAGCACCTGTGCCGCAGCCAGCGCAGGCGCGACCATCGTGCCAAAGGCCAGCAGCGCAATGCGCCGGCCGGCCGGTTGCGTGCTCTCGCGGCGAACTTCGCCGCGGCCCACGGGCAGCGCCACCATTTGCCGAACCGTCGCCACCCCCGTACCCGCGCCGCGCGGATAACGCACGGCGCTGGGGTTGGGCTGCTGCAAAGCCGTGTACAGCATCTGACGGCATTCGTTTTCGTCCGATGCGGCCATCACGGTCATGTTCGGAATGCAGCGCAGGAACGCCAGATCGTAAGCGCCCGCGTGCGTCGCGCCATCCGCACCGACAAGCCCCGAGCGATCAATCGCAAACACCACGGGCAAATTTTGCAGCGCGACGTCATGAATCAGCTGGTCATAAGCGCGTTGCAGGAACGTCGAATAAATCGCCACCACCGGTTTCATGCCATCAGCGGCCAGCCCGCCCGCGAACGTCACGGCATGCTGCTCGGCGATGCCCACATCGAAGTAACGCTGCGGAAAGCGCTTTTCGAATTCGACCATGCCCGAGCCTTCACGCATCGCTGGCGTGATCGCCACCACACGCGGATCGAGTTCGGCGGCATCGCACAGCCATTCGCCAAATACCTGCGTATAAGTTTTCCTGGCCGGTGTGGCAGACGGCTTGATGCCTTCAGCCGGATTGAATTTGCCCGGGCCGTGATAGAGCACGGGATCGGCTTCGGCCAGCTTGTAACCCTGGCCTTTTTTCGTGACGACATGCAGAAATTGCGGGCCACGCAGCTCGCGGATGTTTTGCAAGGTCGGGATCAGCGAATCCAGATCATGACCATCAATCGGGCCAATGTAGTTAAAGCCGAACTCTTCGAATAAGGTCGCCGGAACAATCATGCCCTTGGCGTGTTCCTCAAGCTTGCGCGCCAGATCGAGAACCGGAGGCGCAACACGCAGAACCCGCTCGACACCTGCGCGGGCCGCGGCATAAAAGCGCCCCGACATCAGACGCGCCAGATGCCGGTTCAAGGCGCCCACCGGCGGCGAAATCGACATGTCGTTGTCGTTCAGAATGACCAGCAGCGGCACATCATCGGCCACGCCCGCGTTGTTCATGGCCTCGAACGCCATGCCAGCGGTCATCGCGCCGTCGCCGATTACCGCGATGGCGAAACGCTCATCGCCTTGCAGCTTGCCCGCTATCGCCATGCCGAGCGCTGCGGAAATCGACGTACTCGAATGTGCCGTGCCGAAAGTGTCGTAGTCCGACTCGCTGCGGCGCGGAAAACCCGAGATCCCGTCTTGCTGACGCAGCGAATGCATCTGGTCGCGGCGACCCGTCAAAATTTTGTGCGGATAGGTTTGGTGGCCCACATCCCAGACAATCCGGTCGTGCGGTGTATCGAAGACGTAATGCAATGCAATCGTCAGCTCGACCGTGCCAAGATTAGACGACAAATGGCCGCCAGTCTGGGAGACACTATCGAGCACAAAAGCACGCAACTCGTCAGCGAGCGGTTGCAATTGACGGCGCTCAAGGCAGCGCAAGGCGGCCGGGTCGTCGATGGTTTTCAGCAAGTCGTACATGTCGTTCCATTGTAGGAAAACTTGGCGCCAGCACTTCACTCGCGCCGGAGCCCAACACGGTGGGCCAATGCGCTCAGCTCACCCGGTTCACTACCAAGTCAGCCAGCTCGGCGAGACGCAGCGCCCGTGCGCCGAACGGCGCCAGCGCCGCGTGGGCTTCCGAGCGCAAGTGCGCAGCCAGCGTGCGTGAAGCCTCCAGCCCCATGATCGAGACGTAGGTCGGCTTGCCATCCTTCGCGTCCTTACCCGCGGTTTTGCCCAGAACCGCGGAATCAGCCGTGACGTCGAGAATATCGTCCACCACCTGGAATGCCAGCCCCACCGCGGCGGCGTAGGTATCCAGCGCGTGCATCTGCTTGGCATCAGGCGCCACGCCCGCCAGCGCCCCCATGCGCACCGCCGCGCGCAACAGCGCGCCGGTTTTCATGCGGTGCATGGTTTCGAGTTGCGCGCGAGAGAGCACATGGCCCACGCTGGCCAGGTCAATCGCCTGCCCGCCCGCCATGCCGGTCGAGCCGCTGGCCAGCGCCAGCTCACGCACCAGCGCCGCCTGCTGGGCCGGAGCCAGGATCTCGGCGGTCAGCGCGACGAACGCCTGAGACTGCAGCGCATCGCCCACCAGCAACGCGGTCGGTTCATCGTATTGAACATGTACCGTCGGCCGCCCACGGCGTAAGGCATCATCGTCCATGCAAGGCATGTCGTCATGCACCAGCGAATACACGTGAATCATTTCGAGCGCGGCGGCCGCGGCATCGAGGCATTCGGCAGAGGCCCCGCTCAGCTCGCCCGCTGCATGGCACAGCAACGGCCGCACCCGCTTGCCGCCACCCAGCACGGCATAGCGCATCGCCTCATGCAATTGCGCAGGCTCGGTTGTCGCTGGCGGAAGATAATTTTCGAGCGCGGTCTCGACACGTTCGAGCACCCAACGCGTCCACTGTTGAAAAGTCATAAATCGTCTCCGCTCCCGGCAACGAAAGTACCTGCGGCATTCGGGGGAAAGGGCTTGAGGGTTTCGCCATCGAGCATGCGTACCTGCTGCTCGACGGTTTCCAGTTGCTGCTGGCAAAACGTGACGAGCGCCGCGCCGCGCCGGTAGGCCGCAAGCGAGGCTTCCAGGCTCAGGCTGCCGTCTTCCATTTGCGCCACCAGCCCTTCCAGTTCGGCCAGCGCCGCTTCATAGCTCACGGGCAGCGGCACACCCGCAGCCTCCGGCTCCGGAGCAGATGAAGCAGGCCGACGGGCTGACTTGCGAGCGGGCTGGTTGACGGGCTGTTCGGCAGAAATTTCGCCCGCCTCCCCGGCTGCCCCGGCCATCTTCTCGACCTTCTCCTCGACCTTCTCTTCTAATGCGCTTTTCGCCATGAATCATCGCAAAATTAAAACAAGTCGGACATTCTACGGCAAAAGTGGGTTATTCGATCCGCCAAGGCACACAAGGGCCATGGGGCACGCCCCCAAGACCCGCGTCTTGCTGCTGAAAAACAAGATCCAGCATCCCAGCCCCGCGCAACCACGAAATCCGGATATTTTTAACCAGCATCAGTGATTTTTATGCGACTTGTCCGATACTCCCAAAAAAGAAAGCTGATATAGTCAATAGTTCCCTAAGTCGATTTTTCGATGGTTGGGTTGTTCACTGCTTTCACGTTTTTATCGGGAGTGGGAATGTCCAATCTGAGCAATGCTTTGCAGCTAAGGTCAGTCCATAGCCAGTTGCCAGTCACGGCTTACTTTGACACAGCGCTTTTGGCGCGTGAAATCGAAGCCCTTTTCAAGAAAGGCCCCCGTTATATCGGGCACGAACTCATGGTGCCCGAGGCAGGGGACTACTTTGCGCTGCCCAGCGAAAACGAGGGCCGCGTGCTTGTGCGCAACCAGGGCGCACAGCCTAACATCGAGTTGCTCTCCAACGTCTGCCGTCACCGCCAGGCGATCATGCTCAATGGCCAGGGCCAGACCAGCAATATCGTGTGCCCGCTTCACCGCTGGACCTACGATCTGAAAGGCGAGCTTCTCGGCGCACCGCATTTTCCTGACAATCCTTGTCTGAATCTCAATGCCACGCCGTTACAAAACTGGAACGGCCTGCTGTTCGAGGCTGAAGGCCGCCAGGTGGCAAAGGATCTGGCTCGCCTGGGCCCACGGCACTATTTCGATTTTTCGGACTATATGTTCGACCACATCGAAATCCACGAATGCAACTACAACTGGAAAACCTTCATCGAGGTTTATCTGGAGGATTACCACGTTGTGCCATTCCATCCGGGGCTAGGCAGCTTCGTATCGTGCGACGACCTGACATGGGAGTTTGGCGAGTGGTATAGCGTGCAGACCGTTGGCGTGCATAACAAACTGGCCAAACCCGGCAGCCCGGTCTATAGCAAATGGCACGATGAAGTCCTGCGTTATCGCGGTGGCACGCCCCCCGAGTTCGGCGCGATCTGGATGGTGTATTACCCTGGCATCATGATCGAGTGGTATCCGCACGTGCTGGTGGTGTCATGGCTGATTCCGCGTGGCCCGCAACACACCACGAATATCGTCGAGTTTTACTACCCCGAAGAGATCAAGCTGTTTGAGCGCGAGTTTGTCGAAGCGGAACGGGCGGCCTATATGGAAACCGCACGTGAAGACGACGAAATCGGCGAGCGCATGGATGCCGGCCGGCGTGCGCTGATGGAGCGCGGCGAATCACAGGTAGGGCCTTATCAAAGCCCCATGGAAGATGGAATGCAGCACTTTCATGAGTTTTTACGACGCGAGCTTGGGGCGATCTGAGGTTGAGCCAAGGCGCAGTGATCGGGCGAGAGATCTGGACCCTGGACCTTCTCTCGCCGCCGCTGCCGCCTGGCGGCGCCAGCGGGATATCCGCGCCACGGCGGCCATCCACATTCCCGTGCCATGAACCCCACCCTACGCCTTCTCCCCCACCGTATTGCCACGCTTGCCACACCAGTTCCGCTTCGCACAGCACTTCAGGAACACCGGTGTCCGGCTTTCCGCGCGTTCTTGCAACATCGCATCCCGCGGCAATCGGCGCTCATCCTGCCCGCGGCGTTTAGCGTGTAACGAATGACCAATTAGGCTTCCATGCCGTTTGCGGTGAGCGTGCCATGGGCGAGTTTCGTGAAACAGCAAATAGCAAATAGCTGAAGAGTCCGGCATCGCGGTCGATCAGGCCATCGTCGCCGGGAACGAGGATGATCGGTCTCAGCATTTTTGTTTAGACTAGCAACGCCCCATACAAGACGTTCCCTCCCCCGCTTAACGCCGCAACTGCCTGTTTCAGGAGCCGCCATGCCTCACACCCGCTACACGACGCTCATCGCCCCCGATAATCTCGCGCAGCGCCTCGCTGCCGCGCCCGACAGCATCTTTATCGCTGATTGCCGCTTTAATCTGGCTGACACCGCAGCAGGCATGACGGCCTATGCGGCTAACCATCTGCCGGGCGCACATTACCTGCATCTGGATCGGGATCTGTCCGGTGCCAAAACCGGGCTCAATGGCCGCCATCCGCTGCCCGAGCGCACGGCGTTTGCCGACAAGCTCGCGGCACTCGGTTTGCGTCAGGGCCAGCAAGTCGTCGCTTACGATGCGGATGGCGGGATGTTTGCCGCACGCTTGTGGTGGCTGTTGCGCTGGTTAGGACACGACGCAGTGGCACTGCTCGATGGCGGCTTGCCTGCCTGGCAAGCCGCGGGGCTGCCGCTCTCGCAAGCGATTCCTGCCACGCCTCCAGGTGACTTCAAGGCAGGTGCTCCGCTCGCGGTGACGGTCGATGTGCAAACCATCGAGCACAACCTGAAAACCCACGAGCGCATTCTGATCGACGCGCGCGCGGCAGACCGTTATCGCGGCGAAAACGAAACGCTCGATCGTGTGGGTGGGCATATTCCTCACGCACTCAATCACTTTTTCAAGAATAACCTCGCGGCGGATGGCCGTTTCAGAAGCGCTCACGATTTACGCGAGACGTTTAGCCCGCTGCTGGCGGGTGTACCGCCTGAGCGGGTGGTGCTGCAATGCGGCTCTGGCGTGACGGCGTGCCACAACGCATTGGCCATGGAAATCGCGGGGCTCCACGGCGCGGCGCTATATCCCGGTTCATGGAGTGAGTGGAGTGCTAACCCCGCCCACCCCGTGGCCACCGGGGCTCAGCCCTAGCCAGCACAGGGCTTTTAGTACTTCCAGTTCTAGTGCAACTTCACCCGTGGCACGGTCGAGCGACGCAGCCAGTGGGCGAAGGTATCGAGCACCATGCGCGGATAGCCGTGTAGCGCGGCAATGTGCAAGCGGTACAGCGACATGTACATGAAGCGCGCGAAGAGCCCTTCGATCAGCATGTTGCCGCCAATCACCCCGCCCATCAGATTGCCCACGGCACTGAAATGCCCGAGCGAGACGAGCGAGCCGAAATCCCGGTAGGTAAACGACGGCAAGGGCTTGCCGTCGAGCCGGCAGGCCAGCGCCCTGAGCAAAAAGCTGGCCTGCTGGTGCGCGGCCTGGGCGCGCGGCGGCACGTTGTGCCCGGTGCCAGGCCACACGCATGCGGCGCAATCGCCCAGCGCGAAGATGTTGTCGTCGATCTCGCTTTGCAGCGTTTGCCGCACGTTCAATTGACCGAGCCGGTTCACGGGCAGCCCATCAAGCTGGCTCAAAATGGCGGGTGCCTTGATGCCCGCGGCCCACACGGTCAGATCCGCCCGTACGGTCTTGCCGCTTGCGGTACGCACAAGGCTGGGCGTGACTTCGGCAACAGCCTCGCCCGTCATCACCTGCACGCCCAGCTTGAGCAGTAGCTCGGTGGTCGCGTTCGAAACCCGCTCTTGCAGCGCGGGCAAAATGCGCGGCCCTGAGTCAATCAGCACGATGCCGATGTCGGTGCGCGGATCAAGCTTATGCAAGCCGTAAGCAGCCAGCACCTGGGCGGTACTGCGCAACTCGGCGGACAATTCGACGCCCGTTGCGCCTCCTCCGACGATCGCCACCTGAATGCAAGGCCCGGCGTGCGTTCGCGCCACCCCGGGCCCGCCCGAGGCTTCTGACAACGCATCCGATGCATCCGACGGGACAGCCACGCCATCCGCGACCGCTTCCGCGTGCTCATACACCCGATGTTCGGCGCGCATGCAAGCGGCAATCAGGCGTTTGCGAAAGCGCTCGGCCTGGCCGACGCTATCAAGCGCGAACGAATGCTCCGCCGCCCCCTGCACACCAAAGAAATTAGTGGTGCTGCCAACGGCCAGCACCAACGTGTCATATTCGAGAACGCGCGCGGGCAAAAGCTCGGCGCCATCATCCGCATCAATGATGGGAGCCAGCGTAATACGCTGCGCGCCGCGATCCAGCCCAGTCAGCTCGCCCTGCTGAAACTCAAAGCCATGCCAGCGCGCCTGCGCGGCGTATTCGAGTTCTTGTGTGAACGGATCCATGCTGCCTGCGGCCACCTCGTGCAGCAACGGCTTCCAGATATGCGTGGGATAACGGTCAACCAGCGTCACCTGAACCCGTGGTGGGCTTCGACGCTTGCCGCTGACATAGCGGTCGCCGAGCCGGGTGGCGAGCTCCAGCCCGCCCGCCCCCCCACCTACGATAATGAAACGATGCATCCAATCCTCCACGTCCTTCTGTTGCGCGAGCGCCCTACCCCATCAGTGTTCAATGTGCCTCCTCCCAGTTCGCGCCTGCACCCACTTCGGCGACCAGCGGTACTTTCAGTGTGGCAACGCCACACATCAGCTCTGGCAGCCGCTGCCGCACAACGGCCAGCTCGCTATCGGGCACTTCAAGCACCAGTTCATCGTGCACCTGCATGATCATCCGGGTGCCCACGCCCGCCTGCTCAAGCCATTGCTGCACGGCAATCATCGACAGCTTGATCAGATCGGCGGCCGTCCCCTGCATCGGCGCATTGATCGCGGCGCGTTCCGCCGCCTGACGCCGCGGCCCGCTGCCGCCATTGATCTCGGGCAGCCACAGACGGCGTCCAAACACGGTTTCGACATAGCCGTTCTGTTTTGCACTGGCACGGGTTTCATCCATATAGCGCGCGACGCCCGGATAGCGCATGAAATAGCGGTCGATATAGAGCTTCGCTGCCTCACGCGTAATTCCCAGATTGGCCGCAAGACCAAACGAGCTCATACCGTAAATCAAACCGAAGTTGATCACCTTCGCCACACGCCGCTGGTCAGCGGAGACCTCGAGCGGCGTTACCGCGAAAATCTCGGCGGCTGTGGCACGGTGAATGTCCTCGCCTTGTGCGAACGCGCGCAACAGCGCTTCATCGTCCGACAGGTGCGCCATGATGCGCAGTTCGATCTGCGAATAATCCGCCGACACCAGTTGATGTCCCGGCGGCGCGATAAACGCTTCGCGGATGCGCCGGCCTTCAGCGGTGCGCACCGGAATATTCTGCAAATTGGGATCGTTCGAAGCCAGCCGTCCGGTCACGGCCACCGCCTGCGCGTAGTTGGTATGCACGCGGCCGGTATGCGCGTTGATCATGCGCGGCAATTTGTCGGTGTAGGTCGACTTGAGCTTGGACAAACCACGATGCTCGAGCAGCAACTTGGGCAAGGGGTAATCTTCGGCTAGCTTTTGCAGCACTTCTTCATCGGTGGAAGGCGCCCCCCCGGGGGTTTTCTTGACCACGGGCAACTGCAGCTTGTCGAAGAAAATCTGGCCAATCTGTTTGGGCGAACCCAGGTTGAATTCGCCTCCGGCGAGCACATACGCCTCACGCTCCAGCTCGATCAGGCGCGCGGCGATTTCGCTGCTTTGACGCCGCAGTTTTTCGCTGTCGATCAACACGCCCGTGCGCTCCATCTTGCACAGCACACGCGAGGTCGGCAGTTCGATATCGCGGTAAACGTAAGCGAGGCCGGGCTCGGCGGCCACTTGTGGGTACAGCGCCTGATGCAGCCGCAGCGTGATATCCGCATCTTCAGCCGCATAGGCTGCAGCCTGCTCAAGCGCGACTTCGTCAAAGCCGATTTGCTGCGCGCCCTTGCCCGCGACCTCTTCGTACTTGATCGTCTTCACACCGAGATGACGCAGTGCGAGACTGTCCATGTCATGCGTGCGATGCGACTCAAGCACATACGATTGCAGCAGCGTGTCGTGTGCGATGCCGCCTAGCTGGATACCGTAATTGGCGAGGACCTGTTCGTCATACTTCAGGTGCTGGCCGACTTTTTGATGCCTGGCGCTTTCGAGCCATGGTTTAAGCCGCGCCAGCACTTCGTCGCGCGGCAACTGGAGCGGGGCATCCGGCCCGCGATGGGCAAGTGGAATATAAGCCGCCTGCCCCGGCTCGACTGAAACCGACAGTCCAACCAGTTGCGCCTGCATCGGGTCCAGCGAGGTGGTTTCGGTATCAAACGCGGTGAGTTCGGCGGCTTCGATCTTGCCCTGCCAGTGCTCGAACTGCGCCCAGGTTTGCACCGTGTCGTAGTGCCGTTCGACTTCCGCTGCCGCAGAAGCGGCCACGCTCGCGCCAGGCGCATCCGCCACGGCGGCGGCATCGACTTCGCGCAGCCAGGTCTTGAAGCCATGCCGCAAAAAGATGTCGCGCAATGTCTCGCGGGCCTCGGCGCGCGTGGCGAGCGTCATGCCAAACGACGCGACATGGGACGTGAGATCGCAAGCGGTATCGACGGTGACCAGCTTGCGCGCAAGCGGTAAAAAATCGAGCGCACGCCGCAAGTTCTCGCCCACCGCGCCCTTGATTTCATCGGCATGAGCCATCACGCCATCAAGCGAACCATATTGCGCGAGCCATTTGAGCGCGGTTTTAGGGCCGCATTTATCAACGCCAGGCACGTTGTCCACGGTGTCACCGATCAGCGACAGGTAATCGACAATGCGCTCGGGCGGCACGCCAAATTTGGCGATCACACCTTCGCGGTCAAGCACCTCATTGGTCATCGTATTGATCAGCGTGAGGTGATCGGTGACCAGTTGCGCCAGGTCTTTGTCGCCGGTCGAGACCAGCACGTTCATGCCCTGCTGTTCGGCCAGCCGGCCCAGTGTGCCGATGACGTCATCGGCTTCGACACCTTCGACCATCAGGAGCGGCCAGCCCAGCGCCTGCACGGCCTCATGAATCGGGCCGATCTGCTGCGCCAGATCGGCAGGCATGGAAGGACGGTTCGCCTTGTAATCGGGATACCAGTCGTCGCGGAAGGTTTTACCCTTGGCATCGAAGACGCACACGCTATACTCTGCGCTGACTTCCTTGCGCATGCGCCGCAGCATGTTGATGATCCCGTAAAGCGCACCCGTCGGACCACCATCGGGGCCTCGCAGATCAGGCATCGCATGGTAGGCCCGGTACAGATAACTCGAACCGTCGACCAATAGCAGGGTCTTACCTTCCAAGTTTTGATCTTCAGGCATTATGAACAAGAGAAAATTGATTCCGAGTCTGCGATCGCTCGCAGATCAAGAGCGCGCGACAGCCAAGAAGGCCCGCGCATCGTGGCAGATGTTCACGATTATGGCAGAGTTTATTGAGGCGACTGAGTACCTTTCGGAGATCCGCCCGGCTGTCAGCATCTATGGTTCAGCACGTCTGAAACCCGAATCGCCGTACTATCAGTTAGCCATGCAAATCGCCCGCAAGCTCTCCGATGCAGGCTTTGCGGTGATCTCCGGCGGTGGCCCCGGCATCATGGAAGCCGCCAACCAGGGCGCGCATGCGGGCAAGTCGCCTTCGGTTGGACTCAACATCGAACTGCCGCACGAGCAATCCGGCAACCAGTGGCAAGACATCTCGCTGCGCTTTCGCCATTTCTTCACGCGCAAGGTCACGTTCGTGAAAAACTCGGATGCGGTCATCGTGATGCCAGGCGGCTTTGGCACACTCGACGAACTCGCCGAAGTGCTCACGCTGATTCAAACCAAAAAGTCGCGCCACGTACCGATCATTCTGGTGGGCAGCGAGTTCTGGAAAGGCTTGCTGGCGTGGTTCAGCGGTTCGCTCACGCCGATGGGCCTGATCAATCCGGCTGACATGAACTTGATGCAGGTGATCGACGATCCGGATCAGGTCCTCGAAGCCGTGCTGGCGTTTTATGAAGACCGCGAAGAAAGCCCGGAAAACACCGGCGACGAAACCCAGGAAACACGTCCCGACGACGACCGCATGTTCTATCTGTAATCAGGTACGGCGCACAACGTCCGCGCCCTGGTAAAAAGTAACAAGCGGAAGGCTTCACCGGCCTTCCGCTTTTATTTTTCCCACACACAGTCTTGCCACGGCATCACTGCACGGCATCACTGCACGGCATCATTGCACGGCATCACTGAAAGGCGACCTCGGCGAAACTGCGCAGCTTGCGGCTATGCAAACGATGCAAACCATTGGTGCGCAAAATCTCCATGGCCTTCACGCCAATCTGCAGATGCTGGTCCACCTGCGCGCGATAAAACTGGTCAGCCATCCCAGGCAGCTTGAGTTCGCCATGCAGCGGTTTGTCCGACACGCACAGCAAGGTGCCGTAGGGCACGCGAAAACGGAAGCCATTCGCGGCAATCGTCGCGCTTTCCATATCCAGCGCAATCGCGCGGCTTTGCGACAGCCGCTGCACGGGCTCACGATGATCGCGCAACTCCCAGTTGCGGTTATCCACACTCGCTACCGTCCCGGTACGCATCACGTGCTTGAGTTCGACGCCATCGAGCCGGGTCACCTGCGCCACCGCGCGCTCCAGCGCCACCTGGATTTCGGCGAGCGCGGGGATCGGCACCCACAGCGGCAAATCGTCATCGAGCACGTGGTCTTCGCGCACATAACCATGCGCCAGCACGTAATCGCCGAGACGTTGTGTGTTGCGCAAGCCCGCGCAGTGTCCCAGCATGATCCAGGCATGTGGGCGCAGCACGGCGATGTGATCCGTGATGGTCTTGGCGTTCGAGGGGCCCACGCCGATATTCACCATCGTGATGCCGCTGCCATCGGCGCGCTTCAGATGATAGGCCGGCATCTGCGGCAGACGCGGCGGCGGCGTGCCCTGGCTTTCCGCGCAACCCAGGTTGGCGTTGCCCGTCACGACATCGCCCGGCTCGACAAACGAGGTGTATTCGCTGCGATAGGCGCGCACCTCGGGATCATCAGAGGCGGACATCAGCGTGCGGCCCAGTTCGATGAACTCGTCGATATAAAACTGGTAGTTCGTATACAGCACGTAATTCTGGAAATGCGCGGGCGAAGTCGCCGTGTAGTGGCGCAGCCGGTGCAGCGAAAAATCAACCCGCGCCGCCGTGAACAGCGCCAGCGGATGCGGCTCGCCCGCGCCTGGCACATAGGTGCCGTTGACAATGCGGTCGTCCAGCAGCGCCAGATCGGGCGTGTCGAAGACATCGCGCAGCGCCAGCAGCCGTTCGCGGTCCAGGTCGCCTTCCAGATGAATGCCTTCCGTGAAGGCAAAATGCACCGGAATAGGCTGCGCCGACACACCCACTTCAATCTTCACATGATGATTTTTGGCCAGTAACCGCAGCTGCTCGTTGTAATACTCATCAAACAGTTCAAGCCGCGTGACCGTGGTTTCGAACACACCCGGCCCCGCGACAAAACCATATGAACGGCGCGAATCAATGTGCGTATTGACCTCGGTGCGCACCCGCACGAACGGATAGCAGGCCCGCACCCGGCGCTCGAACGGCTCGTTGAGCCGGTAACGTTCGAAAGCATCGCGTAAGAAGGCAGTATTGGTGTCGTAAATTTCGGCAAGCCGTGCGACGGCATCGGCGGCGTCGGCGAAAGCTTCCGTGGGAAAGGGGTTCGGCGGCGTTTGCGCCGTGCGCTGGCTGGTGGGGTTCTTCATCTTCGTCGCTCTCAAGAGATGCGTCGAAGTTACCACGGAACCGCACCACAACAATGGGCCTGAAGCTGCCACAGCCCGCCTCTGGCCGCCGCTCAAACCCGCTAAAACAAAGCAAAATCAGATAATTGCGAGAGTACCGCCAGGCGGGATTTGTTAGAATCGGGCTCCTTTTTGGAGAACCCTCATGAAGCCGCTCGTTCCCGCCGTCCTCGCGCTTACCGTGTTTTTCGCCTGCGGGAGCGCCTTCGCCGCCCCGGACGCCGCTGATGTCACCGAGGCGCAGGCGCAGGAACCCGCCGCCCAGTCCGCCAACGAGCGCGCCGGCCTGCCCGATCTGAAGGCGATCAACCGCCCTCCCGCCGAAGTCAGCTCGAAAGTCGATATTAATGTTCCGCGCACGCCGAGCTTTCATGAACGCAGCGGCAATGGCACCGAAATCACCGAGTACCGGGATAAAGGCAAACCCGTCGAAATCAACGTGCGCTCCAATTTCGGCACGCGCTACCAGATGAGCGCCCCCATCGACACGTCCCCCACCGTGCGCGATAACGGCCGCGCCAGCACACGGCTGCCCTCGGTGAACCTGCGCTACTAGCGCGAACGACGTCAGGGCGTGCGGCATCCGCGCCGTCCGCCTCGTGGCCCTCGTGGCTATTCCTGTTTATCCCACGCCTGTTTGTCTGTTTGTCTGTTTGTCTGTGTTTCCGTAGCGGTCCGTGCCGCGCTCAAAAGCTGCCAAATCGCTGTACGACCGTCAATCGCCCCGCCTGTCGCACACGCTGTACCGCGCCAGTCCATTCCTCCGATTCCCGTTTCTCTGCATGGCTGTCTTTACTGCTGTCTCCTCCTCCGATCTCACCGACTGGCTGCGCCATTACTCACTGGGCGAAGTCATCGAATTTCGCGGCATTACGTCCGGCATCGAAAACAGCAACTTTTTCCTGACGACGTCGCAAGGCGAGTACGTGCTGACGATTTTCGAAAAACTGACGGCCGCGCAACTGCCGTTTTATCTGGACCTGATGCGCCATCTCGCCGCCCATCAGGTGCCGGTGCCCGACCCGCTGCCACGCGACGATGGCGCGCTGTTCGGCATGCTGCATGGCAAGCCCGCGGCCCTCGTGACCAAGCTGGAAGGCGCGCCAGAGCTCGCGCCCAGCGAAGCGCACTGCATCGAAGTCGGCCAGATGCTGGCGCGGCTGCATCTGGCTGGACGCGATTTCGCACCCTATCAGCCCAACTTGCGCAGCCTGCCATGGTGGCGCGACACCGTACCCACGCTGCTGCCGCATCTGAACGACGCACAGCGCACACTGCTCACCTCCGAGCTGGCCTGGCAGGAGGCCTTCTTCGCCTCCGCCGCCTATGCCGAACTGCCCGCTGGGCCGTGTCATTGCGACCTGTTCCGCGACAACGTGCTGTTTGCCACGCGTCCAGCCGCAAGCGCGTCACACGCACACAGTGCCACCGCCAGCAACACCCGCCTCGGCGGCTTTTTCGATTTTTACTTCGCGGGCTGCGACAAATGGCTGTTCGACGTCGCGGTCACGATCAACGACTGGTGCGTCGATCTGGCTAGCGGCCAGCTTGAGCCACAGCGCACTGGCGCGCTGCTGCGCGCGTACCAGACCGTGCGCCCCTTCACCGCAGCGGAAACCGCACACTGGAACGATATGCTGCGCGCTGCGGCGTATCGTTTCTGGGTTTCTCGCCTATACGACTTCCATCTGCCGCGCACGGCGGAGCTGCTGCAACCGCATGACCCCGGTCATTTCGAGCGCATCTTGCGCACGCGCCTCACGGGCGCGGACCTTTCCCGCTATCTTTCCTGATACCCGACCTCATGCAACTCATCGACGCTCCCGCCAAAAACGGTTATCTCTGGCTGCGGCAAGGCCTCTGGCTCTTGCGCCAGAATCCGCTAGCACTGTTGACCCTCTTTCTCTCCTATCTGCTAGTGATGGCGCTCGTGGCGAGGTTTGTCCCGGTGGTGGGCAGCGTGCTGCCGCTGCTGTTTATTCCAGGCATCGCCGTGGGGTTCATGAGCGCCTGCCGCAACACGATTGCCGCCCAGCCGGTGTTTCCCACCTTGCTAGCCGATGGTTTTCGCACTTATGGCGCTCAGGTCGCGCGGCATCTGCTTCTGCTGGGCGTGCTGTACACGGCCGGCATCATGCTGGTACTAGGGCTCTCGTCGCTGGCCGACGATGGCCTGCTGCTGCAATACCTGCTCAACAACCAGCCACTGCCCACGGACCCCGACGTGTTCGCCAGCAGCGGTGTGCCCCTCGCCGCGCTGACGGCGTTTGTGCTCTATGTTCCGGTGATGATGATGTTCTGGTTCGCGCCGGTGCTCACGGCCTGGCACGATATACCGCCCGTCAAGGCGATATTTTTTAGCCTGGTGAGCTGCTGGCGCAACCGGAGGGCGTTTTTCGTCTACGGCGCGCTGTGGGTGAGCACCATCATCGTGATGTCGCTTGGGATCTCGATGCTGTTGCAAGCATTCGATCTGGGCAAATACGCTTATGGCGTGCTCATGGCAGCATCGATTCTGTTGACGACCGCGCTTTATTGCTCGTTTTACGCCACCTATCGAGGCTGCTTCGACGTCCCCTCACCCGGCCAGCCCGATCTGCCGCCCGCCCTATGAGCGAGCATGCCGGATCGACCGCGACAACCCTGCCCGAGGTCAACGCAAATGCACGCTCGCGTGAGCCCGGTGCACCATCGAGCAGCGCACTGGTGTGGTTTCGCCGCGATCTGCGTAGCACCGATCACGCCGCGCTCTATCACGCGTTACGGGATTACGAGCGAGTCTGGTGCGTCTTCGTTTTCGATACGTCGATTCTCCAGCCGCTGCTCGACGACGCCCGCGAAACCCAGCCCGATACGCCCCCGCAAGACCGCCGCGTCGAGTTCATCCTGAGCGCGCTAGCTGAGCTGGACGAGGCGCTACGCGCCAACGGAGGCGGTTTGCTGGTGCGGCACGGCGATCCACTCGCACTGATTGCTCCTCTCAGCGCTGAACTGGACGTGACGGCGGTCCTGGCCAATCACGATTACGAACCTGCGGCGCTGGCGCGCGATGCCGCCGTCGCGGCGCAACTGCACGCCGCGGGCCGCCAATGGCACACCTTCAAGGATCAGGTGATCTTCGAGGGCGACGAGATTCTGACCGCCGCCCAGACTCCGTTCTCGGTTTTTATGCCGTACCGCCGCAGCTGGATGAAGCGCCTCACGCCCGCCGATCTCGCCCCCTATCCGGTTGAAGCGCACTGGGCGCATCTCGCCGCCGTGCCCGCCGCGCTCGATTGGGCCCCGCCGACACTGGCGCAGCTCGGCTTCGGCCCGGCTCCGTCTCCTGAACGGCAAGTTCCGGGCGGCATGCGTGGGGCGCAACAGCTGCTGGACGATTTCATGACGCGCATCGGGCGCTACGCCGAACAACGCGATTTCCCGGGCGTGAAGGGCCCGAGCTATCTGTCGGTGCATCTACGTTTCGGCACGATCTCGATCCGCACGCTCGCGCGCGCCGCATATGCCGATGCCCTGCAACCGCATGGCCGGGGCAGCGCGACGTGGTTGTCCGAGCTGATCTGGCGAGATTTTTTCTTCATGATTTTGGCGCACCACCCACGGTTAGCCGAGGGCGAAGTCTTCAACCGCAAGTTCAAGGCGCTGTGCTGGGATGACGGCCCTCAGGCGCAGGCGCACTGGCAGGCATGGTGCGCGGGGCTCACGGGCTATCCCCTGATCGACGCCGCCATGCGGCAATTGAACCAGACCGGTTACATGCACAACCGCTTGCGTATGTTGAGCGCGAGTTTTCTGGTCAAGGATCTGGGACTGGACTGGCGCTGGGGCGAGCGTTATTTCGCGGCCCGCCTGAATGATTTCGATTTCGCCGCGAACAACGGCGGCTGGCAGTGGGCGGCTTCGACGGGCTGCGATGCGCAGCCGTGGTTCCGCATGTTTAATCCGGTCAAGCAATCGGAGACGTTTGATCCGGAGGGCCGCTTTATCACGCGTTATTTGCCGCAGCTAGCAAGCTTGCCACCGAAGTGGATTCACAAGCCATGGCTCGCGCCCGCCGATGTGCTCGCCGAGGCAGGCGTCGTGCTGGGGCAGGATTATCCGTGGCCCATCGTCGATCATGCCGAGGCCCGGCTGCTAACGCTGGCGCGCTTTGGGGTTTGACGCGCCAGCGCGGGCCTTCCGGCACGTGCGGCACGTGCGGCACATTAGACAGATGCCTCGATGGCCTTCCGCTTCCACGGCGCGCGGGCCTCTTACGCCTCGGGCAAGCGCCGGGCCTGACTCAAAAAATCCCATATCAGCGCGCTCGCATCGGGCCCGCTCGCCGAATGAAACGGCACCGTATCGTCGCCACCGCTCCACGCATGCCCTAGACCCGACACCTCGCACAGCCGCACCACCGCTTGTCCGGCGCGCCTGTAGTCGTGCCAAGTCACGCTCACCCCGGCTTCACGGCTCTCATGCACCACACTCGCGGCAGGCAAATGGTTCAGATACGCGAAGGCCGCCGCGAGCTGCCTTGCGTTCACCGGTGCGACCACGGAATCGGCGTCGCCCTGAATGATGAGTGCCGGCATGCCAGGATACGCCGCCACATCGAGCGCCTGATCCAGCAGCGCCACCGGCTCGTGCCGCAGGCCTCGGCGCATCACATCCATAGCGGCAATGCCAGAGCGTGCTTCACCGAACGCGGGGCCCGAATGCAGCGCCAGCGCCGCAAAACGCCGCGGATCATGCAGCGCCAGTTGCGTCGCCAGCCCGGCCCCGGCCGATAACCCTGCGACATACACCCGCTCGCTGTCGAAGCCATATTCGGCCAGCAACGCATCCACGAGCGACACCACGGCCTGCGCTTCCGTAACGCCCGCGTGATCGCCTGTGCCATACCAGTGCCAGCAACGATGCGGATGAGCCTGCTGCGACTGCTCGGGGTACGCCACCGCAAAACCAAAGCGGTCGGCCAGCAAGTTCATCCGCGTACCTTCGGCGAATTCGTCGATGGACTGGTTACAGCCGTGCAGCATCACGAGTAGCGGCCTGCCCGCCTGCGTGTGGCCCGCGGGAAGGTAGAGGCCGTACTGCAAATGATTGACGAGCCGCCCTGGCGCCGGGGACACCGGATGCCGCGCGCATGTCCAGACCCCGCCCGCCCATGCCGCGGCGCGGGGACGAACCCGCGATTCATACGCTTCGGGCGCCATGGGCGGCGGACTGGCCGCTGGCTGGCCGGGCGCACGGTGCGGGGAGCTGGGTGGCGTTGCGGCATGGGCAGAATTGGCCTGAATGTCGAGTAAGCGACGCAGACTGCCCATCCAAAATTTAGTCAGGCTTTTGACCATGAGAGAGCCTCGCAAAAAACGCCGTGCCCCGAACAGAACCGGGCACACACGGAAAAATCGATGCCGGATGGTGCAGTGCACCATAACACATCCATCGCACCAGACCGCTGTCAGACACAAGGCTCAGACCTGGCTCAGACCTGGCTTCGGCATGCCCCCAGCACTACGCCGTTACCCCCTCGTTATGGCACCGCCCGCTATACTTACCCTCTGCGCGTTCCGCCGCACTCCGGCCGCGAACGCGCGGTTTCGTTTCCATCTTATGCAAGCCTGCGCGTCAATGCTGTTGCCATGCTTGTCCTGATTGGCCCCGTCATGCCTGATTTCCCGTTTCAGTTCTGGTATCCACTCACCCGTCTGGGTGGCGTGGGCCTGACCCTACCGCTCGCGCTGGCCACCGCGTTGTGGCTTATACCGGGTTATGGCTGGCGTATCGCCTGCCGCTGGCTGGTGCTGCTCGGCGTAGCAATCAGCGTGGTCGCCTTGACCAAGATCGCGTTTCTGGGCTGGGGCATCGGCGTGCGAGCCTGGGATTTCACCGGGATCAGCGGCCACGCCATGCTCTCCAGCGCCGTCTTTCCGGTGGCGTGCAGTCTCGTGCTAGTCAATATGCGGCCGCTGCTGCGTCTGGGCGGCGTGCTGGCTGGGCTCGCCATCGGCGTAGCCGTGAGCGTTTCGCGTGTCGTGCTCGATGCGCATTCATCCGCTGAAGCGGTTGTGGGCTGTCTCTTCGGCGCACTCACGGCAGGGGTGTTCATCGGCAGTATCTGGCACATCCGGCCCCTCAAGCTCAACGTCCGCGTCATCGGGTTCAGCCTGGTGGTGCTGACCGTCGCATTGCATGACGTCCGGCTGCCCACCCATCGTTGGGTCACGCAAATCGCCCTCGACCTTTCCGGCCATGAGCGGCCCTTCGTGCGTGCGCGCTGGAAAACCCAGCGTCCACACCCCGCCGCACCGGCCGTCCCTCCCGCGCTCAAACCCAATCCCCTCGTCACATCGCCCCCGTCATCGGGGCTTTCAGCGCTACCGCACCTCTAACACGTCAATCCGGTAGCGCCTGCCTGCCGTTATCACTGCGGTCCGGTGCCATTCTGGATGCGCTATCACCACGGCTATATTACGATGGCGGTTTTGTTGCGATCCCGCGTGCTTCTGTCACGCTTTTGCCGCGCCTCGCCTCTTGTCGCGCTCTTGCCTCTTGTCGCGCTCTTGCCTCTTGCCGCGCTTTTGCCGACCCCATGCTTTTTCTGGAGACTTCGCCGTGCCGTTCATGCTCCTGCCTCACCTGCCGCATCGGTCTCGTCATTGGCTGCAATGCGCGTTGCTGGGCGCAAGCGCCCTGCTCGGCCTTGCTCCCGGCGGCGCCCACGCCGATGAGGAGCTGGTCGTGTCAGCTGCCGCCAGCCTGACCCAGGCATTCAAGACAGTGAGCACGGCCTTCGAACAACACCATCCGGGCACCCATGTCCTGCTCAACTTCGGCGCCTCCGACGTCCTGATGCAGCAAATCGTGAAAGGCGCGCCCGCCGATGTGTTCGCCTCCGCCGATCAGCCAGCCATGGATCGGGCCGTGGCTCAGCAGGCGGTCGTCGCGGACACGCGGGCCAATTTCGCCGCCAATTCGCTGGTGCTGATCGTCCCCGCCGACAGCCGCTTCGCGCCCGCCACGCTCAACGCGCTCGGTGCGGCGGACATCAAGCGCGTGGCTTATGGCGATCCCGCCTCGGTGCCCGCTGGCCGCTATGCGCAAGGCGCGCTGCAAGCGGCAGGCGTATGGCCCGCCGTCAGCGCCAAAGGCGTGCTGGCAGCGAATGTGCGGCAAAGCCTCGATTACGTCGCCCGGGGCGAAGTGGATGCGGGCTTTGTTTTTGGCACCGATGCGGCACTGATGCCGCAACGCGTGAAGGTCGTGCTCACCGTTCCCACCCCGACCCCGATCACCTACCCGCTCGCGCAAGTCACGGATAGCCGCCATCCCACGCTGGCGCGAGCGTTCATCGCGTTTGTGCGCTCGCCCGCGGGCCAGACACTGCTCGGCCAGTACGGTTTTAAACCGGCCGTCACGGCCACGAGTCATTAACAGCCTGTGATGTTTTTAATCCAGCGCGTCTGACATCCGGCATCCCGGTCATTTTTCCCCACTTTCTTGCTCATGCACCAGGCCTGGATTCCCCTTCTGCTCTCACTCAAGGTGGCCGGCTGGGCCACGGCGCTCAATCTGTTATTCGGTGTTGCCGCAGGCTTTGGTCTTGCGCGCTGGCGCTCAGGCGCGCGTGATCTCGTCGATGCGCTGTTGACGCTGCCGCTCGTGTTGCCGCCCACCGTGCTGGGCTACTACTTGCTGGTGCTGCTAGGGCGGCGGGGCGTGTTCGGCGCCTGGCTCGAACAATGGGGCATTCAACTGGTGTTCACGTGGCAAGGCGCGGTGATCGCATCGAGCGTGGTCGCGTTTCCGCTTGTGCTGAAATCGGCGCGGGCGGCCTTCGAGACCCTTGATCCCCAGCTCGAACGCGCTGCCCGCACGCTAGGCGTGAGCGAAGCCGCGATTTTCTTTCGCGTCACGTTGCCGCTCGCGGCGCGCGGCATTCTGGCGGGGGGCTTGCTGGCCTTCGCCCGGGCACTCGGCGAGTTCGGCGCGACGCTGATGATCGCGGGCAATCTGCCCGGCCGCACCCAGACGCTTTCGGTGGCGGTCTACGCCGCCGTGCAGGCGGGCGACGATCAAACGGCGGGGTTTCTCGTCTTCGTCACGTCAGTGACATGCGTTGTGATTCTTTTGCTCGCCGGCCGCCTCGTGCCGCCGCATGCGCTTGGGACACCCCGCTGATATGCCGCTCACCGTCGTCTTCCGTAAAACGCTCAGCACCGCTGGACGCCACTTCACGCTCGATGCCGAATTTACCGCGCAAGCGCCGCGGCTGGTGCTGTTCGGGCCGTCGGGCGCAGGCAAGAGCCTGACGCTGCAGGCGATCGCGGGGTTGCTGCAACCCGATGAGGGCACGATTGCATTCGATGGCGAGCCATGGTTTGAGCACGCCCGTCACATCGACCTGAAGCCGCAGCAACGCAGGCTGGCGTATCTGTTTCAGGATTACGCGCTGTTTCCGCATCTGAATGTGCGGCAGAACATCGCCTTCGGTCTTCATTCAGGCTGGCGCAATCCGCCTGCGCGAGGGGAAGCCGCGGCAACGCCAGGCCAGGCCGCGGTGAACTACTGGCTTGATGCGCTTGAACTGCGGACGCTAGCCGGACTTCGCCCCGCCCAGCTTTCCGGTGGACAAAAGCAGCGCGTGGCACTGGCGCGGGCGCTCGTCACGCAACCGCGCCTGCTCCTGCTCGACGAACCGTTTTCAGCACTGGATAGCGCTCTGCGCCAGCGGATGCGGCATGAACTGGCCGAGCTGCAGGCACGGCTGGCCATTCCGCTGGTGTTGATCACCCATGATGCCGACGATCTGGCGTTATTCGGCGACCAGGTGATACAGGCCACCCAGGGTCGGGTACGCGCTCAGCATGCCCCGAGCGTCAAGCTGCACATGGTTTGATTTTCGGTTTTGAATCCCGGTCCCAGGGTTCGGGATTCACTCGGGATCCAAGATGCCAGACGGCTTTCAGTCGTTTACGCCAAGAATCACGCTAGACGCCTTGAATACCGCCGTCGCGCGCTGACCCGGCGCCAGAGCAAGCGCATCCACGCTGGCATTCGTCACGACAGCAGCAATGACGGTGCTGTCATCCAGCGCCAGCGTGACCTCGGCGTTCACCGCGCCGCGCTTCACGCTAGCCACCGTCCCCTGCAACTGGTTACGTGCCGAGAGTGTGAACCCGGCCTCATCCCCGGCCTCGTCGTGCGTCAGCAGCATCACCCACGAGGCCTTGATCAGGGCGAATACCGCTACGCCTTCGCTCAAGCCCAGCGCGGCAGTGCTGTCGCTCGTCAGGAGCGCGACGATCGTCTGGCCGCCGGGCAGCGCCAGCGTGACTTCATCGTTGACGGCGCCGCGCTGGAGCGCCACCACCTTGCCGTACAACTGGTTACGTGCACTGGTTTTCATGCTTAATCTCCCGATCAGTTCCCAGTCAGGCGCAAAGCCTTCGATGGCCTGGCTGGCCCGTTCAATAAACTTGCGATGTTCGTGTTCGATCAGTGCAAAGGTTTCGATGAGACGCAGGGCGCGCGGCGTCAGCGTCGTGCCACCGCCGCCCTTGCCGCCCGCCGCGCGGATCACCAGTGCCACGCCCGCCAGATTGTTCATGGCGTCGATGGCGTCCCACGCGGCTTTGTAGCTCATGCCCACGGTTTTAGCCGCGCCGGTAATCGAACCGGTATCGCGGATCGCCGCCAACAACGCCATGCGTGCCGCGCCACCGAGTGTCTGTGCACCGGACTGGAACCAGACCGAGCCGTCGAGTTCAAGTGGGCTGGCAGAGTGGCGGGAAGGTGGCTGGGGCATAGGTTGCATGGCAGGCGGAGAGGACGCTCAGGTGAAACACAGAAGATGTGTTGACGGCGAACCCGGTGATTATAGCGAGCCTCTCCTGTGCCACAGGGATAGCGAGGCAAAGTGGAAACCTTCTGCGGACATTTCCGCCCGAACGGTTACTCAAGCTGCCTATCCATCGTTTATCTGTTAAAAACTTCAAAAATGCCAAAAAATATTTCAGCGCCCTTTAAAATTAATAATATAAATTCCGTCAATTCCGATAATCAGCCGCTCCTGAACGTCCCGAACAATATCAATGACGTTTTAAATAATATCAAGAAATCAATCGAATCCCCCACGGAGCGCCGCGCCACTACCCTCCCGGCATTCAACGTTTTATCAGAAACAACCTTGCCATTTGGCTGCGGTGTTTCACACCCACCTGAAACAGTAGATCTTGATTCAACCAGCAACGCTACGACTATTTTCCCATCTCTTTTTACACCCCAAGCCACATCAAAAGAAAAATACGAAAAATACGAAAAACTCAAGGCAACCTTTTCACATAAGCACAAGCAATTCATCAACGAAACTCAAGCCATTATCATCCATTATCTTGAAACGATTATAGAAGAAGCCAATGGCAAATCTTTTCAAGAAATTTATCAAATTCAAGCCGAGCATCGTCCCAACAGCCAATTCCATCAATATCAAACAGAACTTGAAAAATTAAAATCAATCCAATTTAAAAAAATTTCAAATCTGAGAGAAACTCTGCAATCAATTAATGAAAAATACAGCGCCTTCAAGAAAAGTCAGCCAGCACAATTCAATGAAGGCTCTTTTAATTATGCAGATATCAGTCAAGCCCTTGGTTCGTACAAATATAAAAATGTCGTTCACACGTTGATCAACAAGCTGCCCCCCGAACTCCAGAGGCAGGTCTCTTCCGCTGAAATCGGACTCATTTGCAACACCATTTTTGATAAAAATATTAAATGCCCTGAAAATTTAAATACAGAAATCGATCATGACCTCGATTTAAACCTCTGGAGCCAAGAGCAAAAGAATTATCTCGCAACAATCTTCTCAAGCTATAACTCGCTCGAGTTCAATGCGGACAGTTTTTTCAACTTGCTCAATATGGATACCTTTTCCTCGGTCGCAGCAAAAATACTTGACACAACACCCGATAATGTCAAACCCGATCTGACCATCACCAATTATTTACGTCAAGTCTGGAAAAGATCGAGTTCCCTGCACCGTTTCCCCCGGATTTACTTCACCGATCTCAGACTTCTTGGAAATTCAAAAAAAATCTCTTTTATCCAGATAGAAGAAAATGTTTTATTCGATGGCCATGAAGAATATCTCAAACCCATGGAAACACAAGCAGCACAGCTAGCCCGTTATCAGGAATATCTAGCTTGCTATCTCTTATATATGTGCGAAAAAATCACACATATCACCCTCAATAACGAAAATTACGATTCCATGCCAGCAGGCCTGTTCTCTTCGGCCAAGTTTCCGAAATTACCCGAACTCACGCATCTGAGCCTCAAAGATATTGAGCTAAACGAGGCCGATATCAACAATTTTCTGAAAAACACACCGAAACTCACCTCGATCTCCATTGAGCCGTCTTCCCCCAGCCAGCAAAAGCTGTTGGAAGCCTACGACCTCGCCAAGCTCAAGGCCAGTGGCATCCCGGCATGAGCCAGACTGATCTTTTTTCATTTATGCTTAAAAATTCTTAATTTTTAGGCACAGGCATCGTGGATCTGGATCCTCGTCAAACCGCCGCCGTGCGTGCCGTGATCGAAACCGGCAGTTTCGAGCAGGCCGCCGTGCGGCTCAATCTCACCGCCTCCGCCGTTTCGCAACGCGTGCGCGCCCTGGAGATCCGTCTCGGTAATCCGCTGGTCGTGCGTACCCGGCCCTGCCGCGCCACGCCGGTCGGGCAACGCCTGCTGCAATATCTGCGGCGCACGGCGCTGCTCGAAGATGACTTCGCCAGCGATCTGGCGCACGCCAGCGAGGCGCTGCTTTGCATCGCCGTCGCGGTCAATGCCGATACGCTGTCCACCTGGTTTTTCCCGGCGCTCGCCGATGTGCTGCTGCAGGAAAACGTCCTGCTCGATCTCAGCGTCGAAGACCAGGATCACACGCATGCACGGCTTGCCTCGGGGCTGGCGATTGGCTGCATCACCACCGAAAGCACGCCGCTGCGCGGCTGCTCCGCCGAGCATCTGGGCGCGATGCGCTACCGCCTGGTGGCGGCGCCGCGTTTTGTCGCCCGCTGGTTTCCCGCAGGGCTCACGCGCGAAGCCGCACGGCGTGCGCCGGTGATGCTGTCCTCGCGCAAGGACGCGTTGCAAGCGCGTTTTCTCGAAGCGCATTTCGGCCTGCCGCCAGAGGCCTATCCCAGCCATTACGTGCCCGCCGCCGTGCCGCGCTATCTGGCGATTCAACGCGGCCTGGCCTATGGCATGGTGCCGGAGCTTGAGTTTGGCGATGCGCTCGAACAAGGCGCGTTAATTGATCTCGCCCCGGCCCAGCCCACCGATATCGAGTTGTACTGGCACACGTGGAAAGTTCAGTCGCCGCGTCTGGAGAAGCTTTCCGCGCAGATCGTCACATTGGGTCGCGCCGCGTTAGCCACGGGTCAAACCACGGACGTTGCCACGGATGCCGTCTCAGCCATCGGCTAACGTTCAACGCCAAATGGCGCAAACCGGTGCCAACGTTTTCTCGGCCTCCTTGCGCCGGGCTCGGCCTGGACACGCGCAAGATGAGCGGCCACAATGTCCGCCCCGCTTCCTCTTCGCCTCAATACCCCCGCGAGAAACCAGGCATCATGAAAACCGCCGACCGGCACGCGTTGCTCCAGCAAGCGTTGCAGTTATATAGCCAGGAAGAAATTGCCGCCCAATGCGGCAAGAACATCCGGACCCTCCAGCGCTGGGTGGCGGATCAAAGCTGCCCCGCACTGGCCGAGGCGACGCTGCGGCACATGATCGAAAGCAAAACCAGCACCCCCTCTCTCAAGCATGAACCGGGGTTCCGCCTCATCGACCTGTTTGCGGGAATCGGCGGGATTCGCCGTGGCTTCGAGGTACACGGTGGGCAATGCGTCTTCACCAGCGAGTGGAACAAGTTTTCCCAAAAGACCTATCAGGAAAACTATCGGGATGACGCTGAAGTCCACCCGTTTGTCGGCGACATCGTGACGTATGCCGCCGAGGCCATTCCGGCGCACGACATCCTGCTCGCGGGCTTTCCCTGCCAGCCCTTTAGCATCGCGGGCGTCAGCAAGAAAAATTCGCTTGGCCGCCCTCATGGCTTCGAATGCACGACGCAAGGCACGCTTTTTTATGAAGTGGCACGGATCATTGCCGCCCGGCGTCCGGCGGCCTTTCTGCTGGAGAATGTGAAGAACCTGCTGTCGCACGACAAGGGCAAGACCTTCGCCACCATCATCGACGTGCTGCGTCACGAACTGGGCTACGAGGTTCAATACAAGGTGATCGACGGCAGGCACTTCACGCCGCAACACCGGGAGCGGATCGTGATTGCCGGTTTCCGCGAGAAAACCGGCTTTACCTTCGACGATCTGGAACTGCCGGACGTTGGGCCGCGCCTGGGTTCGATCCTGCACAAAACCGATGGCAGTGAGCCGGTGCTAAAGCATGACGCCGGGCGCTATTTCGACCATGCCACCCGCCAGGTGCAACCCCGGTATACGCTCACGCCCAAGCTGTGGGTCTATCTGCAAGCCTACGCGGCCAAACATCGGGCAGCGGGCAATGGCTTCGGTTATGGCCTGGTCACGCCAGACAGCGTGACACGCACGTTGTCCGCGCGATATTTCAAAGACGGCTCCGAAATCTTGTGCGCGCAGGGCGAGGGCCAACGCCCTCGCCGCTTAACGCCGCGAGAATGCGCCCGCTTAATGGGTTTTCCGGACGACTTCGTGATTCCGGTGAGCGATACCCAAGCCTATCGCCAGTTCGGCAATAGCGTGGTGGTCCCGGTCATGCAGGAAGTCGCCCGGATCATGACACCTCACGTCAAGATGCTGCTTGCCCGAAACACTCACGACCTGCAGTAGCCCGTGGCCCGGCTAATCCGGGCGGGCATGGCAGGCGCACGGGGTACGCGCCGGTTTAATGTTTAATACAGCACGACCGAGCGAATCGACTCGCCCTTTTTCATCAGATCGAACCCCTCGTTGATCCGCTCAAGCGGCAGACGGTGCGTGATCAGATCGTCGATATTGAGCTTGCCTTCCATATACCAGTCGACAATCTTCGGCACATCCGTGCGCCCCCGCGCGCCGCCAAAAGCCGAGCCTTTCCACTCGCGCCCCGTCACCAGCTGAAACGGCCGCGTGCTGATTTCCTCTCCCGCGGCCGCCACCCCGATGATGAACGACTGCCCCCAGCCCTTGTGCGTGCACTCCAGCGCCTGACGCATCACCTTCGTGTTGCCAATGCATTCGAATGAATAATCCGCGCCGCCATCCGTGAGTTGCACGATGTGATCCACCACGTTGTCGACTTCACGCGGATTGATAAAGTGCGTCATGCCAAATTGCCGCGCGAGTTCGATACGCCCCGGGTTCAGATCGACCCCGATGATCTTGTCCGCGCCGACCATCTTCGCGCCCTGGATCACATTCAGGCCTATGCCCCCCAGACCAAACACCACGACGTTCGCACCCGCCTCGACCCGGGCCGAATACACCACCGCGCCAACACCCGTGGTCACCCCGCAGCCGATGTAGCAGATCTTGTCGAACGGCGCATCCTCACGCACCTTCGCCACCGCGATCTCGGGCACCACGATGTAATTCGAAAACGTCGACGTGCCCATGTAATGGAACAACGGCTTGCCCTCAAACGAAAAACGCGTGCTCGCATCCGGCATCAGCCCACGGCCTTGCGTCGAACGAATCGCCTGGCACAGGTTCGTCTTGCGCGACAGGCAAAACTTGCACTGGCGGCATTCCGGCGTATAGAGCGGGATCACGTGATCGCCCTTGCTTAACGTGCCAACGCCCGGCCCCGTATCCACCACGATGCCCGCCCCTTCATGGCCGAGTATCGCCGGGAACAGTCCTTCCGGATCCGCTCCCGACAGCGTGTAGTAATCCGTATGGCAGATCCCCGTGGCCTTCACTTCGATCAGCACTTCTCCCGCTCGCGGGCCTTCCAGATCGACTTCTTCGATCGTCAGGGGCGCGCCCGCTTTCCATGCAATTGCTGCTCTGGTTTTCATCAGCCTTCCTAAAACAGACAAGTTGAACTGCAAAGCCAATCCGGCCAGGGCGCCCCCGATGGCCTGTTCATCGCGGGCGATGCTCACGCCGGATCGCCAGGATCATCAAGCTCAAACGTGTGCAACGGCGGGCTTTTCTGCCTTGATCTCCGCCCACGTGCGGCGAAACCATTCGGCAATCGCCACGTTTTGCTCGAACAGCGAATATTTCACCCCGCCGCCGTAATCGGGCATGTCGATCATGTCTGTGGTGATGTAGCGCAAGGGGCTATCCGGCGTGTCGCGGTGATGCCGCAACACGCGGCGCACGACGTCCTTGCAGGGCTCGACGCGATAAGCGTTCCATGGCAGATGCCATTCGCCTGGCGCTGGCTTGAAAAACGGATACTGACAGGCGCGGCCATACGTGCCGCCGTCTTTCAGTTGCCACGGGTTCTTGGGACCATTCGGCGAGACGGGCCTGATCTGCAGCCAATGCGTCATGTTCATGCCGATCCACTGATCGAGCACATTGCCTTCTTCATAGGGATCAATGACAAACTGCCCGGACTCCACCTCGGCGCGAATGCCGCTTACGTCCTGCTCTTCGGGGTTGTCCACCTTCAGCAGAACATGGCTGTGGTCAAGCACGAAGTTAAACGGCACCCCACGTTGCCGCACCTGCCGGGCGATTGGCGTGATGCGCCGAAGGTCTTCCGACCACATGTAGATATGTACCTCGAAGCCGATGCCAATCCCTATTTTTTGCCCCAGGTCATAGGCATGCAGATAAAACTCGACGATCTCCTGATCGGTGAGCACATGACCTTTGGCGTGCTTCGTGTACAACATGATGTTGTGAAACTCGCCGCCCGCGTCCTTGCACAGGCGCAGATTGACGGCGAGCAGCGCCTCATCGCGGCCCGCCATGTACGACCACAAGCCCGTGCGGATCGGCACGCCATGCCGGTCAGCCGCGCGCAGATATTCTCTTTCCTGGCCCGGTTGCGGCATGCGGTCGAAGTGGTCGAACACGCCGGACGCTTTCAGCATGCGGAACTGCTCGTCTACCGACACGGCTTGCGTATGTTGTACGCCCCGGCCGTTACAGCCAATCGAAAATTCCATCTCATCTTCCTCTCATGTTTCTCTTGTGCGCCTGATGGTTACACCGTGGACGGCTGTGTTGCGCCTGACACCGGGTGCAATACATGTACGGCTGGGGACACCGCTTCCTTTGCCTGCAAACGTTCGATCATCTTGCGAATGCGCGCGGGCGCATTGTCGATGCCGAGCCGGGTGTACTCACGCACGCCAGTGCGCTCCTGTTCACGCTGGACGTAGTCGAGCAGCACAGCGTCTTCCTCGAAGGTCAGTGTCATCAGACGGGCCACATCGTCCGACACAAGGGCATCGTCCGGGTGATAGTTGCGTAGATGCAGCCAGAAATAATGCGTGGTCGATTCCGTTTCGGGCGTCAGGAAGTTGAAGCTGTACGAGCGGAAACCACCATCCTTGTTCGCCTCGGTTGGCTCGAGGCCTGCGTCGATGCTGCCGAAATCCACATAGGACGTAGACGGCAGATGCAGGTAGTAGTACTGCCAGCGATCCACCTTGCCCGCGAAATTCGCCATCGTTGCGACCAGCGGCACAGGCGGCGCATCGTTGATCCAGCGCCAGGCCAGCACGTGCGAATCGCCCTGCTCCACCTTGACGCCGACATCCTCGCCCGCGGCATTGCCAATCGTCTTCTTGTGGACGTAGCTGGTATGCGCCGGATCAACGAGGTTGTCGGTGATATTCAGGTAATTGGTCTTGAAGTGAAGGTATTGCCCATCGACCAGGCCCCAGCCCGCATCGCCGTAATGCGGCACATCGATCACCGTGGTGGTGTCGGCCAGCTCCGGATCGCCCATCCAGATCCACACGGCGTTGTACTTCTCAATGAGCGGAAAGGACCTGGCACGCGCGGTGGGCGGAATATTTTGCTGGCCAGGGATGCGCACGCAAACACCCGAGCCATCGAACGTCATGCCGTGATATCCGCATTGCACATGATCGCCTTTCAGCTCGCCCAGCGAGAGCGGCGCGAGTTTGTGAGGGCAACGATCGACCAGCGCGGCGGGCGTACCGTCTTCGCACCGATACAGCACGACCTGCTCGCCGAGGATCGTGCGCGACAGCAGGTGCCGCCCGACTTCACTGCTCCACGCCGCAACGTACCAGGCATTTTTGACAAACGTACTCATGGGGAGACTCCGTTATCTTGACCTAAACCTCATTGCACCCGACACCCTGTCAGGCATCCAGCACCAGTTCACCTTCGGTGGCTCTTGAAACGCATACGCACATCAGATGTTCGCGCTCTTCATCGGACAAGGCGTAATCGCGGTGGTCCGGCGTACCGCTCAGCACGCGCACCGCACACACGCCGCACTCACCTCGTTGACAATCGAACAGGGGATCGAGCCGCGCGTCGATCATCGCGGCGAGAATGCTGGTTCCCGCGGGCACCTCGAGCGCCAGACCACTCCGTTGCAGCACGACCCGGCAGGGACGATCACCCGCTGCTGCAGGCGGCGCGCCGAACAGTTCGAAGTGGACTTGTGCGGGAGACCATTGTTTGTCGCGCGCGGCGGCGATCACCGCGTCGATCAGGGGACGGGGGCCGCAGACGTAGAGATGACGATGCGGCGCCGGTGATCCGATCACTTCGGCCAATGGCATCCCCCGGGTGGGATCGCCATAGTCGAAGTAGAGACTCGCCTGCTCGCCACACAGCTGCGAGACGTCATCCCGGTACGCCATCGTGTCCGGCGTGCGCGCGGCGTAGTGCAAGTGATACGCCGCACCTTTCGCGCTGAGCTCTCGCGCCATCGACAGGATCGGTGTAATACCGATCCCACCCGCCATCAGCACGGCCTCATGCGGTTCATCGTGCAACGGAAAATCGTTCTGCGGCAACGCGGCACAAATCGGCTCGCCCGTTTGCAGCGCATGCATGAAGCGTGATCCGCCTGCGCCCGCCGCTTCCAGTTTGACCGCGATTTCGTAGTCGCCCGACAGGTCAGCGCTGTTGACCAGCGAATAACAGCGTTCGCCGGGCAGCGATGCTTGCCGTGCCCCCGGCGCAGTGGCGGGCAGGCTCCCGCTAGCGGCCAGGTCCACCTTGAACCTGAGGTGCGCGCCAGCCGAAAAGGCCGGCAACGGTTTGCCATCGGCGGCCTTCAGCTTTAACAGGCGGATCTCCGCCGTCAGCGGGACGGTGTCGGCCACGATGAGTTCGAGTGGCCATTCAGATGTCGTCGACATGAGTTCCCTTCCTGCTCTAGACCTGGTTGCTCCCCGACGCTGCAGTGGGCGACAGCATGTTTAATGGGGGACGTCCGGGATTGGGGATTAAATCGTGCGCTAGCGCATCAGGCGCGCGACGAATGGTGCAGTAATGTGCGCGGCTAGCGCCTCACCGCCTGGCAAGGAAGAACTGTGGGGGAGCCATACGTTTGGCATTGCGATAATTGAGCGGCGCGGGGGCATGCCTGTTCCGCCATTGCAGCGGGATACGCGGCATCGCGTGATGCCGCAGACCCTCTTTCCACGCACATTCGATCGCCACGCGAGACATCGTTGCTTCCCTGAGTTCCTTGTTGCGGGTCAAGTATAGGGAGAGCTTTATGCTGGACGTAGCGGTAAATCAACAGCACCCCGCTGCAAAATTTGCAACGGCGACGCTCAGGCATCCCGCTCAGGCATCCCGATCAGGCATCCCGATCAGGCATTCAGAAGATTAGGGTTAGGCCGCGCCCGTCTCTTCCTTGAGCAGGCTGGCCAGCTGTTCGTTCATGATGGCGATGAGCGCGGTCACCGCTGGCGGCAAGATGCGCGCCGAGCGGACATAGATACCCAGGTGCGCCGCTACGTTGTCCGACTCGCGCAACGGCACATACGCCAGCCGCCGCTCCGCACAGAGCGTTTTGAGGCCGATACGTGTCTGAAACCCGATGCCCGCCCCGCGCATCGCCAACTGGCGCATCAACTCGATCGCACCGGCGTACACCACCGGTTGCACCGGCTTGGCCGCGTTTTGTAGCAACAGCAGCAAGAGCGAATGCACCGCGAAATCCGGGTTGGTCATGACGAGCGGGAACGCCGCACAATCGGCGAATGACACTTCCTCGCGGGCCGCGAGCGGGTGATCCGGCGCCATGATCGCGCACAGGCGGAAAATGCCGCCACCAACACAAGTCAAGTCCGGGCTATCGCGCATCGCAAACGCGACACCCACATCGACCTCGCCGGACGATACCTGCTGCGCAATCGACTCCGAGCCCTGCATGAAGGTATGAAGACGCACCTTCGGATAGCGCCGCAGCATGTCTTCGAGTACCGCGGGCAGAAAGTCGGCGTTCAGGCTCTCCGCCGCCGCCACGCGAATTTCACCGCGCTCCACGCCCTGCAGCTGCTCCAGTTCGGCGAGCGTGCGCTGCTCGTCTTGCAGCACGGTGATGACATGTTGCGCGAAAATCTGGCCAGCTTGCGTCAGACGCAAACCGCTGGGCAAGCGTTCGAATAACGCGGCGCCAATCTCGTCCTCCAGATTGAGCAGTTGCCGGTTAAGCGCCGAACCATCGACGTGCAAACGACGCGCCGCTTCGCGGATCGACCCCGAACGGCAAATCGCATCGAAGTAGCGAATGGCCTTGGCATGAATATTCATGTGCGGATGCTAGCAGAAGCACGCAGCAAACATCATCGTGGGCTTGCCAGGGCTTGGGTTAACTTGGGTTAAGTTAAGGTTAAGCTTTGGCTCACCGGGCGGCGCGGCAAGCGCCCCTCCTTCCCGGCCCCTGAAGCCCCCTGCGATGCAAGCATCTGAACTGCCGATTGTGAACTCACCTTCGCCATGACCGATATCGTCGACCGCGCGACGCGCAGCCGCATGATGTCGGGCATCCGTAGCCGCAACACCCGGCCTGAAATCTTGCTGCGCAGCCTGCTGCACCGGCGCGGGCTGCGCTTTCGCCTCGACGTGCGCACGCTGCCTGGGCGGCCCGATATCGTCTTGCCACGCTATCGCGCAGCGGTCTTCGTGCACGGCTGTTTCTGGCATGGACACACGTGCCCGCTATTCAAATGGCCACAAACCCGGCCCGAATTCTGGCGCGAAAAAATCAGTCGCAATCGCCGTCACGATCTCACCGCGCAAGCCGCGCTTGTGGCCCAGGGCTGGCGTGTGGCGGTGATCTGGGAGTGCGCCTTGCGCGGCCCCCGGTGTCATCCGGAAGAGGTGGCGCAGCGGCTCATCGACTGGCTTCAGGAAGGTGGAACAGCCTTTGAGCAACGCGGCTAGACCGGCTGCAACGGCACACCAGAGCGCCGTGCACGGGTGATACACTCGGGCGCTTCAAGACAGCGGGCGGCAAGGCAGGTGTCCCGCCTCTTGCTTCAAAGCGCTTTTCATACGGCATCCTGAAGGAGAAAAATCATGGCTGAGTTCCGTCTCTGGTCCAGCACATTCCCCGCTAATGGCTTCATGACAAAAGCGCAGGAATTCGACAACAAGGCGTTTGGTGCCAACGGCGAAAACCGCTCACCGGCGTTGCAATGGGACGCGCCACCCGAAGGCACGCAAAGCCTGGCACTGACGGTTTATGACCCTGACGCGCCGACAGGCAGCGGTTTTTGGCACTGGGTCGTGGTCAACCTGCCGGCTGATTTGCGCGCCCTGCCCGAAGGCGCAGGCGCGGCGGATAGCCCCTTGTTGCCGCTTGGCGCGCTGCAATTGCATAACGATTACGGGCTGCCTGGCTTTGGCGGCGCGGCGCCCCCTCGCGGTGACCACGCCCATCGCTACATCTTCAAGCTGCACGCGCTCAAGGTCGCGCATCTGCCGCTCGATGCGTCAACCACCAATGCCATCGGCCGCTTCATGATTCATCTGAATGAACTGGCCTCGGCGGCTTACACCGGGCTCTACGCGCTGCCATAAGCCGACGTATCCGCCAGCAAGCCCTGCCTGGCCGCGGGCGAGCCTTCGGCACCCGCTCCCGGCCTCCCGCTTTACCGCCTGATCCCATGTCTGCCTTGTCACCCCAGTCCCCGCACCCGCTGCGCCCCACACCCGCGGCCTCGAGCGCCGTGCGCGTGCCCAGCGCCGAACCCGGCCTTGCCGTGCCTCAGCGCTACTGGGCCATTCTCGTGGTCGCGCTCGGTGTCACCCTGGCCGTGCTCGATGGCGCGATCGCCAACGTCGCGCTGCCCACCATCGCGCGCCAGTTGCATGCCAGCGCAGCCAGTTCGATCTGGGTCGTCAACGCTTATCAGCTCGCCGTCACGATCTCGCTGCTGCCGCTGGCCGCGCTCGGCGACCGGATCGGCTATCGCCGGGTATACCTCTCGGGCCTCGTCCTCTTCACCGTGGCCTCACTCGGCTGCACGCTCGCGCACTCACTGCCCACGCTCGCGCTGGCCCGGGTGTTTCAGGGCTTCGGCGCGGCGGGCATCATCAGCGTCAACACCGCGCTGGTGCGAATGATCTATCCCAGCGCTCATCTCGGACGCGGCATCGCGCTCAACACGATGGTCGTCGCCATTGCCTCCGCGCTCGGGCCCTCGGTCGCCTCGGGCATGCTCGCCCTCGCTTCATGGCCCTGGCTTTTCGCAGTCAACGTGCCAATCGGCCTCGCGGCCCTGGCGCTCGGCTTCAAGGCCCTGCCCGCCAATTCAAGCCGCAGCAGCGCCCCTTACGATTACCTCAGCGCCTTGCTCAACGCCTGTGTCTTTGGCCTGCTGATCTTTGCCGTCGATGGCCTGGGCCAAGGCCAGAGCCTGGCTTATGTCGCCGCTGAAGCCCTCGGTGCGCTCGTGCTGGGCTACTTCTTTGTGCGGCGGCAACTCACCCGGCCCGCGCCGTTGCTGCCCGTCGATCTGCTGAAGATTCCCATCTTCGCCCTGTCGATTGCCACCTCCGTGTGTTCGTTCTGCGCGCAAATGCTGGCATTCGTCTCGTTGCCGTTCCTGCTGCAAGACACCCTGGGGCTGTCGCAAGTGCAAACCGGGCTGCTCATTACGCCCTGGCCGCTGGCGATCATCGTCATCGCACCGCTCGCGGGCGTGCTGTCGGACCGGGTGTCGGCGGGATGGCTCGGCGGCATTGGGCTAGCGTTGCTAAGCGCCGGGCTGCTCCTGCTCGCCACGCTTGGCGCGCACCCGGAGCCGTTTACGCTCGCGTGGCGCATGGCTTTATGTGGCGTGGGATTCGGCTTGTTTCAGGCTCCCAATAACCGCGCCATGCTGGCCGCAGCGCCGCGCGAACGCAGCGGCGGCGCCAGCGGCATGCTCGGCACCGCGCGTCTGACCGGGCAAACACTCGGCGCGGCGCTGGTGGCGCTGATTTTCGGCATTGCGCCGTTGCGCGGGCCAACGCTCGCGTTATATGTAGCGGCCGGTTTTGCGCTGGCCGCGGCACTCGTCAGCATCTTGCGGGTCAAGCAGCACCATGGCGGCGCGCCGCGTTGCGCCTGATGCCTTGTCTGGCGCCCTCGCCGGGTTTCGGTTGGTTGCAATAGTGCAAATCAAGCGTCAAAGACGGGCTATATCCAGTATCCAGAACCGGGCTGCCTGATTGAGCCTAAACCCGCTACATTTCGTGATCCTGCGGTTTGAGGTTTGATTCCGCATCATTCATAACGGAACGGGCCGAGGCAAAGCGTCCGCTGTCGCTGGGAGAGCTTGTCGTGAGTCGCCGCCGGTCGCATTTTGTTTCCGCTGCTTCAAACCCGTTCTCTTTTACTTTTTCTCTTCCCCTACTCGCACAACTGCTGCTGGCGTTTGCCCTGCTCCTCAGCGTCACCCCCGTCCAGGCCGACTGCTTCGACCTCTACGCGCAGTCCGGCGCGCGTCCCGGTACCGCCTCCTGTCCCAGCGATGTCGCCAGCAACACCCCCGGCGGCATGGGCCACTACGCCTGCCTCAACGACCTCGCCGCCATCCACCGCTACTGCCGCACCCCCAGCCCCGTCCTGCCTGAAACCAGTTGCCCCGTCGCCGATCCGGTCTATCCCGGCACCGGCGTCACCACCCTCGAAGAAACCGATTACGCCACCGGCGATGAACCGCCCGTCGTGTTCCAGCGCCAGTACCGCTCCGCCGCCCTGCTGCCCCGCACCTCGTCCAGCGGCGCAGGCAGCGCATTCGGCGCGGGCTGGTCGCATAACTGGCAGCGCCGCCTCGACCTGGCCGCCTCCTCCTCCGCTGCACCGCGCATCACCGCATGGCGCGATAACGGCATGCCGGTCACGTTCAGCCCGTCCGCTGGCCTCTGGCGTCTCACCCGTGGCACAGGCTGGCTGCTCGCGCGCAGCGGCAACGACTGGACGCTGACCAACGCCCGCACCGGCAACACCGAAACCTATTCCCCCCATGGCGTGCTGCGCTCAGTGCGCACCGTCAACGCGGTCATCACCGAACTCAGCTACAGCGATGCCCAGACCCCCGGCAACATCGCGCCCGTCCCCGGGCTGCTGACCGGGATCGACCACTACCAGTTGCAGCGCCGCTTCGCCGCCTCGTTCAGGCTCGCCTATGACGCCCAGCAGCGTCTGGTGCAGATGACCCGCCCCGACGGCGGCATCACGCGCTATGGCTATGACAGCAACGGCAACCTGAATGCCGTGACCTGGCCTGACGGCACGATCCGCCGCTACGTCTACGACGATCCGCGCTTCGTCAGCGCGCTGACCGGCGTCATCGACGAAACCGGCTCGCGCACGGCCACCTGGACCTATGACGCAGAAGGCCGGGCCATCGCGGTCAGCCATCCGGACAGCACGCGCAATGTGCAGTTCGCGTATGGCGGGGGCCGCACGACCGTCACCCGCAGCCAGGGCAGCACGACGCTCGACTTCAGCGCGGCAGGCGGCGTGCTGCGCCCGGACGGCAGCCGCGAGGCGCGCCTCACCTGGGACGCGGCCGGCAACCTGGACTCACGCAGCACAGGCGAGGGCCGCCGCATCGACTACACCTACGACAGCGCGAACCGGCCCGTCCAGGTGGTGCGCCACGACACGTCCGGCACCACGACAACCCGCGTGCGCTATGCCGATGCGCTGGGGCTGCGGCCTGCCGCCGTGGCTGAGCCGGGGATGATCCGCGCGCTGGTCTATGACGACAGCGGCAGCCTGACGGGCGTCTCGGAGCAGCCGACGACAGATCCAACCGGCGCAAGCGGCTTCGCGGCGACGGCGAGCGGCGCGGCGCAGACCTATGGCATGGCCTATGACCGGCTGAACCAGCCGGTGTCCATGACACGCTACGAACAGGGCGTGCCGACTGACCGCTGGGACTTGCGCTGGGACATGAACGGCAACCTGCGGCTGCTGGCGGGCGGGCCGGACAACGCCGTGCTGGAGATCGGGCGTGACGATGCGCACCGGGTGAACTGGATCAGCGCGGGGGACTTTTCGGTCACGCCGGTCTATGACCTGCGGGGCCGGCTGGTGCAATTCGGCTACAGCGAACGCTACGTGGCGCAGAGCGTGCAGACGTGGCGCAAGCTTGAGGTGACTTACCGCTACGCCGCCGATGGGCGGGTGACCGAGCGTCACGCGACGGTGCGTGTGGGCAGTGGCACGCCGGTGGCGCTGTCGCAGGCCGAGACGGATGGCTGGCTGGATAACTACGAGGCGGGGGTGGTGCCTGCGGGGCCTCAGGCGGGATGGGGGCCGGTGGCGGATGCGCGGTCGTTGCGCGCGGCGACGGGGGGCGCGGCGGCCGGGGCCGGTCCGCCGCAGGAAGCCGGGCTGGAGCCGGTTTGTGTCGAATGCATGCTGCTGCCGCATCCCGCGCTGAAACTGGCGCCGAGGGTGTATGGGTTCATGCGGGGTTACCTGGCCGGGCTGCGCCGGGGGGAGGTCGGGGTTGAGGTTGAGGGGGAGCAGTGCACGCCTGCCATGCTCGACCAGTCAACGATAAACTGGGGGCGAAATGACAATCAGCTTTCTCACACATTCCGGCATCTGGACGCCAGAAATATTCCCCGCAAGCCCGTGATGGACGCAATTGAAAAAGATTTGGCTGAAAAAGGGCATTTTCTGGAGATGGGTGGTGATGGAGTCACTTTTACAGTGAATATACATGGAGTTGCGATTGACTATTCTGCATATAGATTTTTCATTCATGAAATTCGAGTAGGTTCGATTAGGCCAGAAAAATAATCATACAAGGAATAAGGTATGTCACGCCCTCTCGCACCACACGAATACAAACTGCTCGATTTTTTGCTTGAAGCAAACGAACCACTATATGGAAAATGGACCCGGCAATGGAGAGACCAAATTAAAACATGCCAGGTCCGGGAAATTGACACACCCTATTTTTTGGCAGTATGCCATGATGATGAAATAGAAAAATCAGGACAAAAAACTTTAACATTAGGGCGCGAGCTAATTAGTATAGACGGACGTATTCCCGTACTAATTTACGCAATAGTTGTAAAAACACAGGATAATTACTATGTCGATATTTTCTCGATAGACCGGCTGGATGGCGAGAAATTAATAAATTACCCCATGCCGGGCAATGGATTAATGGTGATGGAAGCTGGGATGCGTGTTGGAGGCGCAGATCTAAGATATGCCTATAAAGAAAATCCTCTTGCGCCGCGATGGCGGTTAGTATAAACAACTAGCCCGGCATTTAAATGTTATCAAATTATGAATAAATTAAAGTTTATTAAAAATACAGATGAATTTAACACCTTGCTTTCGCGTGCAGAGTCAGGCATCAGAAAAATTACAGAAGCGCCACCCGAGCAGAAATTTTTATACTTTGATCCGATCGATGCCGGAACTCCTGAATATTATGACTTTATCAAAAATTTAACAAAATTCTCCAATTCAAAAGAATTTTCGTTCTTACTCACAAAGCCAGATCCAATAAATATCTATTTCAAACTTTTTGGCAAATATCCCGCCATGAAATTCAATAACCATCATGATGGAAGTGATTATCAAAAATTCCTTGATGCCGATCCCGGAAACAGTCCTAGCGATGCAGTTATTTGTATTGCAGAACGTTACGTGGTTTTGCCAGATGCAGATGACTGGATAATATATGCCGACCGGAGAGTGGAACTATCAACCCTCTCCGGCTCTCCAGAAATATACGAATTCACCCGAAAAAACTATCCATTCAATGTATTTTTCAACCCGGATGTTTATGATAATGATTTTTATTGAATCAAAACTTTTCAAGTTCGTGTTCGATACAAACCCCTATCAACATGGCACCGTTCAAACGCGGTGCCATGCCGATGCCAGGTCCAACCATACCGGTGCTGCAAAATACCCGACACGCCCAAGTGTTTACTGCTAAGTGGTTGGGTTCTCTAGTGGTCCCTAATACCGGCTACCTAACGCTGAACCCTGGCGCCCGTAAGCCGTCGCATCGACGCGCCGCACCACGTTTCTGGCCACCGCGGACGCCCGCGCCACGCGCCGTAAATCGCCAAGAAACGTATCGCGCCAGACCGACAAATTATTCTCCCGCAGCCGCGCCATCATGTCGGTGTAGCGCGCCTGACGTTCGGCCAGCGGCATCGACAGCGCTCGCTCCAGGGCCTCGGCCATCTGCGACAAATCGAACGGATTCACCACCAGCGCCCCAGGCATTTGCTCCGCCGCGCCCGCGAACTGCGATAGCACCAGCACACCCGGATCCTCGGGATTTTGTGCTGCGACATATTCCTTGGCGACGAGGTTCATGCCATCGCGCAGCGGCGTCACGTAACCGACATGCGCCTGGCGAAACAGCGCCATCAGCAAGTTGCGTTCGTACTTGCGGTTCAGATACTGAATCGGCGTCCAGTCGAGCTGGGCGAAGCGGCCATTGATTCGTCCGGCTTCGCCTTCCAGGTTCTGGCGAATGCGCTGATAAGTCTGCACATCGGAGCGGGTCGGCGGTGCGATCTGCACCAGCGAGACGCGTCCATGCCAGTCCGGTGCCCCCAGCAACAAGCGCTCGAACGCCTGGAAGCGCTCCACCAGTCCCTTCGAATAATCGAGCCGGTCCACGCTCATGATCAGCTTGCGGCCATGCATGCCCTCACGCAGGCTGCGCACGGGTTTGCGCGCCGTGAACTGTTGTGCGACCCGGGCAATCGCATCGGGATAAATCCCGATGGGGTAGGCCGCGACTTTCAGGAACTGGCCCCACGCATACAGCACCCCCGCTTCATCGACGCTGCCATGGCATGACCCGCGTTCAACATAATCGACGAACGACTGGCAATCCGCCTCCGTCTGAAAACCCACGACGTCATAACTGCACATCGCCCTCACGAGTTCCTCATGCGGCGGCACCGTGCGCAGCACTTCGGGCACCGGAAACGGAATATGCAGGAAAAAGCCGATGGGGTTTTTCACGCCCAGCTCACGCAGGCAGCGGGCGAATGGCAACAGGTGGTAATCGTGGACCCAGATGATGTCATCCGGTTCGAGCAACGTTTTGAGTTGCTTGGCAAGCATCGCGTTAACACGCAGATAACCGGCATATTCCTGACGGTCGTAGCGCGACAAGTCGTTGCGGTAATGAAAAGTCGGCCATAGCGTGGCGTTCGAAAACCCCCTGTAATACTGGTCGTAATCGCGTCGGCTCAAGCCCACTGTGGCGTAGGTCACATTGCCCTGGCGCTCGATCACCGGCGAGCGCGTCTGGCTGGCGGCTTCGCCCGTAATTTCACCGCTCCAGCCAAACCAGACACCCCCGGTTTCCTGGAGCGCGTCCAGCACGCCAATCGCCAATCCCCCCGCCGCAGGACGGCCAGGCTGGGTGGGGGCAACACGGTTCGATACCACGATCAATCGGCTCATTACGGACTCACCTCATTCAATGTGTTCGTTGTCTGCGGGAATGTTCCGGAGCAAGGCATGCAAATGCCGTGCCCATATCTTGAAATTGAGCGATGAAAATGTATGCAAATGTTTCAGGCGTCTTGCGCGACACCGAGATCGCGCTGATATTCCAGCCCTTCGGGACGCACGCCATCTGTGCGGGACTCGTCATCCGCCGGGATCACGGGGGTGGCAGGAGTCGTGGGGATGGTAGAAGTAGCAGGCAAGGAAGGCGCCGCGTGGTTCGCTGCAAGCGGAGCGGAAACAGAACACCGCGCGGCGCGCCGGGTGGAATCTCGCATGACGGCTCCTTCGTAATCGGGTGAGAGGCCTGTTTAAGGCTCAAGCGGCAGGTAAAAAATACGCAGGCCTTGTAACAAGGAAAAACAACGAAAAACAGCGAAAAACCGGCTAGCCTGCGAATCAGTCCGCGAAGCGCGGTATTTCCCGCGGTTGCGACGGCGGATCGCCGATGGGGGGAGCAGCAGGCTCGGGGGTGGGGTCCGGTTCGCGGGGATCGTCGGGTAGCGGCGGATCATTGGGCTCGGGGCGATGCCCACTGAGTGGGACACTCTCATGGCATGGATACATGACCTTGGCTCCTGGTTGAGGCGCATTCACGCGAATGCGCGAGATTGCCTCGAACCACTCACGCAAGTCCCGTGCCGCCGTCACCCTGTACTGGCCGCCAGGCCACTACTCATCGAATACCCACTTCGCGTGCGCCCGGCAGCATGGCCGGGGCGGGTTCAAGCTTGCGCAGGCTCGTCCGTGGCCGCATCAGCGGCGGATTGCGCCTCCTGGTTATATTCGACGAGGCGGTTATACAAAGTTTTAAGGCTGATCCCCAACACCTCCGCCGCCCGCGTTTTCACGCCGCCACATTGTTCGAGCGTTGCCAGGATCAGTTGCCGGTCGGCCTGCGCCAGCGACGTCCCAAAGGCAATCGTAACCGCCGTGCCCGCCGCGGGCCGCGCCAGCGAAATCTGCAACGGCACGGCGGCGACCTCCGCCGAATCCGTGCTCGACATGATGTAGGCGCGTTGCAGATAGTTCTTCAACTCACGGACGTTACCCGGCCACGCATAGCCGGACAGCATCTCCTTGAGCACGGTGGGCAGCTGTTTGTGCGTGCCGTGCTGCTCATTGAGTTCATCGAGAAACGCCTGCGCCAGCAGCGCCACATCCTGGCCGCGCTCGCGCAACGGGGGCAGACTGATCGGAAACACATTCAGCCGGTGATACAGATCCAGCCGCAAGCGGCCTTCCAGCACCGCCTGCTCAGGGTCGCAGTTGGTCGCCGCGATCAGCCGCACGTCGGTTTCGATCTCGCGCGTGGTCCCGACCCGCATGAACATCCCGGTTTCCAGCACGCGCAATAGCTTGACCTGAAGCTCGGCGGGCATCTCGGTAATTTCATCGAGAAACAGCGTGCCACCATTCGCTCGCTCGAAATAGCCCTTGTGCTGCCGGTCGGCCCCCGTGAACGCGCCACGCTCGTGACCAAACATTTCGGATTCGATCAGGTTCGGCGAGATCGCGCCGCAATTGACCGCGAGGAAAGCCTGCTTGCGCCGCAAGCTCAACTGGTGGATGGTCTGCGCCGCGACTTCCTTGCCGGTACCGGATTCGCCTGCGAGCATCACCGAGGCGGACGTGGGCGCGACCCGGCTGATCTGGTCGTACACCGCCTGCATCGGCGCGGAGTGGCCCAGCATCATCCCGAAACGTCCCATCCGGCGCAATTCGCCACGCAGCGTGCCAATTTCCGCTTTCAGATCACCCGTGCGCGGCAAGCGCGACAAAATCGCCTTGACGCGTTGCACGTTGGTCGGTTTCACGAGGTAATCGGCGGCCCCCATTTTCAACGCGCTCACGGCGGATTCGACCGTCGCATGACCTGTGATGACAATCACTTCGACGCCCGAGCGGGGGTCCAGCTCTTGTAGCAGATCAACGCCGCTGCCATCGGGCAGCTTAAGATCGGTGAACACCACGTCGGGCATCTGCCGCGTCAACTGGATGCGTGCTTCGCGCAGATCGGCCGCGAGCGCGGTGGTCAGGCCATCTTCCGCGATGATCACGGCAAGCGCGTCGCGGGTCTCGGCGTCATCATCGACAATCAGTACGTGTGGCATCGCATCTCGCAAGCCCGAAGGCATTGATGAAGGTGGAGCGAAACCGCTCACGCGAGGCATGCGTTCAGGCGCACCGTCTACTGGCGTGCACCTTCGCCGCTCTGGCGGAATCATTCAATTAGCATCACACGAACAACAATCATGAATAAAAATCGTAAGAATCGTCTGATTGTTGTTAATTTGTCGATTATACGGCTTATTTGAGATAGCCCATGGCGCGGTGCGGATCTGCAAGCCAGCATGCGGCACGCCAGGCGCCTCAGTTCGCTTTCCTGAACGTGCCGCTTATCTGAAACCGGGCTTTAGCTGCGTGGATAAGGCCAAGGCCTGGCGCCCGCGCGACGCCGCTCGACATTCAGGGTATGGCGAGCGCTCTCCTGCTCATGTGCCGCCTGATTCAGTGGCGGCGCAACGCCCGGCGCGAGTGAACCGCCCTCGCCCTCCCAACGGTTCAGCTCCCGCGCCAGCCGCACCTGGGAGGCACGCTGCTTTTGCGTCCACTGCCACACCAGCATTCCGCCCACCGCGGCCAATGCACCCATCAATATGCCTGTTCTCAGTCGTGCCATCTCTTGCTCCTTTTAAGTCCTTTTAAGTCCTTTTGCAGCGTAAAAATCCTGCTTCGCCTCATGCCGCGCCGCACCATGTCATGTCATGTCCCAGGCAAGACCAAGCGCGACCGCCAAGACTAATCAGGTCCATGGATACCACTCCGAGGCGACTCCCCCGGTTTCATCTGCGTTGCCTGCAAGCATCGTACCCACTGGCACACGAGATCCAGACTGCCCGTGCCTGTGACAGGTGTTCGGCGTCCTGCTGGCACGCATGCATCCATGCTTCCTGCATGACCGCGTTCATGCCGCGCCATGCTTTATGCAAGTGCACCTTGCTGGGACAGGCATGCCAGTGGTTAAATTGCACGCCTGGACACGCTAACGCTCCATTCATCCGTACAGGATCCTTGATGGCACCCACCGATCTGGACGCGCCAGCGGCTCATACAGCTGCCGCGCGCGGGCGCTCTGGCACCGCACCGTCGCACATGGCCCCAAGCGTGAATGGCCTGCAAACGTATGGTTTGCTCTACGGCTCGTCATCCGCGATGCTCGAACTGTACGCGCAGATCGACCACCTCGCGGCCACCGACGCCACGGCGCTGATTGTCGGCGAATCCGGCACGGGCAAAGAACTGATCGCCCGCACCATTCATCTGCACAGCACGCGTCACACGAAACCCTTCATCGCCGTCAACTGTGGCGCCATTCCCGATGACCTGATCGAAGCCGAGCTGTTCGGACACGAAAAAGGCAGTTTCACCGGCGCGGTGCAAGAACGCACCGGTTATTTCGAACACGCCAGCGGCGGGACGCTTTTTCTCGACGAAATCACTGAAATGACTCCCGCGCGGCAAGTCAAACTGCTGCGTGCACTGGAAACCGGAACGTTCTATCGCGTCGGCGGCAATGCGCTGATTCATGCCAACGTGCGAGTGATCGCCGCGACCAACCGCGACCCGGCAACCGCCGTCAAGGAAAACGGCCTGCGTGAAGATTTGCTGTACCGGCTTGCGGTGTTTCCGTTGCGCGCACCGCCGCTGCGCGAACGGGAAGACGACCGCGAACTGCTGGCCCAGCATTTTCTGTCCGAGCTGAACCACCAGGAAAACACGCACAAGGTTTTTAGCAAGCGTTCGCTCGATACCCTGCGCGGCTGGTCCTGGCCGGGAAATGTGCGCGAGTTGAAAAACGTGGTGTATCGCGCCTTCATCCTCGCGGAAAAAACGCTTGAGCTACCCCATCCGCACCAGGCGCTACGCGTGAAAAAACCGTTCGCGCCAAGCGACGCGATGAGCGTCTGGGTGGGCACGCCGCTGGCCGAGGCGCAAAAACAGATCATTCTCGGCACGCTCAAGCATTGCAACGGCGACAAGCGCCGTGCAGCCAAAACGCTCGGCATCAGCCTGAAAACGCTCTATAACCGCCTGAGCCTCTACGATCAGGCGGACGCTAGCGAGATCAACGACCTCCACCACGCTGACGACACGAACAGCGCCAACGCATAACGACAACGTGTAACGCCAACGCATAACGACAACGGCGCGCCCCAGGTATTTTTACAAGACAAGCCAGGGCCTGCGATCCTCCTTGCCGTCATCCCCAAGTTTTTGCAAATCCTTGCAATTCCCCCCTGCCATTTTCAGCAGGCATCCTGCACAATGCCGCTCGCAAACGACCGGATGATGGACCGGATCGCCCCCGGACAAAACCGGATAAAACCCAGCACTACGATGTATCTGGGTGGTGGCACAGCAAGCCGCCAGCAGTCAGGAATGCCTCATGCAAAACACGATGGACCCAACGTGCCCGACGCGCACCTCGCCTCGGGCATACGCGCTTACGGCTGTCGCCGCGATCACACGAGGCGCGTTATTACTCGTAGCAGCCAGCGTGGCGACGGCATTGAGTGGCTGCAGCTCGCTCTATACCGAAACCGCCACCACAGGCGCGGGCATTGCCGGTGCCGCGCTCGCCGCCAAGGTCACGAACAACGCCGCCGTCGCCTCAGGTATTGGCCTCGGCGCAGTAGCCCTGGCCCGTGCAGGCGTGCAGTATTCCCAGCGCGTGATTCATCGTGATACGCAAAACCGCATCGCTGCCGCCGCTGGGGGGCTCGATACCGGAGCCATCGCCAAGTGGAGCGTCCAGCATGCCGTCCCCATCGAAAACGACGAACACGGCAGCGTCACCGTCAGTCGCACGATCAGCAGCGGTGCGCTCGATTGCAAAGAAATTGTGTTTTCGGTCGATCAGGCAACCAGCACCAAGACGGCCGCCAGCAGCGCGTTTTACGTCGCGGCGATCTGCCGCGACGGCACGACATGGAAATGGGCCTCGGCTGAACCCGCCACCGAGCGCTGGGGAGCCCTGCAATGACGGCTCATTTCGAGCGCCTCAAGCATCTCAAGCATCTCAAGCATCTCAAGCAGGCCAGCGTGACTTGGGGAGTGGCGCTGTGTCTCAGCCTGAGCGTACTGTGCAGTGGCTGTGCCTCGGTGGGGGCGGCCAGCGGTGCAGCGGCAGGCATGCTCTCGGGGCTGGTGAGCGCGAACCCTGCCGTAGGGATCGGCGTAGGCATCGCCGTGCAAGCCGCCACGGACGAAGCCGTCAAGCGCTATATGAAATCCATGCACGGCGATCAGCAAGATGCCATTGCCGCCCTGGCGGGCGGGCTGGCAGTGGGTCAGAGCCGTCCTTGGCAAGTGCAACACATACTGCCGCTCGAAAACGGCCGCGGCCAGGTTCGGGTCACGCGGGCCTTCAGTTCGGCGCTCGCGCTATGCAAAGAATTTATGTTTTCGGTCGCGCAAGGCAGCAAGCCCGATGCCCCCGAGGCCTGGTACAACGCCAGCGCCTGCCAGAGCAGCGGTGGCGGCTGGAAGTGGGCTCAGGCCGAACCCGCCGTCGCGCGCTGGGGCAACTTGCAATAACGCTGGACAGGCCGCCGGCCTGAGCACCCATCCAGCGGCTCGGCCGTGCAACGCGATGCCGCAATGCTTTTCTATTTGCCTTTCTGTTTTATCTGCTTGATCTGTTTCATTTGCCTTCAGAACTGGCTCATGGCCTGATTTTCAGCTAAAAATCAGCAATCTTAATCAATTCAATAATCGACTAATACACAATATATAATTCTCAGCAATCCTATTATTTATTGCCTATACTACCCGCACTTTCCAACCTTAATGACAATACTTAAATCGCGCTCAAGTTCACGTCATTAATGCAGGTGAAACGGCAATCGAGTAGCCATTCTTTTTCGCCGCTATTCGTCTGTTTACCGAGACACAGCCCGGTGACGCGCTCCCGCGAACACAACACCCAGATTCTCCACGAACTCATCTCACTGGTTCTTTTTGTCAATCCTCAGCGCTACCTTTTCACGCCATCGCCCCGTGTTTTATATCTAGTCAGGAGGATGCATGACGAACAAGTTCCCGTTTTAATTTACCCGGCCAGCCGTATCGATTCGTCGATGCACACGTGTTAAATAACGTTCTTCATACTCGCCATAACAAGAACAAAGATAAATGCGCGCATGAAATCAGGTACGAGGTACTTAACATGCACAAGATCAATATCAACTGGAATTCAGGCGATAGTAGCCAGTTCTGGAACATGGCGGACCTTTTACAGGAGCAAACCGTTGAGCTTGCTGGCGATCTGTTCGCATTCGTCGAACGCGCCGCGCCCGATGAGCTGAACTCCATCCTCATTCAATACCGCTTCTTCACTGTTTATTACATCCCGGATATCGCCATCCTCATCGCTCGCCTTCAGGATGGCAAACTTCGCAGCTTTATGGCCGACGTCCTGTTCGACGAACTGGGCCGGGGCGACCCTGCCGGAGCGCATCCGCGTCTCTATGACGATTTCCTGAGAAGCCTCAACAGCCAGAACGACGAACTGGACTCGCTGGCGCTAGCCGACAATATCGACATTCTCGACAGTACCCGCAGCAAACTCGTCAGCAGCAACACGAGTTCCGCCTACTCGGTCGGGCTACGAGGCATGGGGGGCGAATGCGTGTGCCAGATCTACCTGGCAAGGCTCTACGAGCACCTCATCAAGAATCCGTTCATTCAGCAAAACCGGCCGTCCATTGACTGGAGGTTCTGGGACCTGCATATCGGCGAACACGATATCGCGCATCGGCTCACGACACGCCAGTTAATCAACGAAGAAATCATCCAGCAAGGCAACGAAGCAATCAGTGACCTCGGGCTCGGCTACCAGGAGAGCATGCATTCGTGGGGAGACTTCTGGAATAACGTCCTCGCCTCCGCGACATCTTCCGATGTCAGACGCACGCGGATTTCCTCCACTTTTGAGTTTCAGCCTGCGGCCTTGTCTGCCGGCATAAGCCATAACGTCACGCTTAACTAGTTTTATTTGCGGAGCCTGATATGAAACAAACTCACGCGCAATTTCACCTCGCCATAGCCGTGTTCGACCTGGAGGTATCGCGGCAGTTTTATCGTGATGTGTTGGGGGGCGAGGAAGGACGGTCCACAGACAACCTGATCGACTTCAACTTCTATGGCCATCACCTGGTGCTGCACATCGCACCGGAACAATGCGCCCGGACATCGGGGACGTTTGAATCGAAGTTTCACGACGAGAAGGTCACCGTGCCACATTTTGGCCTGAATTTCGACAGGCAAACCTGGAGCGAACTGGCTGAGCGAATCAAGTCACGGAATTATCCGTTCGTCGATCCCCCTCACGTGCGCATGGCGGGAAAACCGGGCGAACACGCCACCCTCTTCATCATGGATCCCTCGGGCAACGCACTTGAGTTCAAGGCCTTCAAAAACCACGATGAGGTGTTTTCGAAAATCTTCGATCCGAAGACCCGCGATCTATCCAGCCTTGAGGCAGAAGTGGCTGCCGCCGTCTATCAAACGTAACGTCGAGCATTCGATGCCCGCGCGAACCCGGCTAAAATCATGCCGGTTCGCGCGGGCTCTACTTTCAGGATTCGACATCCTCCAGACTGAAAATTTCAGTCTGGTCGTTGTACGAGAAAATTTCACCATAACGGCCCCAGTTGATCACCGCGTCGAGCGTTTCTTCGGCGGCGCTGTCCGAGAGAAAATCTTCCAGTTCCTGCTCGAAACGCACGCGCGGTGCGCGATGTCCGGGGCGCTCATTGAGCACTTTCTTGATCCGTGCCGCGAGCGGCACATGGCGCAGCAAATGCTCGGCGAACATCAGCTTGCGCTCCTGGGTGCCAAACTCGGCAAACACGCGGGCAGGCGGTGTCAGGAAAATATCGCCCTCGCGCACATCGGCAAAGCCCAGATGCTGCAACACTTCGGCTACCGGGAACAGATCGTCCACCTCCAGATGCAGCGAACGCGCAATTTCAGGCATATCCGCGCGACCGTGATACGGCGCGGCGGCGAGCATTTCGATCAGACCCGCCATCAGGTTGGTCGACACATGCGGCAGCCAGTTGCCCAGCTCCAGCCCCCGGCGCATCGCTTCGCCGATCTGGCGCGCGGTCATCTTGGCGTAGATGTCGTCCACAAGGCGGCGGAACGCCGGATCCAGCCGGTTACGCGGATGCTTGAACGGCACCTTGATTTCAGCGATCACCCGCCCCGGATTGGATGAGAGCACCAGGATCCGGTCGCACATGAACACCGCTTCTTCGATGTTGTGCGTGACGATCAGCACCGCCTTGATCGGCATGCGCCCCTGCGTCCATAAATCGAGCAGGTCGGTACGCAAGGTTTCGGCAGTCAGCACGTCGAGCGCGGAGAACGGCTCGTCCATCAGCAGCAGCGTCGGATCGACCACCAGCGCGCGGGCAAAACCCACGCGCTGGCGCATGCCGCCCGAAAGCTCGCGCGGATAGGCATTCTCAAACCCGTCGAGACCAATCAGGTCGATCGCGGCGAGCGCGCGTTCGCGTCGCTCGCGTGCGCCGACGCCTTGCGCTTCCAGCCCCGCTTCGACGTTTTGCAGCACCGTCAGCCACGGAAACAGCGCGAAGGTCTGGAACACCATCGCCACGCCCTTGGCCGGACCCGAAACCGGCTCGCCCAGATAGCTGACCTCGCCATCGGTCGGCTCGATCAAACCCGCGATGATGCGCAGCAAGGTGGATTTGCCCGAGCCCGAGCGGCCTAGCAGGCCGACAATTTCGCCCTCACGCAGCGTCAGGTTGACATCGTCGAGCACGAGCAGTTCGCCCTGGGTTTTATTGAACCCCCGGCAAACATCCTTCACTCGCAGGATTTCAACGCTCGTGTTCGCCCCTTGTGCACCCGTGTGGGACGGCGTGGCCGCCGAAGCAGAAGCCGCAACGGTGGCGGTTTTAGGGGGTTTGGAATTTTGCATCGCGTTTTGCCTCAATGTTGCCCAGTCTCAGTCTTCATTCCAGTTTCAGTCGAGCCGCAGCTTCGCTTCGGCATACGCGTACAGCGGACGCCATAGCAGGCGGTTAAACAAGGTCACGAATAGCGACATCACGGCAATGCCCATGATGATCTTCGGATAGTCGCCCGCCTCGGTGGTCTGCGCAATGTAGGCGCCCAGGCCATGAGCCACCACCCGGGTGTCGCCCCACTGCACGTATTCGGCGACGATGCTGGCGTTCCACGCACCGCCCGAGGCCGTGATCGCACCCGTGACGTAATACGGAAAAATACCTGGCAGCATCACCTGACGCCACCATTGCCAGCCGCGAATCTGGAGGTTCGCCGCGGCTTCGCGGTAATCGTTGGGATAAGCGCTGGCCCCGGCGATCACATTGAACAGGATGTACCACTGCGTGCCCAGCACGATCAGCGGTGACAGCCAGATGTCCGGGTTCAGGTGAAAACGCACGATCAGCAGCACGAATACCGGAAACAGCAGGTTGGCCGGAAACGCCGCCAGAAACTGCGCGAGCGGCTGGATTTTTTCAGCGAGTGCGGGCCGCAGGCCGATCAGCACACCGATCGGCACCCACACCACCGACGCCAGCGCAATCAGCAAAATCACCCGCAGCAGCGTGGCGAGCCCAAGCAGGAACACATGACCGACCTCATCAAGCGAGACACCCGTACGCACGTAGGCCACGACGTAATACACGATGTACACCGTCGCGGCGAGCACCACGCTGGCCCAGACGAGATCGCCCCAGCGCGAGGCGGGCCCGGACTGCGAGCGGGTATGCCTCGCTTGCTTGCGCCATGCGGGCAAACGCAGCGGTACGCGCGCGGCTTTGGCAAAGAGCCAGCCCACCGGCACCAGCAAACGATGAATCAGCCGCGTGCGGCGGATCAGGTCGAGCAGCCAGGATTCGGGGGCATTGCCAGAGCTGGTGGTTTCCATGCGGAACTTGTCGGCCCACGCCACCAGCGGACGGAACAGAAGCTGGTCATAGGCGAGGATCACGATGGTCATGGTCAGGATGACCCAGCCAATTGCATGCAGATCGGTGTTCGAGATCGCCTGTGCCAGATAAGAGCCAATGCCAGGCAATGTGATGGTGTTGTTGCCAACCGTGATGGCCTCGGAAGCGACGACGAAAAACCAGCCGCCCGACATCGACATCATCATGTTCCAGATCAGGCCGGGCATCGAAAACGGCACTTCCAGCTTCCAGAAGCGCTGCCAAGCGGTCAGATGAAACCCGCGCGAGACTTCATCAAGATCGCGTGGCACCGTGCGCAGCGACTGATAAAAGCTGAAGGTCATGTTCCACGCCTGGGCGGTGAAAATAGCGAAGATCGCCGCCAGTTCCGCGCCCAGCACGCGCGCTGGAAACAGCGCGAGAAAAAACGTCACCGTAAAGGAGATATAGCCCAGCACCGGCACCGATTGCAGGATGTCGAGAATCGGCACCAGCACCTGCCCGGCCCGGCGGCTCTTGGCCGCCAGCGTGCCATAGAGCAGCGTAAACACCAGTGATGCGACCATCGCCGCCAGCATGCGCAACGTGGTGCGCATCGCGTATTCCGGTAAATGGGTCGGATCCAGCGAGATGGTCTGGGTTTTGAGCGTGGCAATGGGCGCCATCGTTTCGTGAAAACCGATCGCAGCCATCGCTATCACGCAGATGATCAGGGGAAACGCCACAAAGTCCCAGCGGTTGGGTAAAACCCGCCACGCCGAGGCACTAGCCGTCCGGTTTGGGTTGAAATCCATCAAAGCCCCTCCCCGCGCACAAGCTGCGAGATGTGCGCGATGTGCGAAATGTGCGAGATGTGCAATGGCGCCGGGATAATGCCGGGGGTCACCCAGGCACGGCTGCAAAAAAGGCGGTCCGGACAGTGGAATTCAAACATGGCTAAACGCATGGGCGCGGTGATTCGTTGGCGTGAACAACGCGTGGACCGGCGAGAGACAAACCGGCACGACACTACTACTTCCTGTATTTCAGGGCCATCCGCGACATGCCCGGCGATCGGGCCTGGATTGCAGCGGGATTCAGTTCAGAGTCAAAACGGATAAGACTGCAATTTGGCCGACAATTTGGCCGACAATTTGGCTGACAATTTGGCTGACATCAGACGCAGCAGCGAATAAGCCGCCAGCGCCTCATGCCGGCTGGCGGCCCGTGGCCAGGTCACGTGAAGGCTTAAACGCTTCCCGTAATGCGTGCAGGCGCCCAGCAGAAGCCTCTGGCGGCACCATGGCAAGTGGGCGCAAGCCGTTCAGCAGTTCAAGCCATTCCGTTAACTTTCAGCTCATTGAATGAAGCCAACGGTGATCGCGGAGCGGATGGTACAGCAAGAGCGGAATGCCGCCGTGCGTGCGCCAGACCGCAAACCCCGCAAACCAGATAGCCGCAGCAGCGGCGGACCCCAGGCGTTAAGACCGGTACCCACAATCTGGCGGTATCACACGCCATCCCGGCAACGCTAGCCAAACCCGCCTCCCCAGCGCGTCCTGGCACAATCCCGGAATTATGCCGTGAAGCCCGCCATCGCGGAACCCGCCGTGACGAACAATCCGTTAAAAACTTTCACGCGAGCCGCGAACAACATGCTGAAAATGCGCTGAAAACGGGGTCAAGGCAAAGCCCGCCTTGCTTTCCGGCTCCTTCTCGGGCCATGCCGGCGGGCGGGCCATTTCAAGGCTTTTGTGAAGGCGGGTATGATCGACCCTCACCACGCATTGCGTAACAGGAGGTTTGCATGAAGGGAAATCTGGTGATTGTCTGCCGCGATCAGGACGCTAATGCGTTCGACCAGTTGATGGCCGAATATGGCGCATTCCAGACGCGCTTATCGTCCACCGCGTGGTATCTGAAAATGGACGTCGCGCCAGAAATTATTCAGGAAGAAATTCTCGCGCTGCTCGGCAAATACACCACGCATTACATCTTCGAAGCCGAAACCGTCACCTGGAATACCGTCGATAGCGATGCCGCTACCGCACTCAACACGTTATTCGGCGAGTAAGGCCCGCGCTACAGCCCGGCACCTTGCAACCTGCGCCGCGTCCCTCGCCCGGGCCGCGCGGCGCTTTCCCCCCGAGGGCTCCAGCCACCGCGCTCACCCTGCATCGGTCATGGCCGCTGTCCGTGAGCGCGATGCCAGCGGAAACACCATGCGCACACGCAAACCATGCCCCGTCTCCGTCTGATTGGTAATTTCGCACTCGCCGCCCGCGCGCCGCACTAGCCGCTCGACAATCGCCAGCCCCAAGCCGCTATGGCCGTTACCGCCGCGCGCCGGATCGAGCCGCACAAAGGGCCGGCTGGCATTTTGCAAATCGTGCGCAGCAATGCCGCGGCCATGATCGCTGACCGATAGCGTAAAACCCTCTGCCGTGCGCGCCGTGGCCACCACTACTGGCGGCTCGCCATACGCATGCGCGTTATCCAGCAGGTTCGATAAAATCCGGTCCAGCGTCGCCGCCGGCAAACGAAATGCCGCCCCCGCCGCCAGATCGGTTTGCACCGCGGCAGCGGGGGCGCTCACCGCACGGTAGTTGTGAATCACGCGCTCACACTGTGCGTCGACCTCCACCACCCCGCTGCGATCCGCGCTATCGTGCGCGAACACCAGAAACTGCTCGACGATATGCGTCATCGAATCCACATCGCGCACGACGCCATCGCGCATCCTGGCGTCATCCATCATTTCGGCGCGCAGGCGCAAGCGCGCGAGCGGGGTCTTCAGATCGTGCGCGACGCCCGCTAGCATCACCGCGCGGTCATTCTCGGTGCGGGCGACTTCCTGCACCATCTGGTTGAAACCTTGCGTGAGCTGACGCAACTCACGCGGGCCCCGTTCGGGCAGCGGCGGCACAGGCAAGTTGCGGCCAAAGCGCGTCACCGCCTGGGCCAGCAAACGCAAGGGCCGCTGCAACTGCCAGGCCGCGAGCAGCGCCGCCATCACCGCCGCCGAAAAAATCATCGTCAGCCACAACACCATGCGATCCAGCGAGCGCGGCGGCCGCAGCGGCTGAACCGGCACCACGATCCAGTTGCGATCGCGGGCGGCTTTCACCCAGAGTGTCGGCGGCTTGCCCGGCATGCCAAGACGAACTTGCGTCGTGGCTGGCAAACGCTCGCGCAGATCATCGAGAAAACGACGCAGCGGCTCTGGCAAATCGGTGCGGTTTTCAGGCACATCGGGGCTTTGCGGATCGACGAGCTGCACCCGCGAAGGCAAAGGTTGATCGGGTGCATGGATCACGTGCTGTCGCACGGCATCGACCACGAACACGGCTTCTTCGACGGCGTAACGGGTCTGCTGCTGGTTGCGCTCAAGGCGCATCAAGGCATACCAGGCGAAATGCGACAGCAGCAGCGAACCGATGACCAGTAGCGCCAGCCGCCCGAACAGCGAATCAACCGCTCGTCGCATGCTGCTCGCCATTCGGCACGAAAACATACCCCCGGCCTCGCACCGTCTGGATAAAACGCGGCAGCGCCGGATCGGTTTCGAGAATGCGGCGCAAACGCCAAACCTGCACGTCGATGCCGCGATCGGTGCCGTCGTATTCAGGACCGTGGAGCAGCTCCAGCAAACGCTCACGGGTGAGCGTGCGCATCGGATGGTTGACGAAAATTTTCAGGAGCGCGAATTCGCTACCGGAAAGCACGACCGGTTTGCCATCGTGATCCAGCATGCGCGCCTGGAAATCGAGCGAGAAACGGCCGAAGACGAACGGCTCGCGTTGCTCGGGTGCGGCAGCCGTTACCGAGGTTTGCCTGCGGCGCAGCACGGCCTGCACCCGCGCCAGTAACTCGCGCGGATTAAACGGTTTGCCAAGATAATCATCCGCGCCCAGTTCGAGGCCGACGATGCGATCGATGTCATCGGCGCGAGCCGTCAGCATGATGACCGGAATGTCATCGCCCGACGCGCGCAGCCGCCGCAGCGCCGTCAGGCCATCCACCCCGGGCATCATCAGATCGAGCACGATCAGATCGGGCCGTTCGCGCTCCAGCCTGCGCTCAAGTGTGGCGGCATCATGCAGCACCGAAACCTCGATGCCTTGCCGGACCAGATATTCGCGCAACAAATCGCGCAATTCGGCGTCGTCATCGACGACAAGAATTTGAGTAGTCATGGGACGCAAGTTTAAACCGCGCGGCCCTGCTTTCAGGTGTGTGGCAGGGGGCAAAAGGTTACCGGGAGTTACCGCCTGTTACGACGAAAGGCGCTCGTAATGCCGCGTAACAACGGCGCCTCTGTGCGTAATACAGCACAGCGCGGCAGCGCTTAGGCTGTGCCCTGACCCGCGTGAAGTCCGCGCTTTCCTGACGTCAGCCAAGCCGCGCCCCCTGTTTTTGTTTTTGCCGCGGCCGCTGTGTCATGACAAGCATGAGGCTCTCAGCGGCCTGGTTTTTCATTTAAGGAGCTCTGCCATGTTTGCCATGTTCAATCGTTTTTCCACACGCTCGCCGCGTCTGCTCACCGTCACCGCCACGGCCCTGTCGCTGGTCATGGGCAGCGCCTACGCCGCCTCGTCCGATGACACCCCCGGCCCCGGCTGGCATGGCCACGGGATGCTGCGGCAGATTAGTCAGCTACACGACCCGTTGCATCTGAATGCCGCCCAGGAACAACAATGGCAAACGGCGCTCGCCACCACTCAGCAAAACCGTCAGGCCGCCCGCGCCAGCCATGAGCAAATGAAACAGCAATTCCAGGCGCTGCAACAGCAGCCGATTCTTGACCTGAATGCATTGCACGCCGCCCAGCAACAGGCGCAGCAGCAAGCGGCGCAACGCCGTGAGCAAACTATTGGCGCCTGGCTAGCGGTCTACAACGGTCTCGACGATCAGCAAAAAACGTTAGTCAGCACCGCGCTCAAACAGCATTTCGCGCGGATGGAAGCGCGCCACGGCAAGATGCGCAAGCTCATGAAACCGCATGGCCCGGCTACATCCGCAGCAGCAGCGGCACCGGCAGCGTCGGCTCCGGTGGTCCAGCCGTAAGCGGCTCAGCCCGCACAGAGCAGCAAGGCCCCGGCCAGGCGTGAGCCTGGCCGGGGCCTGATCCGCCTTTCAGGCCAGATCGAACAGCAACACCTCGGCGTTCTCACCCTGCTCCAGCGTGACAGCCTCCACCGCGCTCAACATCGCCGCGTCGCCCGCCGTGAGTATCGTACCGTTCACGCTCAACCTGCCGCGTACCAGATGCACATAGGCCTGCCGTCCAGGCGCGAGCGCCAGCACCGCGCGCTCCGGGCCATCGAACAAGCCCGCATAGATCGACGCATCCGCGTGAATCGTCACCGCGCCCTCGCGTCCATCGGGTGCGGCTACGATGCGCAAGCGCCCGCGTTTTTCCGCCTCGCCGAAGCGCTTTTCTTCGTAACCGGGCGGCTCGCCGATGCGCTGCGGCAAGATCCAGATTTGCAGCAGATGCAGCGGCGCTTCTTTCGACGCATTGAATTCGCTATGCCTCACGCCCGTGCCCGCGCTCATCCGCTGCACGTCACCGGGGCCGATCGTCGAGCCATTGCCCATGCTGTCGCGGTGCGCCAGCGCACCTTCGAGCACATAGGTGACGATCTCCATGTCACGGTGACCATGCGCGCCAAAGCCTTGGCCCGCTTCGATGCGGTCTTCGTTGATGACCCGTAGCGGGCCGAAATGCATGTGCTTCGGATCGTGATAATCGGCAAACGAAAAGCTGTGATACGAATCGAGCCAGCCGTGATTGGCGTGGCCGCGTTCGGCAGAACGACGAATCTCGAGCATGATGTTCTCCCTGACCCTGCGTGTGAATGTGAATGCGGGAAATACCGTGGCGCATCGAGGCGTCTCGATGCGCCTCAAGGAAGCGAGTCTCGAATGTAGGGGTGAAGCGCGCTTTTCACAATCGCGCCAAAAGCACCGGATCGTTCTATTAATCACGGTAATAAAACGAATCCAATCTCCGGCGATGCCCCTCGCCAACGCCCTCGCGCAGCCTGCCGCCGGTTGTCTGGCGGTTGCCAGTTTCCAGCCCGGCGGTGTATCGTGTGCGCTGCTAACGCGGGGGTCCTGCGGTGCAGCCTGTTGCAAACGGCGCGCCACGTGGGTGAGAAATACCCTTTGAACCTGATCTGGATAATGCCAGCGCAGGGAAGCGTCCGGGCTTCGCCATACTCCTGCGCCCATCCAGCGCATCCCGTCTGCGAACCCGCCCTCTTCCCCTCGCCCGTCTTCCTTCCAGCCTCCAGCCGTTCCGCCCCGTCTCCTGCGTAGCCCCCACCCCATCAGGAGAGACGCATGAACGCCAACCCCAAATTCCTTTCGGCCGACGCCCATGTCGATGAAGCCGCCGTTGCACCGCTGCCGAATTCCCGCAAAATCTACGTCACGGGCTCCGAGCCCGACATTCGCGTGCCGATGCGCGAAATTATCCAGGCCGATACGCCTGACAGCTTCGGTGGCGAAAAAAATCCACCGGTCTACGTCTACGACACCTCGGGCCCCTACACCGACCCGCAAGCCCAGATCGACATCCGCGCGGGCTTGCCCGCCCTGCGTCAGCGCTGGATCGAAGCACGCGGCGATACTGAGGCGCTATCCGGCCTGAGCAGCCATTTCAGCCGCGAGCGTGCGAGCGACGACGCCACCACCGATCTGCGCTTTCCGGGGCTACAGCGCACCCCGCGTCGCGCACGCAGCGGCGCCAACGTGACCCAGATGCATTACGCCCGGCAGGGCCTCATCACGCCCGAGATGGAATACATTGCGATCCGCGAAAACCAGTGCCGCGCGGAGTACCTCGAAAGCCTGCGCACGAGCGGCCCGAACGGCGCCAAGCTGGCCGCCATGATGGGCCGCCAGCATCCGGGCCAGAGCTTTGGCGCGGCCACGTTCGATCCCGGCGCGCTCACGGCCATCACGCCGGAGTTCGTGCGCGATGAAATCGCCCGCGGACGCGCGATCATCCCCGCCAACATCAATCACCCGGAAAGCGAGCCGATGATCATCGGCCGCAATTTCCTCGTGAAGGTCAATGCCAATATCGGCAACTCGGCGGTGACCTCGTCGATTGGCGAGGAAGTCGACAAGATGACCTGGGCGATCCGCTGGGGCGGCGACACGGTGATGGACCTGTCGACCGGCAAGCACATTCACGAAACACGCGAATGGATCATCCGCAACAGCCCCGTGCCCATCGGCACGGTGCCGATTTACCAGGCACTCGAAAAGGTCAACGGCCGCGCCGAAAACCTGACCTGGGAAATCTTCCGTGACACGCTGATCGAGCAGGCCGAGCAAGGCGTCGATTACTTCACGATTCACGCGGGCGTGCGTTTGCAATACGTGCCGCTGACAGCGAAACGCATGACCGGCATCGTCTCGCGCGGCGGCTCGATCATGGCGAAATGGTGTCTCGCGCATCACCGCGAAAGCTTTCTCTACGAGCATTTCGAAGACATCTGCGAAATCATGAAAGCGTATGACGTGAGCTTTTCGCTAGGCGATGGCCTGCGTCCCGGTTCGATCTACGACGCCAACGACGAAGCCCAGCTCGGCGAGCTCAAAACCCTGGGCGAACTGACGCAAATCGCATGGAAGCACGATATCCAGACCATGATCGAAGGCCCCGGCCACGTGCCGATGCAGCTCATCAAGGAGAACATGGATCTGCAATTGCAATGGTGCGACGAAGCCCCGTTCTACACGCTCGGCCCGCTCACCACCGATATCGCGCCAGGCTACGACCACATCACCTCGGGTATCGGGGCGGCGATGATCGGCTGGTTTGGCACGGCGATGCTCTGCTACGTCACACCCAAGGAGCACCTGGGGCTACCCAACAAGGACGACGTCAAGACCGGCATCATCACCTACAAGCTCGCGGCCCACGCCGCAGATCTGGCCAAGGGCCACCCTGGCGCGCAGGTGCGGGATAACGCGCTGTCGAAAGCGCGTTTCGAGTTCCGCTGGGAAGACCAGTTCAACCTCGGGCTCGATCCGGACAAGGCACGTGAATTTCACGACGAAACGCTGCCCAAGGATTCGGCCAAGGTCGCGCATTTTTGCTCGATGTGCGGGCCGCATTTCTGCTCGATGAAAATCACTCAGGACGTGCGCGAATTCGCCGCGCAGCAAGGTCTCAGCGATGACGAGGCACTGCAAAAAGGCATGGAAGTCAAAGCGGTCGAATTTATCAAAAACGGCGCGGAAATCTATCGCCGCCAGTAAGAGCGACTTACGCCAGGCGAGGCCGGTCCGGACGTAGCCCGGAACCGGCTGCTCGCGCAGCGTGCGGCTGCAACATCTCATTACAACAATCTCGCGGCCACCCGTTACCATCCTGCAAGTAAGCTGTTCAACCTGTCGTTTGCCGTTTGCCTTTTTCCCTTTAATTAACCAGAGGAATACACCATGAAATCCATTCAACGAATAAGCGCGCTGGCGATTGTCCTAGCCACCGTCATGAGCCTGTCTGCCTGTGACAACATGACCCGCCGCCAGCGCGATACCGCCATCGGCGCAGGTATTGGCGCTGCCGCTGGCGCGGCCATTGGCGACAATGCGCTGTCAACGATCGGTGGCGCGGCAGCGGGTGGCCTGATCGGCAATCAGATCGGGAAGTAAACCGAAACCGCGCACGCGGCGCTTTTGCGCAGCATTTTGCAATACCGCCTACCTGTTTTCCCCGCAGCGCCTGCCTGTTGTACAGTCAGGCGCTGTTTTCATTGCTTCAGACCTGAACTGAAATAAGCGGTTACCCGATCGCAACCTGGCACAAGCCGCAACGACGTATGCTCCAGGCATCATGTCGTGTGCGTCGTCTGCACCCTGCGATGCCTCATCAGGAGTTTGCCGTGTCTACCGTTTTTTCTGCCTATCGTTTCATCAGTTCCATCAGTTCCATCAGTTCCATCAGTTTCATCAGCTTCATCAGCTTCATCAGCCGCGCCCTCAACGCCGTCCCCAGCCACTCAAGCACTCGTTCAGCCCGCCGCTGGGCCCGGCCACTGGTCTTGCCCGCGCTCGCGCTGAGCCTTTCCGGCTGTTATTACGCTGGCCCCTATGGTTATGGCTATAGCCCGTATGGCTATGGCAGCTATTACTCCACTGATTACTCCACTGTTCTCCCTGGCACGGCGGTTCAAACAGAAACCGTTGTCACTCCGTCTGGCGTAGATACCAGCGCCAACGTCCAGCAAACCACGTTCACCACCACCACCACGCAATACGCACCGGTTGTCGTCGCACCGCCGCCCGTCTATCTCGCTCCTCCGCCCGTTCCCGTTTACTACCCGGCTTATTCGACGTGGTACGGCGGCCCCCGCTGGTGGGGCGCGCCAGCGATATCGCTCAACTTTAACGGCTATTGGGGCGGGCACCGGGGATACGGGGCATACGGAGGCGGTCGCCGGGGATACTGGGGCGGATATCGGGGCTACCGGGGACGCGGGCGGCGCTAAACCCGCTGTTCGTGAGCAATAAGCCCGGGCAAGCCACTCGCAAACCCTCCCCGCGCTCGCCAATCGAGGCGTGCTGAGGCATGCTGTTTCATTCAAATGTAAAAATTTTTGTTAAAAAGAGGTGCTACCATGCCCTCGCGTTCCGCTTGACTCCTTGCGCGAGGCTTCTTCGATGACCCCCGGTAACCTCCTTCAGTTGCTCATCCTCGCGGCCTTATGGGGTGCCTCTTTTCTTTTTATCCGGGTGGGAGTGGGCGATTTCGGCGTTGCGCCACTCATGGCGCTGCGAGTCGGCATCGGCGCGCTGTTTTTACTGCTTGTGCTTTTCGCCCGGCGTCCCGCACGCGAAATCTTTGACACCGTTCGCCGCCGCGCCAAGCCATTGCTTGTGGTGGGCATTCTGAACTGCGCCGCGCCGTTTTGCCTCTTCGCCTATGCGGAGCTGACGCTATCGGCCGGCGCCACCTCGGTGATCAACGCGGCCACGCCGTTATGGGGCGCGCTCATCGCGTTTCTCTGGCTCAAGGAACGTTTGAGCCCGTTGCGCAGCATCGGGCTCATCATCGGCTTCGCAGGCGTGCTGCTGCTCGTCTGGAACCAGATCGCCGCGCCGCATGACAGCACTGCCACCGTGCTCACTACCGCGCTCGCCGCGGCCGCCGCGCTGGCCGCAACCTTGTTCTACGGCATCGCCGCAAACTGCACGAAACGCTATCTGGGTGGTGTCGATCCCCTGACCTCGGCCGCAGGCACCATGACGGGCGCCACGCTCGTATTGCTGCCTTTTGCCTTCGCCAGCTGGCCTGCGGCACCGGTCTCAGTGTCAGCCTGGAGCGCCGTCATCGCGCTGGGCGTGGCCTGCACCGGGGTCGCCTATATGCTGTTTTTTCATCTGATCGCCGCAGCGGGCCCTACTCGCACGATCACCGTGACCTTCGTGATTCCTGTCTTCGGGATTTTGTGGGGCACGCTGTTTCTTGACGAACAGGTTTCTGGCGGCATGCTGCAAGGCTGTGCGGTGATCCTGCTCGGCACGGCGCTGGCAACCGGTGCCATTCGGCGCATCCCAGGCATGAGTCGCGCCACGACGCCTGAATAAAGCCCGAATCAGTGCGCCCGGCCAGCCGGACACACCCAAAAAAAATGCCCGTGCTTCATCGAAGCACGGGCTATTAAACCGTCACCTTACGAGGATAGGTGACGGGGCCAGCGGGGCCCATAAGAGGTCTTCGCACCCGGCGAACCCTACATGGACCAGCATCGGGCCTGGCACAGACGTATCCGCCTGAGCCTGCAACCATTCAATGGCTCGTAAAACATCCTTTTATCTTTCTCTACACCGCCCCATCACGCCCCCGGATACAGCGCTTCAGCCAATAAAAGCAGGTTGCATGCCAGAAACCTTCACGCACGCCAAAGCCTCAATAAGCTATTGATTTTTAATAAAATTAATCAAATGGAAGAAGCTTGAAGGACGCTGCGAGGGAGTTTGACGGCAGCAATGTCACGTTACGTTACGTGTGGGCGCCGGAACATGGGGAGGCCTCAGGTACCCACCGCAAAGCGCTAGCGTCAGGCGTTCCAATGCAGCAGTGACCAGCTTTGGCCCGCCCGCGCACGGCGCAACCAGACAATACGACCCGTTTCAAGCGGCCATGCAAGGCAGTGTTCAAGTGGCAGCGCCAGGGCCTGCGCTGCCAGCACGCGCATCACGCCCGCATGCGTGACGGCATGCAACACGGCGTCATCATGAGAAGAAACAGCCGCCAGCCACTGCCCGACCCGCGCGCTCACCTGCGCCACGCTTTCGCCGCCATGTGGCCGTGCGCCCAGAAGATCCGCAGCCCAGGCCTCTAGCGCCGCCCGTTCGATCGCATCCCAGCGCTGGCCTTCCCATGTGCCGAAATTCATCTCGCGCAAGCGCTCGTCGCTGTGCCATACCCCGCCGCCGTCGCGGCCCCATTGAGCCGCGAGCGCCGCGGTCACCGCAGCGGCCCGCGTCAGCGGGCTCGACTGCATGGCGTCGGGAGCCGGTGCGCCCAGCCTGTGCAGCCGCTGCATCAGCGCCCGCGCGCCTTGTTCGGGGGGCTCGGCTAGCGCCACATCGAGCGCGCCGTAGCACACACCTTCTGCAATGGCTAGCGCCGGATGGCGCATCAAGATGAGATCCATGCCAGCCCCAGCAGATAAAGCGCCAGCTCGAACACTTGCTGGGCGAAGCCCAGGCAATCGCCGGTATAGCCGCCGAGACGCCGCACGAAATAACGGCCCAGCGCCATGCGCAAGCCCAGCAGCAGCGCCAGCGCTGCCACGCCCAGGCGCCAGTCGGGCCAGAACAGCCAGATACCGCCCGTGCCCAGCGCCCAGGCAAACCCCGCCTTCGACAACCGCTGGGCCACGGGCTTGGCCCGGCCTTCGGGGCGCACGTAGTCGAGCGTCAGCAAATAGCTGATCGCGCCCATCCGGCTCGCGGCATGCGCGGCGATCATGAGCCAGGCCGCTCGCATGGGCGGCAGCGCCGCCAGCGTCTGCCATTTCAGGCCAAGCACCAGCAGCAGCGCCAGCGCGCCAAAAGCGCCGATGCGCGAATCGTGCATGATGCGCAAGGTGTCCTGGCGCGTATAAGCCCCACCAAACGCATCGACGCTATCGGCCAGCCCATCCTCATGAAACGCGCCTGTCACCAGCAGCGTCGCCACCAGCGACAGCAGCACCGCGACCGGCGCGGGCCACAGCCGCAAGGCGGCGAGATACACGCCCGCCCCGAGCGAGCCCACCAGCGCGCCGACCAGCGGAAAATACCGCGCCGCCGCATTCAGGTAATGCGGCTCATAACCCACCCAGCGGGGCACCGGGATACGTGTGAAATACCCCAGCGCGGTAAAGAAGTAGCGCAGCTCCCGCAGCAACCACACGCGCAGCCCGGCTCGCAAGGGGCCGGGGCCCTTAACGGACGTCACCCTGGACATCGCGTTCGGCAATGCCTGCGGATTCGAAGCTCGCCATTTCGTTGAGAATCGCCAGCGCCGCGCGCAAGAGCGGCAACGCCAGCACCGCGCCCGTGCCTTCGCCCAGGCGCAAATCGAGCGTCAGAAGCGGCTGCGCGCCAAAGTAATCGAGCATGCGCCGATGGCCCGCTTCATTCGAGGCGTGCGCAAACACGCAGTATTCGCGGACCGCTGGCGCCAGCGCATCCGCGACCAGCAGTGCCGCACCCGCGATAAAACCATCGACCAGAATCGTCATGCGTGCCTGTGCGGCGGCAAGATAGGCACCCGCCATCATCGCAATCTCGAAACCGCCGAAGGTTGCCAGCACGTCCACGATCTCCATCGCGTCCATCGTGTCGGGCCGGCTCGCGCCCACATCGTGATGCGCCAGCGCCGCCGCCAGCACATTGCATTTTTTCGCCAGCCCGGCGTTGTCGAGACCGGTGCCGCGCCCTACGCATTCTTCGATCGGCACACCGCACAGGCAGCTCATCAGGCACGCCGCCGACGAGGTATTGGCAATACCCATCTCGCCCAGCCCGATCACATTCGTGCCAAGCGCCGCATGACGGCGCACGCAGGCGGCCCCGGCTTCCAGAGCGGCCAGCGCCTGAGCGTGGGTCATCGCGCGTTCATGGGCAAAATTGCGCGTGCCGGCCCCAAGCGGAATATTGATCAAACCCGCTGCCGCCGGGAGCGGCACGACCACGCCCGCATTGACCACTTCGAGCGTGACACCGCTCACGCGGCTCAACACGTTGATCGCCGCCCCACCGGAGAGAAAGTTCGCCACCATCTGCGCGGTCACGGCTTGCGGATACGAACTCACGTCTTCGTGCGCGATACCGTGATCGGCGGCAAAGACAATCATCACGGGCCGCTCGATGGTCGGCTGCAGGCTTTGCTGAATCAGGCCCATCTGGCGCGCCAGGGTCTCAAGCCGCCCGAGGCTGCCTGGCGGTTTGGTCTTGGTGTCGATCCGGTGTTGCAGCTCAGTACGTAACGTCTGGTCTAGCGGCTCAACAACCGGCACGGCAAAAGAAGCATTCATGGGATTCCGGGTGAAAGGGAAAAATCAGCGAAACGGCAAGGCCTGCACAGCAGGTCTTGCCCTATCAGGCATGCCTTTGCCATGCCTTTGCTTTTAGTCAAAGCCACAAGCCCGGCGCATAGCCATGGAGCGCGGGCACCAGCGCCTCATACCCGCCGTCCCGGATCAGCACCAGCGGATAGCCAAATGCGCGGCTCGCCCGTTCGGGCGTCAGCACCTCGTGCACCGGCCCGCCCTGCGCCCCCCCCTGGCCATCGAGCAATAAGGCATGAGTGGCAAAACGGCGTGCAAGGTTCAGGTCATGGCACGAAAACACGACGATCCGCCCGGATTCCCCGGCCCATTTGCCGAGCGCCTCAAGGCAGCCGACCTGATGCTGCAAGTCGAGATGCGACAGCGGCTCGTCGAGCAGCAGCAAGGGCGCCGCCTGGCACAACACGCCCGCGAGCGCGACCCGTTGCCGCTCGCCGCCCGAAAGCGACAGCACATCGCGTGCCGCCAACGCGGCCAGCCCTAATGTATCGAGCGCGGCAGACGCAGCGACGCGATCGGCGGGCTGCTCCCAGCCCCAGCCCGCCAGATGCGGCAAGCGGTTCGCCAGCACGCTTTCCAGCACGCTCAGGCTAAAGGCGTCATGCGTGTCCTGCGGCATCAATGCCCGACGGCGCGCGAGCGCCATAGCCGGCCAGTGCGCCAGCGCCACCCCATCCAGCTCGATCTGCCCCGCCGCGGGCGGCAGCACGCCCGCCAGCACCGAAATCAGCGTTGTCTTGCCCGCGCCGTTCGGCCCCGCAAGACACCAGATCTGGCCTGCCGCAAACGTCTGGGTCAATGGCGCCAGCAGCAGGCGGCCCCCCGCGCGCAACGTCAAATCGCGCACGCAGAGCGATGCCGCGGCGGGTGCCACGGCAAAAGGCCAAAAAGGGGAAGAAAGTTCGATACCGGACCTCATCCACGCCGCCTGCGCAAAAGCATCCAGAGAAAAACCGGCACGCCGCTCAAAGCGGTGATCACGCCGACGGGCAATTGCGCGGGGGCGATCACTGTACGAGCCACCAGATCCGCGCCCATGACGGCGATACCGCCGCCAAACGCCGCCGCGGGCAGCAACATGCGCTGATCGTTGCCGAACAGCAGCCGCAGCATATGCGGCACCACCAGCCCGACGAAGCCAATCGTGCCGCCCGTAGTCACCGCCGCGGCTGCCGCGAGCGACGCCACCAGATACACCCTCAGCCGCAACCGCAGCACAGGAACACCCAGCGTCTGGGCTACGACATCGCCCCGCAACAGCACATTGAGTTGCGCGGCCACCGGCACGATCAGCGCCAGCCCGACCAGCAAGGCCGCGAGGGCAACCCAGGGCACACCGCCCGCACTCAGATCGCCAGTCAGCCAGAACAGCATGCCGCGCAGACGGCTATCGGGTGCGAGCGTCAAGAGCAGTGTGATGAGCGCGCCCCAGCCCGCCGCGACGACCACGCCCGTCAGCAACAGGCGTGGCGAGGCATCGTACGGTTCGCCCTGCCACAGCGTGCGGTGCGCGAGACCCAGCACCAGCACGATCGAAACCAGCGCACCCGCCAGGGCGCTGGCATTGACCCACCACCACGCGGCCCCGCTCATCATGGCGAGCAACGCAAAACTGGCCGCACCGCCCGACACACCCAGGACATAGGGCTCTGCCAGCGGATTGCGCAGCAGCACCTGCAACAGCGCCCCCGCCAGCGCCAGCAGCGCGCCGCAAGCGAAGCCCGCGAGCGCGCGGGGCAAACGCAGGGTGAGGATGATGTCGGATGCCAGATCGCCCTGCGCGGGCATTCGCCCCCAGGACGTGAGCGCCGCCAGCACCTGACGGGGTGTCAACAGCACACTGCCGATCGCCAGCGAGGCCAGCAGCGCCAGCAACGCCAGTAGCGCCAGAGCCAGCCAGATCAGCCGCGCCCGCCGGCCGTTCATGGCATGGCGTCCGCCAGCGTGGTATTGCGCCGCCGGCTCAGACATCCCGCCTCAACCCACGGCGCACGTTCTCGCTGCAGTGACTGCCACGCTCACTGCTGTTGCCAGCCCAGCGTGAAGTACGCGCCTCGCCCAGGGGTATTGTAGGTATAAGCCAGTTCATAGTCTTTATTGAAGAGATTCTGGATTTGCGCCGAGACGTACCATGCTTTCGTGATGTTGTAGCGCGCCGAGAGGTTCACAAGGCCATAGCCGCCCAGCGCATTGCCGGTATCGTTACGCTCACCGCTCACGAGCCATTCTCCCCCGACACGCCAGCCTGAAATCGAACGGTTCGCCGAAAACGAGGCGAAATGACGCGCCCGGCGATTCAAATCAATGTGTTTGTCTTCATCGACCGGATTTTGAAACGTCAGCGCCGCACGCACCTCCGTTTTGCCCAGTTGCCCGCTCCACGAGCCTTCAACGCCTTGCACTTTAGCCTGGCCAATGTTTTGCGCGACGAAGGTACCGGGGCTCACCTGGGCGTAATCAATCAGGTTCGAATAGCGCGTCTGAAACGCCGTGAGCCGTAACACACCGAGCGCCTCTGAGGCATATTGCACGGCAGCCTCGACGGAATGACTGCGCTCAGGCGCAAGCGCCGGATTACCGCTATAGGGGTAATACAGATCGTTAAAGCTCGGCACGCGAAAGGCATTCGACCAGCTCGCCGTGACCTTCCAGTTTTCGTTGAAATCATAGCCGTAGCCGAGATAGTAGCTGTTCGCCCCGCCAAAACTGGAATACTGGTCGCGCCGCAGGTTGGCCTGAAACTGGTTCGCGCCGAGACGCCCGGTATAGCCGATGAAACCCGAATTCACATGACGTTGCGGCGCGCTGTACTGGTCCGAGTCAAGGCTCTGGTCGAGATGTTCGTAGCCCAGCTGGAGCTTGTGCTGCGGCGCGAGGACAAAATCGTTTTGCCACGTGTATTGCCGGTTATCGGTGTTGTAGTGGTACGTATAAACGTTGTTCTCGGCATTCTGGCTACGGTCGTTGCCCGTTGCGACGATGAAATGCGTCTTCCACCAGTCAGTCAGCTGGCCGTTGGCGAACACGGATATCTGCTGCACCTTGCTATACAGATTGTTCAGGTCGGTCGGCCGGCCAAATGCATTGTCGTAACTATCGTTGCCGTTGGACTGAAAGTAACGCACGCCGGCATTCCACTTCTCGCTGAACTTGTGCTTGAGCATGGCCGAAATGCTCTCGTTCAGATAACCGTTGGCATTCGGATTCGCACTCGGCGCGAGCGCCGGGTTCATCGCTGAAAACCCGTCATCCTTGGCTCGCGCCAGCGCCAGGCTGAAGGTGGTCTTGCCCTCGCCATCGAGCGCCCCATTGACGCCCATCTGCTGGCGTTGCGTGTGATAGCTGCCGTATTCGGCCGAGAAGTTAAAACGCGGCGGATGATTGCCCCCGTCTTGGGTGAACACCTGCACCACCCCGCCAATCGCCCCCGAGCCGTACAACGCCGAGACATTGCCATTGACCACTTCAACGTGATCGACCTGATCGAGCGGAATCTGCGCCAGTTGCGCATTGCCAAGGCTGGCCGAATCGACCCGCACCCCATCTATCAGCACGAGCGACTGGGTCGACGAGGCACCGCGCAAAAAGAGGCTGGTAGGCGAGCCTGGGCCGCCATTGCGCACAATCTGCACGCCAGGGCCGAGTTCGAGCAAGCCAGGCAGATCGCGGGCGGTGGTATCGGCAATTGCTTGCGGCGTGAACAAGGTGGTTTGCGGAATCGCTTCAGCCAGCCGTTGCGGCCCACGGCCCGCCGTCACGACCACGGGCGCGAGCGTCTGCTCAGCGGGGGCGGGCTGGCCGCGGAGAGGGAAGCCGCCACAGCGGACTGAGCCCGCGTAGGCAGCGATAACGTGGCAAACGGCAAACAGACAACAGAGCACAGCATCGCGCGGGCGATGGGGGTGAGCATTGGAGGGTTTCCTGTGGATAGCATGCGCGACCCGCTCCCCGCAGGCCATTGCGTAACAAGGGGTGCGCCCTGGTGCCGGCGCAACTGCAGCTGTCAACGCAAGCGTTGGCACAGCGGCAAAACAGCACACCATCCAGCCTGAATCGCACCCGCTCACTTTGGCCGGTATCCGGGCTGGCGACTCATCGGCTGGCCTTCCCGCGCGTGCAACTCATTGCGCAGTGGCATGGGCGCGCATCTGGCAAAACCATTGCCAAACGCGCGTATCAGGTCGATTTGCATCGAAATGCGGTCGCTTACCGTTGCGGGGGCAGCGCAGGTTGGCTCAGGTCCAGGCGGACTTCGCTCCCTGCTTCCCGTTTAACTGCGCACGCTATGGACAAGCGGGCGCGGGCACCAAAAGTGGCGCCAGTGTAGAAGTGCCCATGCCACGCGTCAACGTCAGGAAAAATCGAACGCTCATTAAAAATGACCTGGGCTCCGCTGCCACCCGCATGCTTTGCGCCCTCGATGCACGTCGCCTGACAGCGTTGTGCTACATCTAGAAACGAGACTCTTTAAGACCATTCTCTATTCCGCGCTAAAATGCACAGCCTATAGAGGACGCAGCACATGCTCACCGAACTCGAAACACTTTCACAAAATATTGGCCAGCTGATTTCCATCAGCCGCCAACACCACGAAGCACGCCTTGCACTCGAAGCCCAACTGGCTCACAAGCATGCTGAATGCGATGCCGCACGTGCCGAGCTCGAAGCCGTCCGGGCCCAGCGCGACGCACTACAGGCCGAACGCGACACCCTCTCAGCAAAAATCGACGATGCCCAGGTACGGCTGAACGCCATTCTCGAAAAACTGCCGCATGGTAAAACCCCCTCCGGGCCCGACGATCCGCTTGACCTGCTCGCTTCCGCTTCGCCATCAGGCTCGCTGGCCGGCATGCCCCGCAAGGAGCGCTCATGACCACCAAGCAAATCGAAGTCACGATTCTCGACCAGCCTTACCGCCTCGCCTGCTCGCCCGAAACCGAGGCCGCACTGCTTGAAGCCGTTGCCCGGGTCGACGCCGAAATGTCGAAAGTGCGAATGCACAGCACGGTACGCGGCACGGACCGTGTAGCGGTGATGGCAGCACTGTCGCTAGCCTCGGAGTTGATCCAGCTGCAAGCCAGCGTGCGTCACGGAGAATCGTTTCCCGCCGAGGAAATCCGGCGTACAATGCACCAGATGAACGAGCAGCTCGGTACTGTGATCAAGCAATATGGTACGCAGTAACCGCAGTAACGAAACGTAGCAAGCCACGTCATTCAAGCTGCAGCAAGTCTGTTTTTAAGGTTTAATTAGCTTCCCTGCCTGGTTCGCCAAGGTCATACATTCCTTGAACCAATGCCTTGTGCACGGTTGCGGAAATTTGTAGCACGGGTGTGCGCGTCACTCTGTCTGATGTACCCGAAGTGCTGCTAACTGCGACCAATTCTGAACCCCAGGTTCAGGATGCCGGCCTAGCGGCTATGGCGGGGACCTATTCAAACGGCACCGGTATTTCCGGTGCCGTTTTCTTTTCAGCCGCATTTTTGTCACCCGTTTTTGCCCTTTTTGTTTTTGCCCTTTCTTTTTGTTTTTGCCTTTTTTCCTTCGGCCTTTCAACGTTCACACCGACTCATGCGCTACTGGCTAATGAAGTCCGAACCAGACGAAGCAAGCATCGACGACCTCGCTCGGGCTCCCCAACGCATCTTGCCCTGGACCGGCGTACGCAATTACCAGGCCCGCAACTTCATGCGTGACACGATGCAGGTCGGCGATGGCGTGCTGTTTTATCACTCCAGTTGCCCGGAGCCTGGCATCGCAGGGTTTGCCGAAGTCGCTTCGATGGCCTATCCGGACCCCACCCAGTTCGATCCCAGAAGCCCTTATTTCGATCCGAAGGCGACTCACGAGACACCTCGCTGGCAACTGGTCGATGTTGTGTTCAAGCAAAAAATTGCGCTGCTTTCGCTCGCCGTACTGCATGCGCATCCGGCGCTCGCTCAGATGCAGGTACTCGCCCGCGGCAACCGCCTGTCGATCACGCCCGTCACCCCTGCCGAATGGCGTTACATCACCCAGCAACTCGCCGTCCCGGCCTGATCCGGCTTAACGTTTCGCCCGCGTTTCGCCCGCGTTTCGCCCGCGTTTCGCCCGCGCTCCGCCCGGCATTCCATTCGCTCACCCAGGCTGCCGGCCAATCGCAAACATTACGTCATCGGGTACCATGAGCGCCTCGCCCGTGCCCGTTGGCCCTGGCGGCGCATGGCGCGATCCTGTGCGTCATGCGCATTACCTTCAAGCAAGGAACCTGATAATGAACAGAAAAACTGCACTCGCTCTGGCGCTGGCCGGCGCCTGCGCCGCTCCGCTCATCCTGGCGTTTACGCCAACCGCTGCCGTGGCAGCCCAAGACGCCTCGCAATCCCAGCCAGCTGGCGTGCTGTCGCTCAATGCACAGTCCAGCATGGATGTCCCGCAGGACACCGTCCACATCACCCTGTTCTATGAGCAGGAAGCCAAAGATCCCGCCACCCTCACCACCGCGCTCAACCAGCACGCGGATGCCGCGTTGCAAAAAGCCAAAGGCGTCACTGGCGTGACCGCTCACACTGGCTCATTCTCCATTGGCCCTTCGAACAATCGTGATGGCCGCATCTCGGCCTGGCGTGGCCGCACTGAAGTCGTGCTCGAATCGCACGATTTCGCAGCCGCATCAAAGCTCGCGGGACAAATGGCTCCGGGCATGCAAGTCGGTGACGTGCAGTTCTCGCTGTCACCTGAAGCCCAGCGTGCCGCCGAACAGAAACTGACTGGCCAGGCCATTGCCACATTCCGTCAGCAAGCCAGCTCAGCCGCGCAGGCCTTCGGCTACGGCAGCTACTCGATCCGCGAAGTGAATGTCGGACGTAACGGCGGCATCTCGCCACGACCCATGATGATGAGCGTGCGCGCCATGAGCAGCGATAACGCCCAGTCAGCGCCCGTGCCGATCGAAGGCGGCACAACAACGGTCACCGTCAGTGTGTCCGGCTCAGTGCAGATGAAGTAAGCCCCCGCGGGCAGCGCGGCACGTCACACCACGCACAGCCTGCCCAGCCAGCAAAAACGCCACGATGATTCAGTCATACCGAATCACCGTGGCGTTTCATCAAGACCCGCCGCCGTGTGCATCTCAGCGCGATGGCGCGATGACGCGATGGCGCGATATTCAGCCAGGGCCTGGCACGCTCGTTTGCCGGACACGCCGGTACGCCCACAGCAGCATCATGACGCCAGCGAACACCATCGGCAGCGACAGCCATTGCCCCATCGAAAAACCCAGCGCAAGCAAGCCGAGAAAATCATCCGGCTCGCGGGCAAATTCAACGATAAAGCGGGCGAGCCCATAGCCAATCAGGAACACCGCGGAGATCGCGCCCACCGGGCGCGGCTTGCTCGAGAAAAACCACAGCACGAGAAACAGCACGACCCCTTCCAGCGCGATCTCGTACAACTGCGATGGATGGCGCGGCAGCAAATGATATTGCGCATACACCGCGCCAAGGTTCCATTGCAGCAGCAGGTGCGGATGCATGACGAACCAGCTTGCGTCTTCGTTGGCCGCGCTGGGAAACAGCATCGCCCAGGGCGCGGCCGGATCGGTCACGCGCCCCCATAGCTCGCCATTGATAAAGTTGCCGAGGCGCCCCGCCGCCAGCCCCGCAGGCACCATCGGCGCGACGAAGTCCGTCACTTGCAGCCACGTGCGCTGCCGCTGCCGGGCAAAAAGCACCATCGCCAGCGTCACGCCCAGAAAGCCGCCATGAAACGACATGCCGCCTTCCCAGACCTTGAAGATATCGAGCGGATGAGCGAAGTAAAAACTCGCCTTGTAAAACAGCACATAACCGAGGCGCCCGCCCAGCACCGTGCCGAGCACGCCGTAAAACAGCATGTCGTCGATATCCTTGCGGGTCCAGCCTTGCGCGGCCACAAACGGCAGCCGCAGCCGCAAACGCGCGACGACAATCGCCGAGATAAAAGCCACCAGGTACATCAGGCCATACCAGCGCACCGCAAGCGGCCCCAGATGAAGGGCGATGGGATCGAAATTCGGATGAATGAGCATCGTAGGAGGAGCGTAGGAAGAAAAAGGAAGAAAGGGTCAGGAAACAGTAGCCGCCATGTTCAAGGCACATTCGGAGAAAGAGTCGGGCTTCAATCGGAAGTCAATCGTGCTTGAATCGGGCTTCAATCGGTCCCCGTTCAGGGCGCACTGCCCGCATGGGCGCGCACGATGTCGATAAAGCCTGCGAGCACGGGGCTGACATGCGCCGTGCGCCAGACCAGGCCGGTTTCGATCGCAGGCACTGATTCGCGCAGCGGCCGGTATACCACCCCCGTGCGGCGCAAGTTGCGCAGCGACTGCGGCACAAGTGCCACGCCCATACCCGCCGAAACGAGACTCACGATGGTCTGCATCTGGATCGCTTCCTGACCAATAGACGGCGTCAGGCCTGCAACGCGATAGCAGCCCATGATGATGTCATAAAAACCCGGCGCCAAATGTCTGGGAAAGATCACGAGCGGTATCTGCCCTACATCGTGCAGGCTCACCGGGGTGTCATGCCACTCCGTGCCGGCGGGCCCATCGGGTGCCACGCGTGCCGCATGCTCAGTCGACAGCGCAATCACAAGGGGCTCGCGCGCGAGCGCCAGCCACGACAGTTGCGCGGCATGGCGTGGTGGCAATGGCGCAATCACCAGCCCCGCGTCGATACGGCCCGCAATCAGCTCGTCGATCTGCACATCGCTGGTGGCTTCGGTGAGCTGCAAGCGCACGCGTGGGTAGCGTGCGCCAAAGTCGCGCAGCAGCAACGGCAGCAGCCCGTAATCCGCCGTCGATACAAACGCCAGCGACAAGCGCCCCGCTTCGCCATGGGCCAGGCTTTGCGCCAGCGGGCGCAAAGCGTCGGCATCGGCCAGCAGCCGCTGCACCTCCGGCAACAAGTCAGCCCCAACGGCCGTCAGTTCGACCGAGCGCCGGGTGCGGGCAAAAAGCGCCACCCCCAGCGACTCTTCCAGCGCGCGAATCGCCTGCGAAAGCGGCGGCTGAGTCATCAGAAGGCGCGCCGCCGCGCGGCCGAAGTGTTTTTCCTCGGCCACCGCGACGAAATAACGTAACTGGCGCAAATCAGGAGTAGCGCTCACAGGAGGCATGATTGATATCTTTTACGACTGAATAAGCCACGAATAATATATTGGACACACAGATCAGGAGGCGGCATGCTTGCGCGACGTTTCTGCAACCGGCTTCTTTACCCCACATACGCTTTCAAACAAAACAGTCTGGATGGAGTTCCTCATGCCCTACAACCGCCGTTCAAAGAACATCACGCAAGGCGTGGCGCGTTCGCCGAACCGTTCGATGTTTTACGCCCTCGGCTACAAAAAAGACGATTTCGACAAGCCGATGATCGGCATCGCCAACGGCCATTCCACCATCACGCCGTGCAATGCAGGCCTGCAACGTCTCGCGGATGCAGCCGTGGCCGCCGTCAAAAGCGCGGGCGCCAACCCTCAAATTTTCGGCACGCCGACCATCTCCGACGGTATGTCGATGGGCACCGAAGGCATGAAGTACTCGCTCGTGTCGCGCGAAGTCATCGCCGATTGCATCGAAACCTGCGTGCAGGGCCAATGGATGGATGGTGTCGTCGTGATCGGCGGCTGCGACAAAAACATGCCAGGCGGCATGATCGGCCTCGCGCGCATGAACGTGCCCGGCATCTACGTGTACGGCGGCACGATTCGCCCAGGCAACTGGAAAGGCACTGACCTGACCATCGTGTCCTCGTTCGAGGCAGTCGGCGAATTCACTGCGGGGCGGATGTCGCAGGAAGATTTTGACGGGATCGAAAAAAATGCCTGTCCTTCAACAGGCTCATGCGGCGGCATGTATACCGCCAACACCATGAGTTCCTCGTTCGAGGCGCTGGGCATGTCGTTGCTATATTCGTCGACGATGGCCAACCCTGACGAGGAAAAAGTCACGTCCGCCGCCGAATCCGCTCGCGTGCTGGTCGAAGCCGTGAAGCGCGACCTCAAACCGCGCGACATCATCACCCGAAAGTCGATTGAAAATGCCGTCGCGGTGATCATGGCGACCGGCGGCTCGACCAACGCGGTGCTGCATTACCTCGCCATTGCGCACGCCGCCGAAGTCGAGTGGGCCATCGACGACTTCGAACGGATCCGCAAACGCGTGCCGGTGATCTGCAATCTCAAGCCCTCGGGCCAGTTCGTCGCCACCGATCTGCACAAGGCAGGCGGTGTGCCGCAAGTGATGAAGATCCTGCTCGACGCCGGGCTGCTGCATGGCGAGTGCATCACGATCACCGGCAAGACGCTGGCCGAAGAGCTCAAAGATGTGCCCTCCGCGCCCCCGCCGATCAGCAAGTGATTTTCCCGATCGCGCAGGCGCTTTATAAGGAAGGCCATCTGGCCATTCTGAAAGGCAACCTGGCCACCGATGGCGCGGTCGCCAAGATCACCGGCCTGAAGAACCCGGTCATCACCGGGCCGGCACGGGTGTTCGACAACGAGCAAAGCGCGCTCGAAGCGATTCTCGCCGACAAGATTCAGGCGGGCGATGTCATCGTGCTGCGCTATCTCGGCCCGAAAGGCGGCCCCGGCATGCCGGAAATGCTGGCGCCGACTTCCGCCATCATCGGTAAAGGGCTGGGCGAGACCGTGGGCCTGATTACGGATGGCCGCTTCTCTGGCGGAACGTGGGGCATGGTCGTCGGGCACGTGGCGCCCGAAGCCTTTATCGGCGGCACGATTGCGCTGGTACGCGAAGGCGATTCGATCACTATCGACGCCCATCGGTTGCTGCTGCAACTGAACGTCGATGACGCCGAACTCGAACGCCGCCGCGCGGCATGGCAACCGCCCGCACCGCGTTACACCCGTGGCGTGCTAGCGAAGTACGCCGCGCTGGCCCTGCCCGCCCACCAGGGCGCAGTCACGGGCTAGCCCGCCAAAGCTCCCGTGCTGGCTGGGCACAATCGCCAGTCAGCACGGCCTGTCAAACCCGCTAACAGAATGTGGGATGCAGCTCACCAGGTGGCCGCGCCGCGCTTTGCTTCTATAATGCGGCGACGATAAGCCGGGCCTATGCCACGGCGGGGAGCGCAATGAAACCAATGTTGTTTGCCGCACTCACGCTAGCGAGTGTTCTGTTGTCTGGCGTTGCCTCACAAAACGCTTCGGCGCAAGGTCTGATGCTCGCCCAGCAGCAAAACTGCATGAGCTGCCACGCCATAGATCGCACTTCAATGGGCCCCGCGCTACGCGACGTAGCCCAACGCTATGCCTCGCGCGACGATGCGCAGGCCTATCTCGCCCGCAAAATCACCGAAGGCAGTACCAGCCTCTGGGGCCCAGTGCCAATGCCCGCCAACACGCAACTCACCCCTGAACAGGCCGCCACGCTGGCTAGCTGGATCCTCTCGCTCAAATAAAAACCGTCTGATTGTTGACTGACTGCTCCGGCATGGGCCTCGTCCACGGATTGGGGCCGTCCTGCCGGGAGGGGCTGCGTTAGCCCTCCGCGTTAGTCTTTGGTCCCGCAGGCATTTCTGCCAGACGCACAGCCAGCTCTTCATGCACCGCCTCGCGTACCCACTCCGCCATTTTAGTTTCGAGCGAGAGCGCGACTTCACGCGTGATCTGGTTGACGAGCCATTGGGTCTGGTCTTGCAGCAGGTCACGACAGCGGGCTTCGACCGCCTCGCGCCCTTCCCCCGTCAGATAACTCATGCAGCGTCCCTGAAGCCGCTCGGCCAGCAGGTCGGCGTTGAGCGCAAGGTAAAGATCGGGCGCCTGAACGGATGAGACGGCGGGGGACGCCACGGCGGCTGCCGCCACGTCCATTTCAGGCACGGCGGGAGACATCACGGCCTCGGCCGCGCCAGGTTCCGGCGCGCCGCGCACGGGATCGCCCACGACCAGGATATCGGTCAGAACCGGAATCGGGGAATCGAGAGAATCAGACGAATCAGACACAAATACACTCCAGCGATAAAGCGGCTGAGCCGATGGATCGATGAGTCGACGGATCAAACAAGAGCCGGCGGTAACAGTCAGGCCTGCTCGCGCCCCGAGGCCTGATCGCCCTGCTTGTAATTGTTCAGCGGATAACCGCGATCACGATAAAAACGATAACGGTCACGACCTGCGGCCAGATCACTGGGGGTATCGCCCACCACTTCCAGCAAGCGCTCGAAGCGGGCGAATTGCGGCGGCACGCTAGCCCCCAGATTCAACAACACCGGATAAGGCGGCACATCGTCAAGCTGTTCAGTCAGCACCACGGGGGTTTGCGCGGCCAGCGCGTTGTCCGCCATGCAATGCGGCACGAAATCGAGCGGTGCGAAGGTCCACAACCGCTCGTCGAACGCGCGCAGGCGCGGGCCTTCAGCCAGGACGACAAGCGGCTGGCCAGCCTGATACGCCTTGCGCACGAGGCGGCATGCATACAGCAACGCATCCCCCACGTTCGAATGAAAATCGATGCGCGTCACAGCACGCCCCAGCGCATTATTGCCCCGCGCGGTCGATCAGGAACTGCGCGAGCAGCGGTACCGGACGGCCCGTCGCCCCCTTGGCCGCACCGCTCTTCCAGGCTGTGCCCGCGATATCGAGGTGAGCCCACGGATACGCCCCGGTGAAGCGCGAGAGGAAGCATGCCGCCGTCACGCTGCCCGCCGGCCGGCCACCAATATTGGCCAGATCGGCGAAATTCGACTTGAGCTGCTCCTGATATTCGTCATCGAGCGGCAAGCGCCAGGCGGGATCGCAGGCTTCTTTTGAGGCATCGAGCAATTCACCCGCCAGCGCATCGTCTTTCGAAAAAAGCCCGCTGTTATGGTGACCCAGCGCGATGATGCAAGCGCCCGTCAGCGTGGCGATATCAATCACGGCAGCGGGTTTGAAGCGCGCCGCGTAAGTCAGCGCATCGCACAAAATCAGGCGCCCTTCGGCATCGGTGTTCAGCACTTCGATCGTGAGGCCCGACATGCTGGTGACGATATCGCCAGGCTTGGTGGCATGGCCCGAGGGCATGTTCTCGCAAGTCGGAATAATACCGACCACATTGAGCTTCAGCCCCATCTCCGCCACGGCGCGCAGCGTGCCGAGCACGGAGCCCGCGCCGCACATGTCGTACTTCATTTCGTCCATGCCCTCGCCAGGCTTGAGCGAAATGCCACCGCTATCGAACGTAATGCCCTTGCCGACCAGCACCACCGGCGCAGCCTTGGCCGCCGCGCCCTGATACTGCAGGACGATGAATTGCGGTGGTTCAACCGAGCCGCGTGTCACCGATAAAAACGAACCCATTTTCAGCGCTTCAAGGCGCTTTTGGCCCAGCACCTCGACTTTCAGGTTCCAGTCTTTGGCCAGTTTTTTCGCGGTGTTCGCCAGATAAGTGGGGGTGCAGACGTTGCCCGGCAAATTGCCGAGATCACGGGTGAGATCCATGCCATTGCCCAACGCCGCGCCGTGTTTGGCGGCGATGCGCGCCGCTTTTTCGTCGCCCGCGTCAACGCTGAACATGACGCGCTTAAGCGAACGCGGGCTGTGATCGGCCTGGCTTTTCAACTGGGTGAATTTATACGACAGTTCGCGCAACGCGACGATGGCGGCGCGCACGCACCAGCTAGCGGCACGCTCTTGCACCGGCAATTGCGCCAGCGTGAACGTCACCTGAGCGAGCTGGGTGCCCAGCAACGCGCGCCATGCCGCCCGCACCGCATCGCCGTAGGCCTTTTGACTGAAGGCATCCTGCTTGCCCAGCCCCACGAGCAGCACGCGCGAGGCGCCGATGCCCGGCACTTCATGCAAAAACAGCGTGGTGCCGTTTTTTCCGTCCATGTCGCCCGCCTTGATGAGGCGGGTCAAAAGGCCTTTGGTGGCCTTGTCGATCTCGCGTGCAGCGCCAAAGAGCGTCTGCGACTCGAATATCCCGATGACGATGCAATCGGATTTTCCGGCGGCAAAGCCGTTTGTCGAGCCTTTGTTCCAGTCACAGGCTTTTATGCTAAAGTCCATCGCGCTTGGTCCTCGGATAAGATCTGGGCTTAGGATGAAAGCCGCGATTATCCGCTATTTTTTCCCCTGGCGGCGGCTCGGACAGTACCTGGGCATTTCATTTACCGGCTTCACCGGCAATCGCCCAGGCGCCATTCAGACGCGCCCTCTCTCCACCCGGAATGATTTTCGAACGCTCCCTCCAGCGCGAACTCGCGTATACGGCTGGTGCCGTGTTCATGGTGCTTCTCACGCTCGTGCTCACGACGATGATGATCCGCATCGTCGGTTTTGCCGCTTCAGGCGAAATCGATCCACGCGATGTGCTGGTTCTCATCGGCCTCACCGTGATCGGCTATCTGGCGATCATGCTGGTCGCCACCCTGTTTATCTCCATCCTGTTCGTGCTGACGCGCTGGTACAAGGATTCCGAGATGGTCGTCTGGTTTGCCTCGGGCGTCAGTCTCACGCGCTTCATCAAACCCATTGGCATTTTTGCCACCCCAATCATCCTTCTCATCGTGTTTTTCGTGTTCGTGGGCTGGCCCTGGTCGAATCAGCAAAACAAGCTGATTCGTGCGCGGTTTCAGCAACGCGACGAGGTTTCGTTGCTCGCGCCCGGGCAATTTCGTGAATCCGCCGCGAGCCACCGGGTGTTCTTCATCGAGAAAATGTCGCCCGACCAGGGCCACGTCGAAAATGTCTTCGTCACGGGCACCGAGAACGGCAAGGTCAACCTGGTCGTGTCCAAAAATGGCCACACTGAAACCCATAAAAACGGTGACCGTTTTGTCGTGCTCGAAAATGGCCGGCGCTACGATGGCGAACCCGGCCATCCGAATTTCCGCATCATGGAGTTCGAGCGCTACGGCGTGAAAATCCAGAGCCAGCCGGTCGTCAACGCACCCAGCACAACCGGCACACCCACGCTCGAACTATTGCGCAACCCGACACGCAACAACCTCGCCGAACTCGCCTGGCGCGCAGGTCTGCCACTGATCGCCATCAACCTGATGCTGCTGGCGATCCCGCTGGCGCACCAGAACCCGCGCCGCAGCCGCACGATCAACCTGGTGATGGCCGTGCTGATCTATCTGACTTATTCAAACCTGCTCAACGTCGTGCAATCGTGGATCGAGCAAGGCAAACTGTCGTTTGGCGTCGGGCTCGTCGGGCTACATCTCATCGTGGCGGCTGTGGTGGCGTTTATTTTCTGGCTGCGAGTGCGCAACCGGCCGCTCTTTTCACGCACTTCACGCACTTCACGCACGCGGCAGCACCGTGCATCGCGGGGGGCTTAAGCGATGCGTCTGTATGAAAAATATTTCGCGCGCCAGATCTACCTGACGTTCATCTTCATCCTGTTCGCGTTTTCCGGGCTGTTTTTCTTTTTCGACCTGATCAACGAGCTGAACTCCGTCGGCCATGGCAATTACCGCCTGGGCTATGCGGTGCTGCGCGTCACGCTGCAAACCCCTTCGCGCTTTTACGAAATCATTCCCGTGGCCGCGTTGATTAGCGCCATCTACGTCTTCGCCCAGATGGCGGCCAACTCCGAATACACCATTTTTCGTGTCTCAGGGCTGGCGACCAACCAGGCGTTGCGCTCACTCCTGAAGATCGGCATTCCGCTGGTGTTTCTCACCTACCTGATCGGCGAAGTGATCGGGCCTTACACCGACCAGCTCTCCGAACGGGTGCGTCTTGAGGCGATGGGCTCATCCGTTTCGAGCAATTTCGAATCCGGCGTCTGGGTCAAGGACACCCTCACCGCCCGTGCCGATGGCGCGCAGGTCACGCGTTTTGTCAACGTCGGAGAACTCAAGCCTGATTCGACTATCAGCAACGTGCGCATTTACGAATTCGACCCGCAGTTCCGTTTGTCGAACGTGCGCATTGCCCAAAGCGGCACCTACCGGCCCCCAGGCCACTGGCAACTCACGGGCGTCACCGACACGCAACTGCTGGATGTCGCACCGTTGCGCGGCAAGCCCACCGATGCCCTGAATCCGGTTTATCAGGCGAAACAAATCGCGCTGCCCGAGTATTTGCTGCGCTCGGAGCTGACGCCGCAAATCCTCTCGGTACTGCTGGTGTCGCCAGAACGCATGTCGATGTTCAACCTCTTTCGCTACATCCAGCATTTGACGGAAAACCATCAGGACAGCCAGCGCTACGAAATCGCGCTCTGGCGCAAGCTGCTGTACCCGTTCGCGGTATTCGTGATGCTGGTGCTGTCGTTGCCCTTTGCCTATTTGCATACACGCGCAGGCGTGGTGGGCATCAAGGTGTTCGGCGGCATCATGCTGGGCATGAGTTTTCAGTTGATCAACACGCTTTTTTCCCACATCGGCACGCTCAATACCTGGCCTGCACCGCTCACCGCCGCCACGCCGGGCCTGATCTATCTCGCACTCGGGCTCATCGGCCTGAAGTGGGTCGACCGGCATTAAGCATGACGCCCGCCACCCTGAAGCCGCACGGCATCGTTTTATTTGGGCATGGTGCGCGCGAGCCGCGTTGGGCCGAACCGTTTGCCCGGCTAGCGGAAAAATTACGGGCCGCACGCGGTACGGCCGGGCCGGTATCGCTCGCGTTTCTTGAACTGATGCAGCCCGACTTGCCGCACGCGATTGCCGCACAGGTACAGGAAGGCTGCCGCACCATCACCGTGGTCCCTGTGTTTTTCGGCCAGGGCGCTCATGTGCGGCGCGATTTGCCTGCCGTGCTTGAGCAGTGCCGCGCCGCGCACCCGAAGGTGACGATCCATTGCGCGCTCACCATCGGCGAAGACGAAACCGTGCTCGATGCACTCGCCGGATATTGCCTGCGGCAAATCTGAGATTCGGCTGTGGCACGGAAAGACTTCCAGTAAAAATCTGACTGCTTCGGCAAATTTCCTGAAAGTCTTCCGTTCGCGCCCAACGTCAAGCCGCGCGCGACATCCCAGGCTGGACAGCGGGCTCAACCGCAACGGCAGCCGAAGCCACCGCGCCCCGCGCCGCAAACGCCTCACCGATCATCAGCAGGCTCGGCTGGGCCGCATCCAGCCACGTGAGCGCCGCGCCCGCCGCAAGCGCAGCCAGCGTCAACGTCAGCACCCGCTCGCGCGGCGTGCTGCACGCTTCAACCAGCGCCACCGGCGTCGTACCCGGCCGCCCGGCCGCAATCAGTTGCTGCGCGATCTCGGGCGCACTGTCGCGGCCCATATAGAACACCAGCGAATCCGCATTCACTTGCTCGCGGATCGCTACGGTATCGGCAGCGCGGCTATGCGTGGCCAGCGCCACACTGCGCGACACGCCACGCAACGTCAGGGAGCGCTTGAGCGAGGCAGCCCCCGCCAGCGCGGCCGTAATCCCCGGCACGACTTCGTACTCGATGCCCGCGGCTTCGAGCGCACGCATTTCTTCGTCAGCGCGGCCAAACAGCATCGGATCGCCGCCCTTCAAGCGCACGACAATCGCATGCCGTTGTGCGGCGTCGATGATCTGCCGGTTGATGAACTGCTGCGCCGTGGAGCGCTGACCGCAACGTTTCCCCACGGCGATCTTGCGTGCCCCTGGCGCATGTTCAAGCATGGCGGGCTCGACCAGCGCGTCGTGCAGCACAAGGTCCGCCGCCGCCAGCAAACGCGCGCCGCGCACCGTAATGAGGTCCGCCGCGCCAGGCCCTGCGCCCACTAGATACACCTTGCCCATAACCGTCGATCCGCTTTGTTGAGTCTCTTCAGTGCGCGTTCTGCCGCTCATGCCGCTCAAGCGGCATACGCCCGGATCATGCCCGCGGCAACCGTATGATGCGTGGCTTCGTCGATCAGGACGAAGGCGCCAGTAGCCGGATGCGAATCGTAGGCGTCGCACACCAGCGGCTTTTGCACGGTCAGCGCAACGCGGCCAATGTCGTTCATCGTGAGTTCATGGCGGTCGGTCGCTTGCAGCAACGTCTGCACATCGAGCACCTGGCGAATCGCGCCAATCCGCGCGAACACCGTGTGGGTGGTTTGCTTCAGCAGATATTTGCGTTGCGTCGAAAGCGGCGTTTCGTCGAACCAGCACAGATCGGCTTCGAGTTTCTTCGCGGGCGTGGGAGCGTCGGTGGACAGCACAAACGTGTCGCCGCGCGAGACATCGATGTCTTCGGCCAGCCGCAAGGTCACGGTCTGCCCGGCAAACGCGCGCTCCACCTGGGCGGTGCCGCCTGGCACGGGGGCGATGATCTCGGCGATGGTCGCGGCACGGTTTGCGGGCAGCACGACAACCGCATCGCCCCGCTTCACTTCGCCCGCTTCGATGCGGCCCATGTAGCCACGAAAATCATCGGCCTGGCTGCCGTCCTGACGCGCGACCCATTGCACCGGAAAGCGCAGCGCCTGACCGGTTGGCAACTCAACAGGCAGCGCTTCCAGCACATCGAGCAAAGGCTCGCCCGCATACCACGGCATGCGTTCGCTGGCCCTGACGATGTTGTCGCCCTTCAGGGCCGAGACGGGCACGAAACGCACCCCAGTCAGCCCGAGCTGACTGGCCAGCGCGACATACGCTTCACGGATTTCATTGAAGCGCGCTTCGCTGTAATCGACCAGATCCATCTTGTTGACCGCGACGATCACATGCTGCAAGCCGAGCAGCTTGACGATCGCGCTATGACGCCGGGTTTGCGGCAGTAATCGCGCGGTGCCCCCTGCATCGTGGGCATCGTGCTCGTGAGTGATACGCGTGGCGTCAATCAGAATGATTGCAGCGTGCGCGGTCGAGGCGCCCGTCACCATGTTGCGGGTGTACTGCTCGTGGCCGGGGGTGTCGGCAATGATGAACTTGCGCCGCGCGGTAGCGAAGTAGCGATAGGCGACGTCGATCGTAATGCCTTGCTCGCGCTCCGCTTCAAGACCATCGGTCAGCAACGAAAGATCAATTTCATCGCCAACGGTGCGTTTGTTTTTGGCCCGTGACAGCGCCGATAACTGATCCGACAACACGGCCTTGCTGTCATACAGCAGGCGGCCGATCAGCGTGCTTTTACCGTCATCGACGCTGCCCGCCGTAATAAAGCGCAGCACGCCGAGGTCTTCAGGTTGATCGATGTTCATGATGAATAATTCCTCGGATGACGGTCTAGAAATAACCTTGTTTCTTGCGCTGTTCCATCGCGGCTTCGGAGGTCTGATCGTCCATCCGGGTCGCGCCGCGCTCGGTGATTTCGGTCACGGCGGTTTCGGCGATGATCTTCTCGACGTCGTCGGCATCGCTGGCGACGGGGCAAGTGCAGCTAATGTCGCCGACGGTGCGAAACCGCACTAACGCGGTTTCGCTGGTTTCGCCATCGCGCAACGGTGTAAGCGGCGTGACCGGCACGAGCAGGCCATTGCGACGCACGATTTCGCGCTGATGCGCGTAGTAGATAGAGGGCAACTCAAGCTGCTCACGGGCGATGTATTGCCAGATATCGAGCTCAGTCCAGTTGGAAATGGGAAACACGCGCAGGTGTTCACCCTGATGCAAGCGGGCGTTGTACAGGCTCCAGAGTTCTGGACGCTGGGCCTTGGGGTCCCACTGGCCAAACTCATCGCGGAACGAGAAGATGCGCTCTTTAGCCCGCGCTTTTTCTTCGTCGCGGCGTGCGCCGCCAATCAGTGCGGTATAGCCGTGTTCAGCGATGGTTTCGAGCAGCGTGACGGCCTGCGCGGCGTTACGCGAATCAGTGGCGCGGCGCAAGCGCACGGTGCCGCGCCGGATCGACTCCTCGACATGGCCCACGACAAGTTGCGCGCCGATTTGCGCGGCACGCCGGTCACGGAAATCAATCACTTCGCTGTAGTTGTGACCGGTGTCGATATGCACCAGCGGAAACGGCAGCGTGGTTTTGCGTTGTGCGCCCAGGCCAAATGCCTTGAGCGCGAGATGCAGCACCACCACGGAATCTTTACCGCCTGAAAACAGCAACGCCGGGCGGCTGCATTCGGCAACGAGTTCGCGCAGGATGTGAATCGACTCCGCTTCGAGCCAGTCGAGGTGGTCCATGCGGCTGGAGGCGCTGGCGTGCGGCGCGGGGGCAGTGCGAGCGAGATCAGGAATCATGGCAGTCAGGGAATCGGGCACGGCAGTCATGGTCGGGGCCTTTCAAAGTTCGGTAGGGTCGCTAGCGGCGGTGGCATGGCGACGTAAAACGGATGTCCTGGAATCCTGGAAATGAGGTGTTACAAACGTTCTCAAGCACGTTCTCAAGCACGTCCTCAAACGTCATGAGTGGCACCCGGCGGAAGAATTCGTGATCAATGAGCCGTGCCTTGTGCCGGCAGCGCACTGGCGACATGCAAACCACATTCCTTCGTATCGCGGTTTTCCCACCACCAGCGTCCCGCGCGGCTGTCTTCGCCGGGGCGAATCGCCCGGGTGCAGGGTTCGCAGCCAATGCTGGGATAGCCGCGCGCGTGCAGCGGATTCACCGGCACCGCGAAGGCCTTCAGATAGGCCCACACTTGCGCCTCGTTCCAATCGGCCAGCGGATTGAACTTGACGATATCGCGTGCGGCGTCGTGCTCCTCTTCATGCAGCTCGGTGCGCGTCACCGACTGCTCGCGGCGCTGCCCGGTCACCCAGGCACTGACGCCGGCGAGCGCCCGGTTCAGGGGTTCGACCTTGCGGATTTCGCAGCACTGGCGCCGCAAGTCGACGCTTTCGTAAAACGCATTCAGTCCATGAAGCCGCACGTATTCATCCACGGCAGCGGCTTGCGGATGCCACTGCTCAATCTCATAGCCATAGCGCTCGCGTACCCGATCGAACATGCCGAGCGTCTCGGCATGCAGACGCCCGGTATTGAGCGAAAAAATGCCGATGCGCACGCCGCGCGAGAGGATCGCATGCGTCAGCAGCATGTCTTCGGCGGCGAGGCTGCTAGCGAGCTTCACGCGGGCATGGCGTGCGGCAATCGAATCGAGCAGCGCATCCAGCCGCTCGACCTTCGCTTCGAGCCCGGCGGGCAACGTCGTGTCGAGGGTCGCGGCGCTCATGATGCAAGGGCCGCACGGCGGCGAAAAAGCGGCTCAGGTTGATCGACCGCACCCTGGTACTGCACGGTGAATTCGTCGAAGGCTTTCAGCGCATCATGTAAATCCTTGTCGGCGCGCACGGCAAAGGCATCGAAGCCGCAACGCGCGAGATAGCCCAATTGATCGCGCAACACATCGCCGATCGCGCGCAGCTCGCCCTGATAGCCATAACGCTCGCGCAACAAACGCGCAATGCTATAGCCGCGGCCATCGCGGAACACCGGAAAATCAACGGCGATGAGCGCGATGTGGGCGAAATCGGCCACGATCTCAGCGGGTTCGCTATCGGGGCTGAGCCACACGCCGAGTTCCGCGGCAGGCCGGGCGCTCAATGCTTCGCGCTCGGCCTGCCATAACGCCAGCGGCAGCAGAAGCGGCCCGCCAGGCAACGCGGCAACAGCAGGCAGGGTGCCGTCTTCGGCTGGGCGCACGACGCTCCAGCCATCGTCCACGATCATGCGGTTTTTAATGATCAAAGCCATTTGGCGGGTTCCTTGTTTCATCCTGGTCCCAAGCGGGAAATCCGGCCTGCCCGGGCCTGTGGGCCTGTGGGCCTATATCAGGCATGTGCGGCATGTACGGGCTGGCGCATGGCGTACACGCGCTCCTTGAAGGGCGCCATGCCGATGCGGTTATAGGTGTCGATAAAGCGTTCGCCATCCTGACGATGGGCGACAAACGTATCAATCACCCTGGAAACCACGTCGGGCATTTCGTCAGCGGAGAACGACGGACCCATCACCCGGCCCAGTTGCGCGCCCTCCGCGCCACTGCCCTGCTCGCCGCCGAGCGTCACCTGATACCACTCCGAGCCATCCTTATCGACCCCTAACACGCCAATGTTGCCGACGTGATGATGGCCGCAGGCGTTGATGCAGCCGGAGATGTTCAGCGACAGGTCACCCAGGTCATGAACGTAATCGAGATCGCTGAAACGCTGCTGGAGCGCGAGCGCAATCGGGATCGATTTGGCGTTGGCCAGTGAGCAAAAATCGCCGCCAGGGCAAGCGATGATGTCTGTCAGCAAGCCGATGTTCGGGGCGGCGAAACCCACGGCCCGGGCTTTTTCCCACAAGGCGAACAGATCGCGTTTTTGCACGTTGGCGAGAATCAGGTTTTGCTCGTGCGACACGCGAATCTCACCGAGCGAATACGCATCGGCCCAATCCGCGACGGCGTCCATCTGGCTATCGGTGGCATCTCCCGGCGCGATGGTCGGGGACTTCAGCGACAGCGTCACCGAGGCATAACCCGGCACCCGGTGCGGCCGGACATTGCGCTCCACCCAGCGGGCAAACGCGCGGTTTTCGAGCAAATGACTTTCGAAGGAGGCATCGGTATCCGGCAGCTTCGCGTACTGCGGCGGCTCGAAATAACGCGCGACGCGGCTCACCTCGGCTTGCGTAAGCGTGGCGGGGCCGTCTTTCAGGTGCTGCCATTCCGCTTCGACTTGCTGGGCGAATTTTTCAGGCGAAAGCGCCTTCACCAGAATCTTGATCCGTGCCTTGTAAATGTTGTCGCGCCGGCCGTAGCGGTTATAGACCCGCAACACGGCTTCGCAATAGCTCAGCAGATGCTGCCAGGGTAAATCTTCACGGATGATCGCGCCCACGATCGGCGTGCGTCCGAGGCCCCCTCCGGCCAGAATGCTGGCCACGATCTCGCCCTGCGCGTTTTTCTTCAGGTACACGCCCAGGTCGTGTACCTGCACGGCGGCGCGGTCCTCGCGCGAGCCCGATACGGCCACCTTGAACTTGCGTGGCAGCCAGGCGAACTCGGGGTGAAACGTCGACCACTGGCGCAAGATTTCAGCCCATGGCCGCGGATCGACGATCTCATCGGGGGCAACGCCGGCGAACTGGTCAGCGGTGATGTTGCGAATGCAGTTGCCTGAAGTCTGGATGCCGTGCATTTGCACCGAAGCGAGCTTAGCCAGGATATCAGGGGTGTCTTCGAGACGGATCCAGTTGTACTGGATGTTCGAGCGAGTGGAAAAGTGGCCATAGCCGCGATCGTAATCGCGGGCGATCTGCGCCAGCATGCGTAACTGGTCCGAGCGCAGGTTGCCATAGGGGATAGCGATGCGATGCATGTAGGCGTGCCGCTGCATGTACAGGCCGTTTTGCAGGCGCAGCGGACGAAATTCTTCTTCGTCCAGCTCGCCCGACAGCCGCCGCCGGACCTGATCCCGGTATTGCGCCACGCGTTCATCAACGATGGTCTGATCGTACTGGTCGTATTGGTACATTTTGGGGACCCTAAAAGTGGCAGAACAAGGCACAACACAAGGGCCCGACACAGGGGCGCCGCAATACAAGGAACACAACATAGGGCGTAACAGCGGCGCGATGAAGTAAGCAAAACCTTCTGACCCCTTCTTCAACCGCGCTCGCTAATGACAGATGCAGCTATGCATATTGGAAAACGTGGATAAATCGTAATAAACTCGCTTTATATTTCAAACGACTAAAAAATTCTTTTTATATGCAACAGGGTTATAAATGAATCTGCACCAGTTTCGCTTTGTGCGCGAGGCCGTCCGGCAAAACTTCAACCTCACCGAAGCCGCCAAGGCCTTGTTTACCAGCCAGCCCGGCGTATCGAAGGCGATCATCGAACTGGAAGATGAGCTTGGCGTCGAAATTTTCACGCGCCATGGCAAACGGGTGCGCTCGCTGACCGAGCCGGGCCGGATCATTCTGGCTTCGGTCGAAAAAATCCTGCAGGAAGTCGAGAGCCTCAAGCGCGTGGGCAAAGACTTCGCCGCGCAAGACCAGGGCAACCTGGTCATCGCGGCGACGCACACCCAGGCGCGCTATGCGTTACCTGCCGCCATCGCCGAATTCAAAAAACGTTTTCCGAAAGTGCATCTGTCGATCCTGCAAGGCAACCCGACCCAGGTCGCGGAAATGGTGCTTCATGACCAGGCTGATCTGGCCATCGCCACCGAATCCCTGGCGGATTACAAGGATCTGGTGTCGTTGCCCTGTTTCCAGTGGCGCCATATCGCGGTGGTGCAGCCAGAGCACCCGTTGCTGGAGCGCAAGCAGTTGTCGCTCGATGATCTGGCGCAATATCCCCTGATTACCTACGGCAATGCCTTCGCCGGACGCAGCAAGATCGACGAAGCCTTCCGCCTGCGCGGGCTCACGCCGGATATCGTGCTTGAAGCAATCGACGCTGACGTGATCAAAACCTATGTCGAACTCGGGCTCGGGGTCGGCATTATGGCTGATCTTGCGTTCAGCGCCGAACGCGATCGCCAGTTACGCGCGATGCCCGTCGGCCACCTGTTCGGCAGCAATGTCACGCGGGTCGCGCTCAAGCAGGGTGCCTACCTGCGCAGCTATGTGTATACGCTGGTCGAGCTGCTCTCGCCGAGCCTGAACCGCAAGCTGATCGAGCACGCGCTCAAGGGCGGACAAGAAACCTACGAGCTATGACGGGCTTCGCGCCTGGCCATGAACGCCCTCTCCTCCCTCCCGACTTGAACCCTCGCTCCTAACCATGCGGACTACACGCGCCATTCACGCCGTCGAACGGCTCAAAACCCGTAGCGGGCATCCTTATTACGCTGCGGTCAGCCTGCCAGGCGGGATGTTTTATCTCACCGACAAAGCCGCGCCGGCAGGGAAACCTCTTTCTGCAGCGCTCGCCCTTGACGAATTCGTCAAGTTTGTCGATGCCTTCGGCCCGCAACAGCCGCGCCGCGCCAGCAAGCTCGATCTCGCCTTCGAAGCGCAGATCAAAAACAGCAAAAGCTGAAAGCGCCATAACAGGCATGAATCATGCGCGCTGGGCGTTTGATACAATCGCTCCAGTTTTTCCTCCCAGACCTTCGCCGTCCCTCACGGGCAGCCTTTACACCGTCGAACCCATCATGAATATCGAGCAAGCGCGTTTCAACATGATCGAACAGCAAATCCGTCCATGGGATGTGCTCGACCTGGACGTGCTGAACCTGCTGTCCATCGTCAAACGTGAAAATTTCGTCCCTGAGGCTTACCGCGATCTGGCTTTTGCCGATTTCGAAATCCCCTTGCCGTGCGGCCAGAACATGCTGCACCCCCGGGTTGAAGCGCGCGTGTTGCAAGCACTCGCGGTCAAAAAACACGAAAACGTGCTGGAAATCGGCACGGGCTCGGGTTATATGGCGGCACTGCTGGCGCATCGGGCACAGCATGTGCTTTCGATCGAAATTGAAGCGGAACTGGTCGCCTACGCCCGCGCCCGGCTCGCGGCCAATGGCGTGCAAAACGCTGACGTCATTTGCGGCGACGGTGCCCGCGGCTGGGACAAGGACAAGGCGGCACCCTACGACGTGATCTGCTTCTCCGGCAGCGTGCCGATGCTGCCGTCCGGCCTGCTTGAACAGCTCAAACCCGGTGGGCGCCTGGCCGTGTTCGTGGGCACCGCCCCGGTGCTGGAAGCGCAAATCATCACGCGTCTCGGCGAACAGCAGTTCCACACCACGGATCTTTTCGAGACGATGGTCACGCCGCTCGTCAACGCGGAACAACCTTCGCGCTTCAAGTTCTGAGCCGGGCCTCGCGTTTGCCCAATCTCCGCCGAACCCCTGCCCCCTGAATCAACCAGACCTGCCGATGCAAAACCTGTCCGCCCCCGCGCTGGCCGCCTGGCTTGCCGATGCGTCACGCGCGGCCCCCGTGCTGCTCGACGTCCGCGAGCCATGGGAAATCGAAACCGCCAAAATCACGGGTAGCCAGACGATTCCCATGCGCGATATTCCCGCGCGCTACGCCGAGCTCGATGACGATGCGCCACTCGTCTGCATCTGCCACCACGGTGCGCGCAGCGCCCAGGTTGCGCGCTTTCTCGAGGCCAATGGTCACGCTGAAGTCTTCAATCTCGAAGGCGGCATTCATGCGTGGTCCCAGCTTGTCGACCCTGCCGTTCCCACGTATTGATCCCACTCACGCCTGCGCCTTGCAGGCGTTCAACGCTTTCCCTCCTTTCGGTCTTCCCGGGCGGGCGGCATGTAATAGCATGAATTACATGCCAATAACTATGCCGAATTCCAGTAAAACACTGGATACATTCAGAAACGTCCTAAATTAATCACCCAGTGTCCTCTGGCACCATGCTCCGACTTGACTTAGGAGCATGTTTGATGAAAATGATCCACGTCGCAGCAACCGTTGCGATGCTTCTCCCCCTTGCTGCTCATGCAACGCTAGGCGCAGCCCCTAGCGAAATTCCGCACTCAACGTCAACGCTCAAACAGCACCCGGCAGCCAAACAGCTCTCGGCGGCACAGGCCGTTGCCCCCAACGCGGCTTACTCCGTACGGCAATCGCAAACATCCGAGGGTGTCACCATCCGCGAATACGTCCTGCCTGACAACATCGTGTTTGCGCTCACCTGGAACGGCCCCATCCGGCCTGACATGACGCAGCTTCTGGGGAGCTATTTCCCCAATTTTGCCCAGGCAAGCCAAGCTGCAGCGCCCGGCCTCGGGCCGTTAGTCGGGGGTGCCGGCGACCTCAAGATCGAATCGTTCGCTCATCCAGGCAGTGCATCCGGCAGAGCTTACCTGCCCAAGCTCGTACCTGCCGGTGTCAATGTCTACGATCTGCCGTGACGCTATTTCCGCGCTATTCCCGTTGAGTGACAAAAATACAAACCATGAAGACTTTTACTTTTAATCAAGCGCTTTGCTGCACTGTACTGGCAGCCAGTACAGTTCTGTCCGCCTGTGGCGGCGGTGGTGGTGGCCAGGATGACAAATCCTGGGTCGCGCCTCCTTCGGTTAACAAGCCCTCCAAACCTGCCGACAAAGGCACGACCGGTGGTGGCAGTGGCACAACGGGCGGCGGTAGCGGAACCACCGGTGGCGGTGGCGGCACAACGGGCGGCGGTGGCGGAACCACCGGCGGCGGCAGTGGCACAACGGGTGGCGGTGGCGGAACCACCGGCGGTGGTGGCGGCACAACGGGCGGCGGTAGCGGAACCACCGGCGGTGGTGGCGGCACAACGGGCGGCGGTGGCGGAACCACCGGCGGTGGCGGCGGCACAACGGGCGGCGATAGCGGAACCACCGGCGGTGGCGGCGGCACAACGGGCGGCGATAGCGGAACCACTGGCGGTGGCGGCGGCACAACGGGCGGCGATAGTGGAGCGAAAGTCGGCAGCAATACGATTCCGATCCTCGTCAAAGAGTTCTCCGCAACGAGCAACAACGTAAATCAGCCATTTGTGACCGTCACCATCTGTCCACCAGGCTCAAAAGATCCCGCCCAGTGCGCGACCATTGACCGCATGGTGCTCGATACCGGTTCAATCGGTGTCCGCGTGCTCAATAGCGCCATCCCGGCAAACTTGCGGGCGCAGTTTACCGCGCTCAATGCTTCAGGCACTTCATCACCACTTACTGAATGTTCGACGTTTGGTTCGGGGTACATATGGGGCCCGATAGCACTAGCCGATGTCCTCATGGGCGATAAAAAAGCCCCCGCCATTCCCATCCAGATTGGCGGCGATCCTAATTTCCCCTCCCTTGATGTCTGCGCACAACGCGGAGGCAAAAACATGGGTACCCCAGAAGCGCTTGATGCGAACGGGCTCGTCGGGATTGGTTTCAGCAAAGTCGACACGTCCGTTGGCTACTACAGTTGCCCAACGGCGACCTCCTGCACGCCGGCAAGCGTCGGCCCCGGCACTCAAGTCACTCACCCTGTGATGGCGTTCGACAGCGATAACAATGGCACTATCATCCGCTTGCCTGATGTACCTGCAGAAGGCGCCCCCACCGTCACGGGAGAACTCATATTCGGCATCGGGACACGCACGAACAATCAAATGCCCGCGAGTGTCTCGATCGTGCCGGTAAACACATTTGGATGGACTACGGTTACGTACGGCGGTATTGCCAGAAACGGCATGTTCGATAGCGGAACCAATTCGATGATGTTTTACGACGGCTCCATCCCTATCAGTGCCACGAACTGGTACATCCCTCCCAAAACACTAAGTCTCACGGCGCTGGTAACGCTCAATGACGGCAGCCAGAAATCCATACCGTTCTCAATAACGAGCCTGGATCAGGTCTGGACCGCCAAGAACCATGCGTACAACAATATTGGCACGCGAGGTTCACAGCACATGTGGGGCCTACCGTTCTTCTTCGGACGAAGCGTTTATAGCGCCGTGCAAGGCGCCACTGTCGGTACGCAAGCGGGGCCATTCACAGCGTTTTAAACCAGCCTGTCTGATTCATCCATGCGGGGGTTGTGAACCGTGTTAACCGAAGAGGGGGCCGATGCCTGATGGCATCGGCCCCCTCTTCCTCTTCACGCTTCACCTCCATTTCACTCGGCCATTACGGCAGCAAGGTCAGCAGCACCTCAACCGTGCGTGCCGTCGCCCCCCGATGCCGTGCGGCAAATGCCGCTGCCGCCGCACCCATCGCGGTACGTTGCGGCTTGTCGCTGAACAGCGTCTGCAGGGTACGCGCCAGTTCAGCCGCGTCTTGCACCTGAAGCACCGCGCCCGCCGCCACGGCATCCGCTGTCGCCTGGGTGAAATTAAACACATGGGGCCCAATCAGCACCGGCACGCCGACGGCACAGGCCTCGATCAGATTTTGTCCGCCAAACGGCAACAGGCTGCCGCCGATAAACGCAATATCCGCCGCCGCGTAATACGCGCCCAGCTCACCCATCGAATCGCCAAGCCAGACCTGGACATCTTCATCCAGCTTCTCAGCCGTCCCGGCGACAGCGCCGTCCACCGCCCATGACGAACGGCGTTCGCAACGCAACCGATGACGCGCCACCAATGCCGCCACCTCGGCAAAACGTTGCGGATGACGCGGCACCAGAATCAGCAGCGCCCGCGCGACATTCAGCGCCGCAAACGCTTGCAGCACCTGTTCCTCCTCGCCTTCACGGGTGCTCGCCGCCACCCACACGGGCCGCGCGCCAAAGGCCGCGCGCCAGGCATGACCCTGCGCCACCTGTTCCGCGGGCGTGTTCATGTCGAACTTGAGATTGCCGAGCACCGTGACATTGCGCGCCCCGAGCGCCAGCAGACGCTCGGCATCGGCGGGGCTTTGCGCCAGCACGCGGGAAAAGCCGCCAAAGACTTCCCGTGTGGCCGCGCCAAAACGCGAGGCACGCCGGAATGAACGCGCCGACATACGGGCATTGGTCAGCACGAGTGGCACACCCCGACGCTGGCATTCTTCGATGAGCGTCGGCCAGACTTCAGTTTCCATGACCAACCCAAGCGTGGGCCGCCAGGCGCGTAAAAAACGCCGCACGGCGTGTGGCACATCGTAGGGCAGATAACTGCGTAGCACGCGCTCGCCGAAAATCTGCTCGCCTGTCGCCCGGCCGCCTGGGGTCATGTGGGTCAGCAGCACCCGTGCGTCAGGGCGTGCTTGCAGCAGCGCCTCGATCAGCGGCTGGGCAGCCCGCGTCTCGCCCACCGAAACGGCATGCACCCAGATCAACGGCGCATGGTCATCGAGCGGCCGCCCCGCGGTGCAGCCAAAACGCTCGGCGATATGCTCGCGGTAACCCCGCTCCTGACGTGAGCGCAACAGCAGGCGCGTCACCGCGGCTGGCGCCGCCAGCCACCAGAGCGCGCGATACAAGGTTCTTAGCATGACGTTCGCGCCCTCTGCTTGCTTCGCACTCGCTCATGCCGCTCTCGAACCCGCTGCACTATCGTATCCACGCTCGCGCTCATGCCTGTCATCGCACTCACCATCCCACTCACCATCGCACTCACACCAGGGCCCGGCCCTGCAGCCGTTGCAAAATGCCTAGCGGAGCGCATTCTGGCTGGACCATCGCTCGCACCGGCAGAAAAAAAGTTTGCTCAAGCATGAACTGGCCCGACATCACGGCGTGCGATGCCTGATCCGAAAAGCAAATCCATACACTGCCAGGCGGAAACGGCATCGTCTGCTGCGGCGAGTTTTTCTGATAATCCTGATCGGCTTTCATGCTGTCGTGCAGCTTCAGCATCAGATGGTCATACGCGCTGCGTCGGGTTTTCGTCACATGCAACAGCTTGAGCAGCCAGGCCGCGCCAGGCAGTTGTGGCCGGATATGAGGCAAAAAGCGCCGCGCCATGTCTTCAAAGGGCTCGCCAACGCGCCACACGCGCGGCATGCCCTGCGGATTCACGTTGGTGAACACGCGCAAGATACGTTCGCCGTAATTGGGCCGCGACGGAAAGGCATCGACATGCAAACGGCTATCGTCCTTGCGCCATGAGGTCTGGCGCGTTTCAACCTGATGCAGCCGCAGGCTGGTGGGTGCCACGCGCAAGGCGCCGCTGTACTCCGGAAAAAGACCGTCGACAAGCGAGCGCGCATTCACCTGATAACGTGTAATCAGCGCACGCACCGCCGAGCGCTGCACGGCGTCGCCCAGCACACCATGCAGCGCCCCTCCATTGGGTTCCAGGCTGATGTTCTTGCGTGCCGGGTCCGCCAGCGCGGGGTCGAGCAAGGCGGACTCACCGCCTTCGACAGCAAAACGCAAATGCGGGAAATACAGCACCTTGCCGCGCTCGACACTCTCCAGCAGCGTTTCGCGCGGCAATGCCAGGTCGTGCCCGCTCCAGTCGGCGGACGTGACTTCGATAATCTGGGATTGGTTCATGGTGGTCTGTGAAAACAAATGGGCCACTGCTGCCTCAACCGGGCGGTGGCAGATGACGCGCAGGGCATGACAGCGCCTGCGCTTAAGGGCTTACAGGCTTACGTGCTGCGTGAGAGCAGGCCGAAACCGGCTAGTGCGGACTTCACCTGTTGCAACGTGGGGGGGTGCCCCGTGGTGCCGAGATTGACGATATTGGTCGACCAGTAGCCTCCGGTGCGCCACGCAGTCTCGAAATTGTACAGTTCGACCGTTGGCCGCTTAAGCGCTGCGGCGATATGAACCAGCCCGGTGTCGACGCCGACCGTGGCCGCTGCGCCATCAAGCAATCCCACCACCGCGGGCAGCGTCAAGGAAGGCGGCACGATCGCCGCCGCGCCGAGCGCCTGGGCGAGACGCTCGCTGGTTGCGCGCTCCGCGGCGCTGCCCCACGGCAGCACAAGCGACGCGCCCCGCTGTACCAGCGCCTCGCCCAGTTCGATCCACGCGGCTTCGGGCCATTGCTTGTCCGCACGTGAGGTGGCATGCACGAACACCACATACGGCACCGGCAAATTCAGCCCGGCTTGCGCGAGCGCCTCTGCGGCGCGCGGCACATTCAGGCCGAAATCAATGAGGTCAGTGGGCTGGGGCGGCGGCTCGTTCAACGCGGCCGCCACCAGTTGCCGCGTGCGCTCGACGACATGCGTATGCGGCGCGATCGGCACACGCCGGTCATAAAAAAAACGCACGGGCCATTCGAAACCTGCGCCTTCGGTCCGGTTCGCCAGCCCCACCAGTTGGCCACGCGCCATGCGCGCCAGCCACGCGGTTTTAATCAGGCCTTGGCAATCGATCACCAGATCGTAGTTTTCCGCCACTAGCGCCTGGCGAAACGCCCGCACTTCGCGCCAGTTGGCCGGTGACAGCAGCCGCTTGCGCCAGCGCCGCAGCGAAACCGGCAGCGCCCGGTGCACCCCGGCCACCAGTTGCACGAGGCTCACGAAGTTTTCTTCGACGAGCCAGTCGATCTGGGCCTCGGGATATTTGCGCCGAATGTCGGCGATCACCGGCATGTTGTGGACGACGTCACCCAGCGATGACACGCGGACAATCAAAATTTTTTGTACGTTCACGAAAGCAGCGCCCGCTAATACGTTAAAACGGCAGTTGGGCAGCCGGCATTTGCGCCAGAATGGCCCGGCGGAAATCATCCTGAATCCGTTCCAGCGCCGCCTGGGTATCGGCTTCGAAGCGCATCACGATAACCGGCGTGGTATTCGACGAACGGGCAAGGCCAAAACCGTCGGCGTATTCGACGCGCAAGCCATCGATGGTCACCACCTGAGCCGCGTCGGGAAACTGGGCGTGTTGCCGCAAGCGCTCGATCAGCGCAACGTTCTCACCTTCTTCGAGCTTGAGCTGCAATTCAGGTGTCGACAGCGAATCCGGCAGCGCATTGAGCACCTGGCTGGGGTCAGCCACGCGCGTGAGAATTTCGAGCAAACGCGCACCGGTGTACAAGCCATCGTCAAAGCCATACCAGCGGTCTTTAAAGAACACGTGGCCGCTCATCTCGCCCGCCAGTGGCGCGCCGGTTTCGCGCAGCTTGGCTTTGACCAGCGAATGCCCCGTCTTCCACATCAGCGGCTCGCCGCCTTTGGCGCGGATCCAGGGCGCGAGATTGCGCGTGCATTTCACGTCATAGATGATCTGCGCGCCCGGATTGCGCGCCAGCACGTCCTCGGCAAACAGCATCAACTGACGGTCGGGATAGATGATCTGTCCATCCTTGGTCACCACGCCGAGACGGTCGCCGTCGCCGTCAAAGGCAAAACCGATTTCAGCATCGGTTTGCTGCAACGTGCGAATCACGTCTTGCAGATTTTCCGGGTGTGCCGGGTCGGGATGGTGATTCGGAAAGGTACCGTCGATCTCGGTGAACAGCTCGACCAGTTCGCACCCCAGCGCCCTGAACAGGCGCGGCGCGAGGCCGCCCGCGACACCATTGCCGGTATCGACCACGATCTTGAGCGGGCGGGCCAGTTTGATATCGCCGACAATGCGCGCGAGGTATTCGGGCGCCACGTCATATTCGACATAACGACCGCTACCGCTGGCAAAACGTCCGGCAACGATGCGCTGATAAAGCGCCTGAATCTGTTCGCCATAAATCGCAGCACCGCGCAGCACCATCTTGAAGCCGTTGTAATCGGGCGGATTATGGCTGCCGGTCACGACAATGCAGGAATCGACGCGGCGCTCGCCATCGGGCAAGGCTAACGGCACGCTCGCCGCGAAATAGCCAACCGGCGTTGGCACCATCCCCACATCCACCACATCGACCCCCACCGAGCGCAAGCCCTGCGCCAGCGCCGTCACCATTTCCGGGCCCGAGAGACGGCCATCGCGCGCCACCACCACGGCATCGCCGCCTTGGGCGCGCACTTCGCTGCCAAAGGCGCAGCCAATCGCATGAGCCGTGGCCGCATCGAGCGTCTTGCCAATCACACCGCGAATGTCATACGCCTTGAAAATGGAAGAGGAGATCATGATGTCGCTCGCTTTTTAACCGTGGAAAGACCGTCGAAACCGGGGCGCCGTGTCATTGGGAAGAGAGGCACAAGAGCCGCACAAGAGCAACACAAGGCCTGTGCGGGACGCGCGCGACGCCACCGCGAACACACGTCAAACACAGGGCTGCTTGAGGGCGGGAAGCCATTCAGTTCCCCCCTATAATTGCGCTTCTTTCGTTTTGAGACGCGCCAGAAAGGCGCCTATTCTAATGCCTCTGCGTGCCCCTCCGATGAAGTTGCTGCCCTGGGCGTCTCCTCGCTTGCACGCCAGCGCGGCGCACACGCCTGGGCGAGCCGCCCTGCCATGCTGAAGCTGATACACCGCAGTCCTCATCCAGACATCGTCCGGGCATTCGCCAACCTCATCTGGCTGGGCCTTGAGCGCTTGACCCAGATCGCCGTGGCCATCGCCATCAGCGGCATGCTCGCGCGCTATTTCGGCCCGGAGGCGTTCGGCAAATGGCAATACGCCAATACCTTGCTGCTCGTGCTGGCGCCCCTCACCTGGGTCTGCGGCGCGGAAATTCTCGTCCCGACCATCGTGCATCGCCAGGCGCCGCTGGGCGTCGTGCTGGGTAGCGCGTTTGCGCTGCGCTTCACGGTTTCCGCCGTGGCGCTGCTACTCACCTGGGGCGGTATTGCCGCGGGGCTCACTGATCCGCTGGTCGGTGCGATGCTCGCGGGGCTCGCGCTGACGATGCTGTTTCGTGAGCCCTTCGTCGGCACAATCAACGCCTGGCTGCAAAGCATGACCTACAGCAAGCCGCAACTGCTGGGCAGCATGGTCATCGCCCTGCTCAAAGCCGGGCTGGTCTATCTGTGCGTGCGCGCCAGCGTGGCGCCGGCACGCTTTGGCTGGCTCTGGGCGCTCGAAGCCGCGCTGCTCGCCGGCGTGCTGCTGGCGTATTACATCGCGCGCCATGGCGGCACGCTCGACTGGCGTCCCGACCGGGCGCTGATGCGCCACTTCGCTAGCGCCGGAAGCGTGTTCTGGCTCGGCCTGATCTGCATGTACCTCTTTCTCAAACTCGACCGGTTGATGCTTGAGCGCACGATCTCGTTCGCCGATCTGGGCCGCTATTCCGCCGCGCAACAGTTGAACGAAAACTGGATCACGCTCGCGCTGATGCTGGCGCAAACGCTCGCGCCCGCTTTCGTCTACCGGGTACACGACGCCTTGCAGCTGCGCCGCAATATTGTGCGGCTCACCGTGCTGACCGCCGGGGTGATGAGCGCTGGCGCGCTCGTGCTCGATCTGCTGGCAGGCGTCATCATTCACCACGTGTTTGGGCCCGATTACGCAGGCGCTAGCGAAATTTTCCGCTGGGCAGTATGGCTCTCGGTACCAGCTGGCATCGAAGCCATCGGTAATCTGGCCGTCCTCAAATACCAGGCTAAATTCGTCTTGCTGGCGAAATGGCTGCTCGCCCTGCTGATCGCGTTCACTGTAAATCAGCTCAGCATTCCGCATTTCGGCGCCTATGGCGCGCTGGTTGGGCTCGCGGCCGGTTATCTGGCGGCGGCGGCGGTCAACTTCTCCTATCTTCGCTATCGGGTGCGCCCATGACGTCCCTTTCCGCTCGCGCACCGGTCACATCCATGACGGCGATGAACACTGAAACTTCGCCACTGGCCGATGTCGCTGTGCTCATGCCCGCCTTCAATGGCCAGGCTGAAGTCGAACGCACCCTCGCATCCTTTAGCGAAAACGCATCGTTCGACGTGCTGCTGGTCGACGATGGCAGCACCCCGCCACTGCAAGCGCCCACACGGCCGGGCATGCGCATCGAAGTGCTGCGGCTGGCGCAAAACGGTGGCATCGAGCGAGCCTTGCAACGAGGCATCGAAGCGCTCGCCGCACGCGGCTACCGCTACGCTGCGCGCATTGATGCGGGCGACCTCGCCGTGCCGCAACGGCTCGCGCAGCAGCGCGCTTATCTCGAGGCCCAGCCGCAGGTGGCAGGGCTCGGCATGTGGGCTCAGGTGGTCACGCCAGCGGGCCAGC